>JAKSTF010000001.1 GCA_024402715.1 Alphaproteobacteria bacterium
CACGAACAAAACCTGGGCACCCTGTACCATTAAAACGTGGCTTATTATTTTTGGCCCATCAATTAAAATTACCAATATTACCGGTTGGAACCGACACAGGTTTATATTGGCCAAAGCATGGTCGTATGCACAGTGGCACCGCCAATATATGGTTTGAGCCAATGTTACCATGTAATGCATCATTAGACGAAATAAACAATGCAATAAACAAACACAGTGCATAAAAGCACTTGCTTTTGCACGATATTTTGTATATGCTGGACACAGAATTTTGAGTTGAACGCCAATGATACATACATACATACATACATACATACATACATACATACATACATACATACATACATTAAATAAACTTACCTATGCATTATTTTTATTGTTTTGTGTAACTGAAAGTGCAGAATGTGCTGTTCAAGGATGCAGTTGTAACAATGGTGGTTATACTGCCACACAAGCCCAATTCGCCACCCAACATATGACCAGTCCTGCGGGGTCTTATTCGAATTGTACAGCATATAATTATAAATATATTACAGCTGGAGGTTCTTACCTGGCAATACCAGATTGTCAAACATGCAGTGCCGGTTATCAGTTGATTGCAAAGAGCTATGATTTTAGTCAATCATGCGGGTATGGGTATGGTACCGAGTGTGTAATAAATTATTCCAATTGTAGTAAATGTGATGCTATCGGTAACTATTACGATTCGTCGTCAAAACAGTGTAAAGCCTGTACAAATGCACCATCAAATGCAACCTATACCAGCAATGGTGGCACCAGTGCAACGGGTTGTTCGTGGCAATGTAATGCGGGATATTATAAAAATTCAAACACTTGTACAAAATGTGCCGCGGGAACCTACAGTTCCGCCGGTGCAACGGCATGTACCAGTTGTAAAACCACAACCAACAATACCAGTGCAACATCTGCAGAGGGTTCAACAACCATAAATGATTGTTACGTTCCAAAAACGGCGCAATTTACCAATACATCCGGGACATGGCATTATACAGACAATTGTTATTATAAATAATATCATTTATTACATTGATTTATCATTTTGTTTGATACCATAAACACAACAGATTGAAAATAACAATATTATAATCATCCAACCGTTGCGACCAATGTATCTGTACAATGTAAAATGTTCACCGTGTGATACACCGTCTAATATTCCTGTTTGCCCTACTTCCAAATATGATGTAATGTTTCCCGCGGCATCAATAAATGCACTGATTCCAGAATAATTTGCACGGATAATTGGCACCCCCGATTCAATTGCATAACGCCGAACCATATCTAAGTGTTGATACGTTCCGGGGGTTTTACCAAACCACGTATCATTTGTTATATTTATTATGGCATTTATTTTTTGATTATTTTGTTTTATCAATGCATCTGAAAAAATTATTTCATAACATATGGCGGGGGCAATCACAAATTTTCCCGATGTTAAATCAATGCCAACTATTTCTGGTCCACTTCCCCGCCCTAATTCAGTCGGTGATGGCATAATTCCGAATGGGCTGTATTCACCAAATGGAACCAAATGTGATTTACTGTATTTATGCCAAATTATACCATCCTGGTTGGCAAAAATCATAGAATTATACATACGGCCATTTGAATATGTTAACGCACCTGTAATTATATTTTTTCCCAGTAATTTGGCCAGTTGCATTTTATTATCCGTGATAACAAATGGGTATGTTGTTTCTGGGTACACGATTAAATCCGCTGTATTTGTGCCGTTATCACGTGCCAATAAATACATTTGTTCTATGTTTTTTTCGGCCATTGCAATTGCATCTGCACGTCCATTTGGCATTTTTTGTACTTGTGAACGTGCCGGTTGAACAATTCGGATAACCGGTTGATTAATATTTTCTTTTATAGGATTTGCCATACGGATATTTATACGGCCACCAATTATTCCGATTAATCCCAACAATACAAAAATTAAAACTGGAAACCATGTTCGTTTTTTACCCCGATAACGCAACAATTCAACAATTGCCGACACACCCCCAATTATGATAAACGTTAACCCCAATGCCCCCCAAATTGACATTGAATTTACCAACGTTTTCCATGGCATTACGATATTTGCAATCGGATTCCAAGGAAACCCCGTTAAAAACCATTCACGCAACCATAAAATAAATGTCCATGTGGCTGCAAAAATGAATGGGCGGGATAAAATACCTGATCGAAAACGCATAAACAACGCAAATGGTGTCGAAAATATTATCACCCCCGCTAACCCAATACCAATTATGCCGGGGATTGTCCACACAGCAAATTGTTCGGCCAATTCAGGAACAACATAAATTGAGTGCAACACCCACCAAAACATTGAAATTGCATACATTGCCCCAAATGGTGCTGCATGCATTAAACCACGCAAAAAACCAATACGATTTTGCATACGTGTTGTTAACCAATACGCACCACCAATCCCCAATAATGTAGTCCACCAAACATAAAATGGCGCAAAACCAATTGCAGCAATACCACCAAATATACCATACAATGAATATTGCGTTAATCTGTGTTCATACATGCGTTTTATACTAGATAAAAACCTTTCAAAAAATCCACCATCGTCATATGGATTTTTATAGCCTAATTTTTTTAACAACTTTGTTTCTAAGGCCTGCATAATTTCGGCTTCATCATCTTTGATATGATCATATCCTTGTAAATGCAACATTCCATGAATTACCATATGTGCAACATGTTCTTCGACCGATATTCCCAAAGCAATTGCTTCACGTTTAACCGTATCCAATGATATATAAATATCCCCCAACAACAAATCATCCCCCAATTCAAATGACAATACATTTGTTGGTTTATCAATATTTCTGTATTCACGATTTAACGCGTGGATTTCAGAATCAGACGTTAATATTATCGACACTTCGGATTCTTTGTATACGGCAGAAACCGCCATACAGGCGATTTTTTCAAAATCTATTTTATATTTTTTCCACCGTTTATCATTATAATTTACATATACCTGCATTTTATTACCACATTGTATTATTTTATATTTTCATTTTTAATTTTCATTAAATGATTTTGCACACGATTTATTGCATATTGTGCATTTGCATACCCATTTTCTAGTGCCAGTTCATATTTTTTTTGGGCTGTTTCTAACATATGAATTTGTTCATCGATAAGTTTTTTTGACATTGCAATTTTTTCATATGCACACCCTGCATTATTATATGCAAAACCATATTGACTTTTATCTGTTTTATAATTGTCATGTAATCTATTTTGTGCCCACAAAATATAACGTGAATTATCAATTACCGAATCATAGCGATTTGTCTTCAAATAAATCAGTGATAAATTATTTTTTAACAATGCATATCTTTCAAGATATTCTTTTAATAAATCATTTATTTTTATTTCTGCAACGTTATACCATTCATTATGATAACACCACATTACATCTGCGTATCGTGAATTATAATCAATTCCAACACTGTCTTCGGTCCAATAAATTTGATGTGGCGTTCGCCGATTTCGCATTTCTGGGTTCATCGTTTGAATACTGGCGGCCACATTTTTTGGCATGTATCTAACAGATTGCATTGTTTGCGTTGTTATATCTAAGCCATCTTTATTAACTGGATTTTTTAACCAATCTTCAAATTTTTTATACATATCACGCCGAACACTGATAACACCGTTTTTATCCGTATTCCACAAACAGTCCTTTGTACCGCCAATGGTTCCAAAAAAATCATATACCCCACCTGCAGGACAGTGCATTAACATTTGCGGTGTTATATCACCGGTTAATAAACCAGCTTCGATCCAACGACGTACACGTAAACCGCCACCACCACGTTGATATTCCCCCAACAAATCTGCCAATTTTTGTACTGATTCACCATTTTTCCACGCCAAACCAAATTTTTCCAACGCAACCGGTGGATATTGTGCAAACCGTTGTTCAACGATACTGTCCGGCAAATTTGCACCATAATTTTTAAAATCTTGGCGCAATAATTCAAATCTGTTTTGACAATTTTTATCTTTATTATCTTCGATTAAACGACTGCCAGAATTATACATAATACTGGTCATTGCCATGATTTCGCGTTCTGACAATTTATCAATTTTACCAAATGCAACCGCATAACAAAACAATGTAAAATATGTCTCGTTACACTCAATATGCCATTTTGCGGTATTATATGCCACTGAATCATTTATTGCGGCAGTATGCTGTGTCACACTGCGGCCATTTTGTAATACAGTGTTACCAAATCCAATTGTCATTTGTTTATTACCGTCATCATAAACACGGTGTAAACCATCTGAATTTAAACGAACACCTTCGACAGCAATTATATTTGCAATAGAAAATGGCGTTAACGGCTCGCATTTTCCAACAAAAGAATCATATGTACAATATGCGGGATGATTTTCGGCATTATGTTTTTCTGTATATTCTTTCCAAATCGTAAATCCCCCTAACGCCAACATAATCATTACATATTGTTTTGGGTTTATTTTTTTTGAACAAAACCATAATAACACATTGTTTTTTTCTGACATTTTATCCCCATACTTATCACTGTTTTCACATATTTTTATCCATTGATAAATTATTATAAATTTAATACAATGCCGACAATATAGAACATTTTTTTAATAAAATCAAAAATATATCATAAAAATGAAAAACGAAAACAGACCCTTGGCAGATTTAATGCGCCCACAAAACATTGATGATGTTGTTGGTCAAACAACATTATTGGGTGAAAATGGCTTGGTCCGCAAAATGGTTGATAATCAACGTTTATCAAATTTAATTTTATGGGGACCACCGGGATGCGGGAAAACAACAATTGCACGTGCATTGGCCAATTCTGTCGATATGGATTTTGTTCCAATGTCTGCTGTGTTTTCTGGAACTGCAGATGTAAAAAAAACTATGGATGCGGCACGCATTAACCGCGACATCGGTCGTAATACATTGTTATTTATAGATGAAATTCACCGTTTTAATAAAACACAACAAGATACATTATTACCGTATTTAGAAGACGGAACGGTTGTATTTATTGGTGCGACAACAGAAAATCCCAGTTTTAATTTAAATAATGCGTTGCTATCACGATGCCATATCGGGGTCCTGCAATCATTATCAGATGATGATTTAGAAACATTGATTGAACGCGCCGAAAAATTTTTAGGTATCAAATTGCCATTGGATGAAAATGCCCGCAAACATTTGGCACAAATTGCCGATGGCGATGCCAGATTTTTATTAAATACAGTTGAATATTTAGCCAATGCAAATTTTTCTGCACCGTTAGATTCTGATATGTTGGACGGCGTTATACAAAAACGTTCCCCATTGTCAGACAAAAGTGGCGATGAGCATTATAATTTAATATCGGCGGTTCATAAATCATTACGTGCATCAGATACTGATGCTGCGTTATATTGGGTTGCCCGCATGATGACATCTGGCCAGGATCCAATGTATTTATTCAGACGCTTGGCACGATTTGCAATGGAAGATGTTGGTTTGGCGGATCCAAACGCAATGCAAATTGCACTGGCCGCATGGCAATTATATGAACGCATTGGCAGTCCCGAGGGGGATTTAGCACTAACAGAATTGGTAATATATTTGGGCACTGCACCAAAAAGCATTGGAAATTACCGTGCACAAAAGGCCGCGTACGCAGTCGCCCGTGAAACAGGCAGTGTTCCGCCACCAAAGAATATTCTGAACGCCCCAACGAAAATGATGAAAAATTTGGGTTATGGTGACGGATATATATATGACCCAGATACACCAACCGGTTTTTCTGGGCAAAATTGTTTTCCAGAATCAATGCCACGCCAAAAATTTTATTATCCAATTGAACGTGGTTTTGAACGTGAAATAAAAAAACGTTTAGAATATTGGGATGCGATGCGTGAAAAAATAAATTCTAAAAAATAAAATTTTCCAATTAGACCACCCATTATTGGTACATTTACATGAATAAAAATGGGGCATAAACTGCCCCATTTTTAAAACAGTATGTTTACACGAAAACCAACTTGAGCATTTTCGCTTTCAAATTCGTAATCAACATGACCAATGTATTGTGTACGGCCATATTGACGAATTATTTTTCCCCCCAACCATTCTTGGTCATATGCTGGTGTTGTCGCCTTGCGCCACATAAAATCAGCCCCCAAACGCCATGGTCCAATTCTGAAATACGCCTGTGGCATTAAGTCAATATATGCCATTCCACGTGTATCATCAAAAACCCAACTGGATTTTACCGTTGCGGCCAACGTTAATACCGACCATTGGCGTGCCAATCGCAATCCGGCATAATATGTAGAATCTGCATAATATGGCGTCCGCACAGTATCCGATCCACCAATCAACACCCCAAACAACGCATCAGATACAATATTTGCACCATTTTTCATGTTTGAAGCCAATCGATACTGCCCACCAACATCAACACTGGAAAATCCATCCTGATTACCATCAAAATCAATTTGATAATGTGCCTTGGCCCCCAAACTGAAACGATTTGTTGCACCATATGAAAATGCCTGACCGAATTTTAACACATCATCCATAAATGATATATATGTTTGTGATAAAAATTCATCTTGACCCATTAAAAACGCCGGATCTGATGTATCGCGTGACAACCGGTCTGTTGCAGAAAACGCACTGTTAACACAGACAAAAACACTTATTATAAAAAATACTATTTTACGCATTTTATTTTCCCCATAACAAATACCAAAAGGTACATAATTTCAAATTAAAACTATGTACCTAATTTATTAAAAATACAAGAATGCCTGAACACCAAACGATAATTCTGATTTATTTTCTATTTTATATTTACCTTCTTCGTGAACCAAATTAGCCGGACTATCATACCCATCCATAAAATAATCAAACTTTGAACCGTTTGCACTGTCATATACAGATGTTTTTGCGTATAAATTCAGGCCCAACCAATCATTTGGTTGCCATCCAATCGCCGCTTTTAATGACAACATATTGTGCCAATCATAATAACCATACAGTGCTTCGGCATTTAATGTCCAATCTTCATCCATTACGGTAAAGACGCCAATACCGCCTTCGGCATAAATTATACTGTCCGCATGTGTTCCCTGAACCAAAACCAACGATGACGGGCCATAATCATTTTCACCGGCCATATAATTGCCATAAAAATCACCATCATACGAATAATACCAACCACGGCCAACACCATATACAGTTGATGACGCAACCTTGTACCCGGCACGAAAATCCAACGCAAATACGTCTGCCCTAAAATCACCGCGAGCATAGTTATAATATCCAGATAATGTTGCAATACCACGATCTGTATCCAGAACACGCCATTGTGCACCAATGTTTATTGAATTCAAATCACTGCTGTCGCTGGTTGCATTGTCCAAACCATCAAATTTCATTTTATACTTATTGGCACTGTATTGTCCACCAACCGCCAACGCGACAGTATCTGTTAAACCAACACTGACCGTTTCCTGAACAACAAATTGACTGGTTTTCCAATTTGAATCTTGATACATATTTGTCGAACCAACCGGCTGCATTTTAAAATCAAACGCATCGTTATAGTATGAAACGTCTGTGGCAGATGCAAATTTACCCTTTAACGGTTGAAAAAACGGATGTGCTAAAAAATACTTACGTTTTAATTCCGTCCGATATGTTTCCGCACGCGATGTACGGACAGTCTGCATTCCACTGCGATTTGCTGTATACTGTTTATATAACTGACTGCGATCAGATGGTTTTGTGTAATAAATATTGCGCGCATCTTGGGCATCATATGTTTTTGTCGATGTACGTGTTTCATACTTTTCATAATCAACGTTTACACGCGTACGAACCGATGGATTACCGGTAAAATCGGCCACAGATGCGCCATTCATTCCAGAATTTGTCGCAGCCCACACAGGCGCCATACCAAAAACTGCAACCGCCCAAATGAACAAAGACATTTGCTTTTGCATGTTAAAAAACTCCTTTTGTTGGGGTGATTATACCACAAAAAACGAATCGAAAAAAGCACAAAATATATTCAAACACCCCAATAAAACCGGTATTATGACATAATTTTTTATTACAAAATATGACGTTTATTATTGGCATCTGGGGAACTAACAACGCCTTCCTGTTCCATGCGTTCAATAAAACCAGCCGCCTTATTATATCCAATACTTAAACGACGTTGAATATATGAAATTGTTGGTTTTTTATCGCGTAAAACAATTTCTTTGGCCTGTTCATATAAATCACCATCTTTATTATTAGCCTTGGTTCCGGTTGTCCCACCACCAGATGCAATATCTGTATCTCCAATCTCACCATCTGTAACACCACTGGCATATTCCGGCGTACCTTGAGTACGTAAAAAATTACCAATTTTTGTTAATTCTGTATCCGAAATAAATGCCCCATGTATACGTACGGGCTGTAAACCACCTTCGCTGAATAACATATCACCACATGCCAATAATTGTTCCGCCCCCTTATCCCCCAGTGTTGTCATACTATCAATATAACTACGTGCCTGAAATGAAACACGCGTTGGAAAATTAGCCTTTATCACACCAGTAATAGTGGTGGCATCTGGACGCTGGGTTGCCATCACCAAATGAATTCCACAAGCACGTGCCTTTTGTGCAATGCGTTGAATACATGCCTCGACTTCTTTACGGGCCAATGACATTAAATCTGCAACCTCGTCAATAACAATTACGATATATGCCCACGGTGACATGTCAATTTCTTTGGTTTCAAACAATATTTCACCCGTTTCTTCATCCGTTCCAACTGCAACCTGTTGGGTTAAAACCTCGCCATTTGCACGTTTCTGGGCCATAATCTCATTATATGTGGTAAAATCACGTGCATTAACAAACGCCATACGCTTATATCGATCATCCATTTCGCGCACAGCCCATTTCAATGCATTCACAGCCGCAACTGGATCCAATTTTACAATCGGTGTTATTAAATGTGGAATATCGTCCCAAAATCCAAAATCAACCCCCTTTGGATCAATAATCATCAATTTACATTTATCGGGGGTAAAATGGTAAACAATTGATGTTATAATTGACTGTACAAATACAGATTTACCCGATCCTGTACGCCCTGCAATCAACATATGGGGCATTTTTGCTAAATCATAATACATCGGATTTCCACCAATATTTACCCCCAACGCCAATGGAATTTTATATTTAGAATTAATAAACATCGGATCTTCAATCAAAGAACGATACTTTACCGTTTGACGGTTCAAATTCACCATTTCAACACCAATTAATGTTGTTCCAGGAATGTGTGCGATACGAATATTATGCGTCGCCATTTCACGTATCATATCTTCGACAGTATCTTTAACCTTAGACATACGTGTCCCAGATTCCAATTCAAATTCATACAATGTAACAATTGGTCCTGGTCTTATTCCAACAACAGATCCCTTTACTCCAAATTCTGCGAAATGAATTTCCATTGCTTTGGCGTTTTGTTTTAATTCCGGTGTAACAATGTTTTTACCAAAATTTGAACGTTCCAAAAATGCGGGGTCTGGTAATTTATATTCTGCAATATCTGTGACCATAACATCTTTGTTTTCATTGCGTGCAATCGCCGTACGTTCAACACGTTTTTTTGAACCTGTACGCTGTCCTCCCCCCTTTTTTTGTACACGTTCCACTGCATCTATCACAGAATTGGTATTTTCTTCATCCGCATCATCATATGTATCGTCAACCATATTGTTTATTGTATTAATTTTTGGACGTTGTGAATATGGCATTAAATGAAACACAGACAATATCCAACGTAACGTTTGCAATATAACACGCGATAATGCAATAACATGAACCCATTTTATATGCAACAAAACTGATGCTAAGAATAAAAATATCGTTAAACACAAAATACCTATTATGCTGCTAAACGCCCCAAATATATTATTAATATCCATTGCAACAATACTGCCAACCAATCCCCCCAATGGAACAGACGGTAAAATCAAACCAAAACCGGCGCCCCCAAAACATATCGCAACAAAAAAACGCAATACATTATATTCAGGCGCAGAATTTTCACTTACACCGAACAACCACGATATCCCCCAACGAATTAAACATAGATACATAAATGCCGATGGAACAAATCCGATACAATAACGTATAAAACCAATAAATTGCCCACCTAATGTCTGACTACCAAACGTACTGGCAGTAGAAAATCCGTCCAAATACTGATTGTATGAAAATAATACGAACAATAACCATATACCCAACACACACAAAAAACCACCAAATATCTGGCGTGTTATACTTTTTAATGCCCCAGAAATACTATCTGGCAATAATTTAGATCCATTTTCCATGTCGTGTATTTTATCATAAAAAAATCAAAAAAGCGAAAATAAACACATAAATAATGTGTAATTTTATTTTTTATGTTCAAAATGTTTTAAATACGCCATTACAAAATCTGCACATATCATACCAATAAATGCCCCAAACAAAACATCCGTTGGCCAATGTGCCCCAACAGCCACCCGCGACACTGCAACAACAATTGCCACCGTCCATGTTACAGGTTTCAATTTTGGTACCAATAACCCTAACATAACTAACCCAGCAAAAGATGCCGCCGCATGCCCAGACGGCATTGAATTATACGCCCATTCTGTCGACATCGGATAAAAACCAATCATATCCAGGGCCTCAAAAAACACGGGGCGTGCACGCCCAATAACGGCCTTTAACACAACGGTTATAATACTGGCCATAAAGACCGAACAAAATATAAAAAATGCATAACTACGCTTTGTTTTTTCTATAAAATCAATAAAAATTGATTTTATTTTGAATTCTTTTACAAAATTTAAAACATTATTAAATGATTTTACTGTTTTTTTTGCATAAATCACAAAAATCAATATTCCAGTTATAAGTAACCATATTTTTGCATCAAAAATGTATCCAAAATATTCCCATAAAATACAATTTAAATTACGCACAAATAAAAATACAGGATAATCAAACCAACACACTCCAGCAATAATTGTTAGCATCCCCCCCATTGCCGAAAATCCAATTAAATTCCATTTAATCTTGTTATCAGATGTTAAAAACATACTTGCCCCCACAATAAAAAACTATTCGGCAATCAATCTGCTGTAAACAACTTTGTCTGTTAATATCTTCATCGCCACCGCTGCCGAAACAAAATCTTCATCTGCCCCACTGGTAATTGTTGGACACCCACGCCTAATCGCCGATACATCAACATCCTTATCACGATTATAATCGTGTGCCTGAAAATCATTATTCACAACATTCAAAAAAAACGCATTTTGTTGTGAATTTGTCCGTATATTCGATAAACATACAATCGGGAACACCCCCACTCCATCTATTTTGCGTCCATTGCCAGTTTTTAACGATTTATTTAGTAATTCCAACGCACCGCCATCATTTAAATTGATACGTGTTGCTATACGGGCACTGCCTGCGGTTGGTGTACCAATTAATACGCCACGTTTATTTTCATAAAATGCGGACACAACCGCCTCGGCCGTTCCACGTGTTTGGTCCGACATCAAAACAATAACATTTGCATGTGTTACCGCATCACCGCCTGGGACAACCTCAACCTCAGCACGGGCGGTTTCAACAATTCGCATGATTGGATGTGCCCCGATAAATAATCCTGCAAATTTTGCAGCGGCACGTTCATCATCGCCCGATGCAGCACGCAAATCCAAAACGATACCGGACAGATTTGGATATGTAGCCAGAGCTTCGTTCACAATAGAAACCGCATTGTCAGAAATTCTGTGAACAAATATTTCTAAAATTTCCCCTTCATTTCCATTTGAACGATGAACAATATCTGCGTCAGCTAATACAATTGTTGCACGTCGTAATACAACGTCACGATTTCCGGTTGGTGTCAACAAATGTAACTTTGACGTTCCAGAATTAAATCCAGTTAATACAGATTCCATATCCGCATCAGTCATATCATGGACAGAACGACCATTTATTTCAGATATCAAATCCCCAGAACGAACCCCAGCAATATCTGCTGGTGCCCCTTTAAAAACCCCATGAACACGCCAATTACCACGTTCGTCACGAGATCCTGTCAATCCAACACTGGTTAATATACGTCCATCTTCATTAACTTCGGCTGCCCGAGAATAAATATAGCGTCCATTTTCATCAATTCCCCGTGTTAAACACGATACAACACGTTGATATATTTCATTGGGGCTGGCTTGGTGTAAATCAGTATCATTGGCCCGTAATTTTAATATTAACGCCGTGGTAATTTCCCCAAACCCCTTCCAATCTCTGGATGCGGGACGCGGATAATTTGCAATTATAGAATCCCGCCAAACCAATACGACCCGTTCATCTGTTGCTGCAATATGTGCATTCGGATTCAATTTTTCCAAACTTTCAATTGCTACATTAATATTTTTTCCAGCCCAGCTGACGCTATCTAATTTTTCAAAAATTTCTGCAAATGTTGCCGACATATCAAAAACCGGCAAGTTATCTTGAATTGGTTCATCCTCAAAAAATAAACCATCACCATATGCGGGCACAATTGCCAAAAATAAAGTTCCTAATAAAAACAAATTACGCAATTTCATTTTCATCCCCATATTTTGGACTGCGCCCAGATACATTTAATATTGCGTATCACGTAAATTAAAATGATACAAAACAACATTTGAAATATAAATACTGGTTAAAGTTCCCATTATAATTGAAAATGTCATTGCTATTGCAAAATCATGTAACATTAATCCACCAAATGAATACAAACCAATCATTGCCAAAATTGTTGAAACACTGGTCATAACGGTACGACGCAACATTTCATTAACAGACAAATCAATCAAATCATTCATCGGCATTTTGTGGTATTTTTTAATATTTTCATCAATTCTGTCATAATTTACAACTTTGTCATTAATAGAATAACCTATCCCCATTAAAATAACCGCAATCGCTGTTTGATTGAATTCCAAGCCTGCAATGGAAAAGAAACCAAACATCAATATAAAATCCAAAATCAATGAAACAAACGACCCAACCGCATAACCACCGCGATATCTAATCCAAATATAAATACTCATTAATACAAAAGACACCAATATCGCCAAAATGCCACCACGAACCAATTCCCCACCTATTTTTGGTCCAACAATTTGAACCTGGGCGTATTCAACCTGATTACCCAAAATCTGTTTTATTTCACCAACACGGGTATTTTGTTCGGCATCCGTTGCCCCTTTTGGTAACCCAACGCGTATTAAAATTGAATTACCATCAACAGATTGCAATTCTGGGCTAAATGCCGCCAAATCATGACGCATTTTATCAACCGTCATATCAGTTGATACCGGGGTTACCTCCATCGATATACCACCAGAAAAATCGATTCCGTAATTCAATCCACGTGTAAACAACGACACAATTGATAACGCAACCAATATTCCTGAAACCCAATACGACAATTTACGATATTTCATAAAACGGAATTTCATTACTGTCCCCTTTATTTATTCTTTATAAAACCAATTTTCTTATTTTTACCATTCATATAAAAATCAATCAGTACACGTGATAACATCATACACGTAAACAACGTTGTTAATACACCAATTGATAATGTTACGGCAAAACCACGTATCGGCCCAGCACCAAATTGGAACAAAATCAGTGCACAAATCAAATTAGTTAAATTACCATCCATAACAGTCTTAATCGAACGGTTAAAACCTAAATCAACGGCACGTAATGTTGGGACACCCGAACGAACTTCATCTCGAATACGTTCGAACGGCAATATATTCGCGTCAACCGCCATCCCCAATGTCAAAACGATCCCCGCAATACCAGGCAACGTCAATGTTGCACCAAACAACGCAGAAATACCGACAATCATTGCCAAATTAACCAATAAAACAATATCTGCGACCAACCCGAATGTACTGTATGCTAATAACATAAATAATATAATAAACAGAACACCAATTGCCGAACCAATTTTACCCGCAGCAATTGTATCGGCCCCCAAACCGGCCCCAACTGTACGTTCTTCAATTACCTGTAATGGTGCAGGTAACGCCCCAGATCGTAATAACACCGCTAAATCTTTGGCCCCCTGCAACGTAAATCCACCTGAAATTTGCCCACGACCGCCTGGAATCGGTTCACGAATTGTTGGAGCGGACAAAACTTTGCCATCCAAAACAATCGCAAAACGTTCACCAACATGTTCCGTGGTCAAACGCGCAAAACGACGCGCCCCCGTAGCATCAAATACGGTTGTAACAACTGCATCATTATGCTGACCAAAATCAGCCTGAGAATCGGTCAATGATTCACCAGAAATTTCAATTCTAGAGTATACTGCAACCATCTGCCCTGGTGCGTTCATATATGGCAAAAACCGCGTTCCTGCGGGTGCATGCCCCGACATAATTTGTGCATCCGTAACATTTTCATTTACCAAATGGAATGTCATTTTTGCAGTTTGCCCTATCAAATCTTTTATATGTTCTGGATTATCAACACCGGGCAATTGGATTAAAATATATTTTCCCCCCTGTGTTTGAATTGACGGTTCTTTGGTTCCCAATGCATCAATACGACGACGAACGATTTCAATACTGCGCGTTAACGCATCGTTAATCATTTCCTGCTTTTGTTTTTCTGTATATAAAACCGTTATTTGATTTCCATCAGAAGCAACTTCAACTCCATTACCCAAAGCAGAGCGCAAACGCCCCTTGGCACGCGAAACGTCATCGGATTCACGTACATTGAACGATATCGCATCACCCGTACTGTGCAAATTTGCAAATTTAATAACACCTTTGTCACGATTTACTAAAGCAGAACGCACTTCATCATGCAACTGCACAGATTTTTCACGAAACATTGTTTGAGTATCAACCTCTAACAATAATTGCGCCCCCCCTTTTAAATCCAACCCTAATGGGATTGGTTGAATCCAAGACGGAAAATAAGGCGCCAATTCTGGTTTTATTGTCGGAACAACCAACAAAACCCCAAAAATAGCTGTAAAAACTATGGCCAATTTCTTAAACATTTTCATTCCTTATGATTATTCAACCGAAACAACGGTGTTTTTATTCATTTCAACAACAACACCCTTTGCAATTTCTAAATCTATTGTCTTTTCATTAACTTTCTTAATAACACCATAAATACCTGCTGCTTGAACACGATTACCAACCTGCAAAGCATCCAACATTTTTTGATATTCGGCCATACGGCGCTTATTTGGACGAACCATAAACAGATAAATTATTGCAAAAATAACCCCACAATACAAAACCATTCCAATCCAATCCCCCGCTGGTGTATTTGGTATCGCCTGTGCAACATTATCAACAACTGCTGTTTCTTGCATACTATTTCTCCTTGTTTATTGTGTCAGAATAGTAAAAAAAGCCGCTGCTGTAAAGTGTAAAAAAATAAAAAATACCTGGAATCTTATATACGTTCAAACCAGGAATCCATTTCTGCCAATGGAATAAATTTATACACAGGGCGCCCATGATTACATTGCCCCCCACGCGTTGTTCGTTCAATATCACGCAACAATGCGTCCATTTGATTAACATCCAATCGTTGTCCAGCACGAACACTGTGATGACATGCATAATTTGCCAATTTTAAATGCAGGCGCTCACCCAATTGTGATGAATGTCCGTATTCACGAACCTCGGCCGCAATAGAACCAAACAAATCGGACCAATTTAAATCCCAATCAGCTGGTTTTTCAAAAATAGCAATCGCATCATCACCAAACGCTTCGATATGTAATCCAGCCATACGCATTTCATCGGCCACAGATAAAACAGCCATAACATCTTCTGCCCGCATGGAAATAACAATAGGTGTTAATAACGGTTGTCCTTTAATCGTGCGGTTCCTTAAACGTTCATATGTAATGCGTTCGTGTGCCGCATGTTGATCAACAACCACCAAACAATCGGCGGTTGCTGCCAATATGTATTTATTACCAATTTGTCCAATAATACGTCCCAATGGAAATTCATTGTATACGGCATTTTCTGCCGTATCGGATATTTTTTGTGATATCGTATCTGCAAAAAAAACTGCGTTCAAATTTTCTTTACAATCATCATTTTTTATTGATTCATTTATTGGTTCACAAATATGTAATACCGGTTCAAATATAAATGCATTTTTCGGCAGAGAATTATTTTTAAATTCTTTAATTTGTGGTGTAAAAAATATATTTGTTTTATTTTCAACATTATCAACCATTGTACGCGCAAGTGCATCACGTAATGATTTTATAATAAACGAACGAACATGCGTTGGCTCTAAAAAATGAACATCTGTTTTCGCAGGTGAAACATTTACATCAACACTGCGTGATGGAACGGTTAAATACAATGCACATAATGGGAATTCACGCGCATGCATTACATCCATATAGGCGGCACGTAATGCACCAATTAAAACCTTATCACGAACGGGGCGACCATTAACAAATAAATATTGATCTATGCTGGACGCACGTCTTAAGGTCGGCACAGATATGAATCCACTTAACCGCATTCCGTCAACAGTTGAAGAATCTGTATTTATCTCTAACATTTTTCCACGAACATCTTCCCCCATTACCGTTGTAATACGTTCTATGATGTCCTGATTTTTTGGAAAACGCCATTTATTATTTAATGTAAATCCAACATCTGATCGTGCCATTGCCAAACGTTTTACAACATCCAAAACCCCCATCATTTCGGCACGATCGCCACGCAAAAATTTTAACCGCGCAGGTGTTCGGCCAAATAAATTTTTTACCCGGATTCTGGTCCCACATTCCCAATCAGATGGTCGTATATCGCCGGTATTTGCATCCAATTGCCACCCATTTTCTGCCCCAACACAGGCAGTATCAATTGTCATATCCGAAACAGATGCAATTGATGGTAATGCTTCGCCACGAAACCCCATAAAATTTATATTCAATAAATCATCATCGGGTAATTTTGATGTTGCATGTCGCAAAATACAATGTTTTAAATCATCACATTGCATTCCAGAACCGTTATCAATAACCGATATCATCGTGCGACCACCATCTGCTACATCTATCATTATTTGATCTGCACCAGCATCTAATGCATTTTCAACTAGTTCTTTGACTACGCTGGCTGGACGTTCAACAACTTCGCCGGCGGCGATTTGATTTATCAAAAAATCTGGCAAAACGCGAACCGGCACTATGCGCCCCTATTCTTTAAATTTTACTTCCAAGATTTCATATTCTTTTTCACCGCCAGGCAAACGAACAATACATGTATCACCAACACAACGTCCAATCATTGCCCGCCCAACCGGCGATGTGCAAGAAATAACAGTCCGGCCATCGGATTCAATATCTGACAAAATACGACATTGCATACGATTGCCATCTTCGTCTTCGGCAACAACTTTAGCCCCAAAAACAACACGATCACCAGATAGACTGTCTACATCAATTACATTTGCATGTTCAATAACATCTTCGATAAATTGGATACGTTTATCAATTTGACGTTGTTTTTCTTTGGCAGCGCTGTAATCCGCATTTTCGGACAAATCCCCCAAACTACGGGCCCATTGCACTGTTTTCAAAATCTCTGGCCGTTGAACTTCCTTTAAATCTTTTAATTCTTTGACCAGTTCGTCAAAACCGGCACGTGAAATTGGTCTTTTTTCCATTTTTATATCCTTAAATTTTTATCGATTATACGCATTCAATTTTAATTTTGCAATTATCAATTATATTCGCTATACTTTTCCGGAAATGTTCAGAATTAGTATTTTAAACAAATTTTTATTACGCCGTTTTTTATCTGGTGTCGGATTGGTAATATTTGTTGTTGGTGGTATTATATTGGCCGTAACGTTTGTTGAACGATTGCCATCAAATCCAACTGCACTTGACGCATTGCTTGAATCATGGATGCGTTTATTGGAATATATACCGATGTTTTTACCACCGGCAATATTTATGGGCACGCTATTGGCGTCATATAATATGATAAAATCTAGTGAAAGCGTCATTATTTCAAGTGCTGGGCGTTCACCGTATCAAATAGCACGTCCATTTTTTGTTGGTGCGGCATTAATTGGTATATTTACAACAACAGTACTGAATCCATATGCTGTTAGCATGAACGCCAAAAAGATAACATCTTCACACTTAAAATTGGTTGATAATTCAATATGGTTGCGCGAAACTGGTGATAAAAATTATATAACAATGAACGCAAGTGGTGGATTAAGTCATATTGGGGATGCATTAGTATTTAATGATGTAACCATTTATATTCAAGATGAAAATTTTAAAATTACAGAACGTGTTAATGCTGCAAATGTATCGTTAACACAATCCGGCTTACAGACGTCAAACGCAAGCGTATGGGGGACAGATGGTATTATACACAGACGTAATTGGCAATTTAAAACGCATTTAACCCCACAAACCGTATTGGACAGATATCTGCAGCCAGACCAAATATCGTTTTGGAAATTACCGGGGTTTATACACAAAATGCAATCTGTTGGTGTCATTGTCCGGGGGCATCAGGTTCAATTTTGGACCCTGCTGTTTTTGCCACTAACGATGATTGCAATGACCGTTTTGGGCGTTGCGTTTTCTCAAACACGGCAACGCAGAAATTATAATTTTGGTGCAAAATTTGCACTGGGGGTATTAACATGTTTTGCATTGTATTTTATTGTAAATATGTTTAATGCATTGGGTGCAACGGGGGCTTTACCACCAATATTGGCAATTGTAGCACCATCATTAATAATTATTGCCGCGTCTGGTATATATATTGCAAGTTTTGATACAGTATAAATAAAATATGGGGGAATAAATTATGCCATTACGTAACAGAAAAAAAGAATCCATACGGAATAATATAATTATTTGGTCTGTTATTGCCATATTAGTTATATTGATGATTATATCATTTCCAGTGACACAAAATGTAACAGAAATCGTTTTATACCCATGAATTATATAGACATTTTTTTAGAGGCATTATCTGCAGAACGCGGCCGTAGTAAAAAAACATTGGAATGTTATGCGGCCGATTTAAATGCGGCCAACCTGGCCTTATCAGGTGGATTAATGAATGCATCTGATTCAGATATACAATCATATTTATCTGATTTAAACGAGGCCCCGACATCAATCGCACGTAAGGCCAGTACACTGCGCGGATTTTATAAATTTTTGATGTTGGAAAAAATTATTACACGAAATCCTGCGGCAAATTTAGAATTACCAAAGCATGGGCGTAATTTACCAAAATACCTGTCACCAAAGGAAATCGAAGATTTAATATCTGCAGCTGGTGATACAAAAAACAGTACGCGACTGCGTGCAATGTTAGAATTAACATACGCATCAGGCTTACGTGTGTCAGAGCTGTGCGAATTGCAATGTTCTGCGATTTTGGGTAACAAATTATTAATTCATGGCAAAGGGGCCAAAGAACGTTTTGTTCCAATGCACGATGGTGCACAAACCGCATTAGAAAAATGGATGCGATGCCGTGGGGAAACAGATTCAAAATTTGTTTTTCCATCAAATAGCCAAAGTGGCCATATAACACGCGATGGGTTCTTTAAAATTTTAAAAAAATGTGCTGTATTATCTGGCATTTCCCCTGATCGGGTCAGTCCACACGTATTACGTCATTCGTTTGCATCACATTTATTGGCCGGGGGGGCCAATCTGCGTGCCATCCAAACAATGTTAGGACACGAAGATATTTCGACTACACAAATTTATACACACGTTTTGCCTGAACAATTACGTGAGACAATGCAGAACCATCACCCATTGGGAAATAAATCAAAGGCAGATAATAAATGATACGGAAATGTGATCACCCGGGTTGTACTAAGGCCGGCACATGTCGTGCCCCAAAATCACGTGATTTACGTGAATATTGGATGTTTTGTAAAGAACACGCGGCCGAATATAATAAAAATTGGAATTATTATGCAGATATGAGTCCCGAAGAAATCGAAGCAGATTGGGAACGTCAAACATTTGGTGCTGCATTAAAGGATAAAGAACAGGCCAATAAAGAGCAAACCGATTACGTAAATTTTTTAAATGATTTTATTACTGGCCGCGATACATTTGATAAAATGCCCGCCAAACGTAGTTTACCCGGCCCTGTATCCAGCGCATTTCGTTTGTTTGGCCTGTCAATTACTGCAACATGGCGTGAAATATCGGCTAAATATAGAGTATTAGCCAAACAATATCATCCAGATACGGCAATAAATAAAGAATCAGCAACAACAGAATTTGCAAAAATTACCGCGGCATATGAAACATTAAAAAAACATTTTGGTAAAAAATAATCTGTTTTACCTTTCGTGATTTTGTTTTGCCGTTATATCAGCATGACAATCATGACACAACATTAAACAATTATCTATGGTTGTTTCACCGCCATCTGAAAAAGCGACTTTATGATGTGCCTCTAATTCTTTGATATCAAATTCACGTCCACACCTGCCCCCACATTTTTTGTTTTGGTTTTGATATGCCGCACGTTGTTGTTTTTCTGTAAACACACGATGCCAAATTAGTGTTCTGTCACCAGATAAAACGTATTCATAGAATCCTGCTTTTTTTAAGCCATCAGGATCAATATCATACAATTCAAATAACCTTAACAATTCTTTTTCCAGTGCATCTGTATCGTAATTTTTATTATGATATTTATTATACAAAATTCCCCACGATAGACCTCGCATTTCTTTTCTGTACACTGGGAACGTTTGTTTTACCCATGATATAACCGATTTATAATAATTTATCAATTCATCGGCATTATCATCCGCCCTGTGTTTTGCCATATAATATTTTATTTCTGGGTATTCGGTTTTATCTGTATCAATTATCCACTGTAATACCAATTCCAACAAAGCCTGTCGATTGGCATCTTCACCATTTATTGATAATAAACTATGTTTGATATCATTATCATAAAAGGCAAAATTGATAGCCGGATTATTTGTTTTTTTAGAAAAATAACCTTTCGCATCTGTTAACCATACCCCAGTATAATCGGCATTTAATAATTCCTGTTCCTCCATTATTTTTCCCGCAATATTTATTGTGTGAAACCAATCAAGTTTTTCATCATCCGTACCATCACAAACATATATTTGCAATTTATAATCATCCAAAATCTGTTTTTGTTTTTCCGGCGATAAATTTTCAAATGTTTGTGTGCGTTTTCCATCAAAATTGATAGCAATCGGATTACCATACCCATCATTATTCGTTATAAACTGACACATTGATATCGTGCGTTGTTGGCCATCAATTATTTCAAATGTTCCATCTGGATTTTTTGCCCAATACATAACATTCAATGGTAAATTATCATATACAGACCGCATTACCCTGTCCCGATCGGTTGGTTCATAAACAAACGCCCGTTGATAAGCCGGCCGCACATTTAATTTTCCCCCAAACGCAACAACGCCATTTTCGCCATTATCACAATATCCATTTACCAAATCACGCAAAGTTAAATTATTTAACAAAGTTGCCTTCATAACCATTTTTGTTTCCTTTTTATTTATATCACTGTACACAGTGATAGCCATTTCACTGTATTTAATCTTTATTATCACTGTGGGGTTCACTGCTAGAATTCTTTTTTCTACGAATTAGAATTCTATTATACGGGCAACTACTAATACCATTTACCGTAATAGATAAATCTGTTCTGCCACGATAATTTTTTATTATTCCTAATTCTTTAGCTGTATCTCCTGTTCCCATGCCAACAATTTCAAATTGTTCTGGATTATGCCTATCCAAAAATGTAATTGGCACCCCCATAACACCATAATAATCCATTGGTACATCAGATGTTTTTGAAACATTTATTGCATCATAATTATCATATTTTGGATATTGATCTTCAAAACCATAATACTTTTTACCGGTCTCTATAAATTCACTTCTCTTTGTTGTTGATAAATTTGTAAACCATCGTGTCAAACCATTAACCTTTTTTGTGATTTCATTATTATAAATAAAATTACATGGGGAATTATACCCAAGCCAAATTTTATTATTTTTTATAAGTGGAAAAACTTCTTTATACGCAATAGCATTTTTATTACCAATAATTAAAAAATCCTTATCATATTCAATTAACTGTGCAACATATTCACGAAATAATGAAAATGGCGGATTTGTTATTACAATATCGGCACTTTTTAATAATTCAATACATTCGGGGCTGCGAAAATCACCGTTGCCACGCAATGGTTGTTCCATGATATCTTCACTGCATATAATTCCATCACCGGTATTGTCTTTGTCCAAAACATACATTGTTGATTTACCATCACGCTCATAATGTGTGGCAATTACACGTTTTATACCAAACGATTCAAAATTATCGGCAAAATATTTTATAAAATTTGACTTTGGTGTCCCCATACCAATACCAAAATGATCATCACAGTTGCAATAAATAACCTTACCTCGAAAATATTTTGCATAGTGATTTAATTCTTTTTCTATTTCATCATAACACGTGTAGAATTCATCATCTTTCGCTTCTTTTGCGTGAAGCATAGTATGCTTTGCCATTACATAAATCCTGATTTATAAAAAAAATTAACCGCCAATCAGGAATGGCGGTCGGGGTGTTAGAAAAATCAGTTTATCAATGACCCCATTGGTCTTTGGGTAAACCCTGAACATACACCAACGGCACCCCGACCATATAATCGGGATTATAACGGTGCGAAAATACACCGAATTTTCGGATTACGATGCTTTCGCACCAGATAAACAGGACTTTTCTAAGGTCCCGAACCCAATTCCCATTGGATTCAATGTTTAGTATACCATAAAAATGCAGATTATAAATCAAAAAAATCCCCCTGTATTATTGGGGGATTTATTATGCATTTTTTATTATGATCGTGAATTTAAATATGCAATTGCATCCATTGCCGCCGTACATCCCGTTCCAACCGCGGTTGCAATTTGCATTTTTATGTCACTGTGAACATCGCCCGCAACAAACATGCCCTTTGGCATTACAGATGGCGCCAAACGTCCCATATTATCACGTACAACATCTTCGGTTAAATAATCGGTGTTCGCTTCGTGTCCAATTGCAACAAATATTCCATCTGCAATAATTTTTTGTTCGTCCAATGTTGTGGCAACCAATCTGTCGTCATCTGTTTTTTCAACAGATTTTAAATCGGTATTAAACAAACATTCGATATTTTCACGTTCAGCAACCCGTTGACGTAATACAGCCTCGGCACGGGTAAACGATCCTTTGCGGTAAACAATTTTTACATTTTTCGCAACATCTGCTAAATATAACGCATCATTTAACGCAGAATTTCCCCCACCCATAACAATTACATCTTTGCCATAGTAAAAGAAACCATCACACGTTGCACAATATGAAACGCCATGTCCCACTAATTCACGGGCACCTGTAATGTCCAATTTACGCGGTGACGCCCCTGTTGCAATAATAACCGTATTACCAACATATCGATTACCATCATCACACATAACACTAAAGCCACCATCGGCATCACCGCTGATTGATTTAGCGGAAACAAATTTAATTTCAGCCCCAAACGATTCCGCCTGAGATTTCATAAACTCTGCCAATTCAGAACCGCTGCCACGGAAACCAGGATAATTTTCCAATTTTGCAATTCCTGCCATTTGACCGCCAAGAACGGTTCCACCTAAAACAATCGTACTTTTACCACCACGTGCACAATACAATGCCGCTGTTAAGCCTGCAGGGCCACTGCCCAAAATTATGACATCGTATATATTAACGTCGCTCATATTAAATCCTTTGTTGTTCAAATTAACACACAATTACCATAGCATAGTAACCCCACAATCGCAAACAATTTCGTATATTGACGAATATAGTACCTGTAACAATATTTTGGACACTTCAAATCATTTTTTATAAATTGTAAAAAAAATACATATCCACATTTTTTTTATTTTTATAATTGCAGTTTATAAACCAAGATATTAAACTATTAGAAAATAAATTTATTCACATAAAAATACAAACAGGATAATAAAATGTTAGACATTAAGTTTATTCGTGAAAACCCAGATGTTGTAAAAAATGCATGCAAATTAAAACATTTTGATGATCACACCGATGAAATATTGGCATTGGATGCACGCGTACGTGAATTAAAAACAATTACACAGAATATGACGGCTGAAAAAAATAAAATTTCACGTGAAATCGCAACTGCCATAGACAAAGCCCCATTAATCGCACGCAGCAAACAAATTGGCGAAGAAATTGCAGCAGACATGGCAGAATTAGCAGAAAAAGAATCCTTACTGAGTGATTTATTATTACGCACGCCACAAATACCAGACGCATCTGCACCGATTGGCGATGATGACAGTGCCAACGTTGAAATTCGCCGTATTGGCACACCACGCACATTTGATTTCACCCCACGTCCACAATGGGATTTATTGGATATGAACAACTGGTGGATGCCGGAAAAAATTGGACGCATTTGTGGTGCACGTACATACGCATTAATGGGCGAAGCGGCAGAATTACAATTGGCAATCGAAACATATGTAATTCAAAAATTAATCAGCAAAGGATTTTGTTTTGTTGAATGTCCATCAATAACTAAACCCGAAACAATTTTTGCTGCTGGCCATTTTATGGGTTCTGATATGTCTGTTATGGATGGAGATGTATTCATGTTATCTGGCACCGACAGATGTTTGGCGGGGACGGCTGAAATAATTTTAAATTCCCTGCACAGTGGTGAAGTTCTGAATGAGAAAGATTTGCCTATTAAATATGCCGGATTTTCCCCATGTTTCCGTAAAGAGGCCGGTGCCGCAGGTCGCGACACACGTGGTTTAATGCGCATTCATCAATTTAATAAGGTAGAACAATACATTTATTGCACCCCGGAACAAAGTAATGATATGCACGAACATTTATTGAATAATTTGTGTGAAATTATGGAAGATTTGGAATTACCATATCGAGTATTAGCGAATTCAACGGGGGACATGGGATTTAATAAAGTAAAAATGAATGATGTTGAGGCATGGGTCCCCAGCGAAAACACATATCGTGAATTGGGTTCATGTTCATCCATTGGACAATTTCAGGCCCGTCGCACAAACACAAGATATCGTGATGCAAATGGCAATATGCAATTCTGTGCAACGTTAAATAATACGGGTATTGCAATGCCACGTGCATTAATCCCAGTTATTGAGAACCATCAAAATGCAGACGGTTCTGTTAATATTCCAAAAAAATTGCAACCACTGATGGGGGGACGCACGAAAATTGGTGGAAAACATTAAAAACGCCCAAATGGGCGTTTTTTATGTTACAAAAATCATGTGAAACACTTATCGTAATTTTGCGGTCAATTTTTGGAACCAATTATATTTTTTAGCCTCTATAATATCAGCTAATTCTTTGATTTTATCTGCATCGCGATCGACGGCATAGGAAGACCTATCTGATTTTGATGTTATATTATAATTATAATCAACAATCGCTTCACACAGTTTGCTGTATACTGGATAAAAATCTGGTGTTAATGTTAATGCATTTTCACAACAATTAACAACAATATTATCTGGACCTTGAACAATCATATAAACACATTTCATATCTGAACGTTCTATGCCGTGCTTTTGTGCAAATTTTTCCGCCCGGTTACGCCATTGTTGTTCGGTTGCCCGACGTGAAAAATATGCATCCGGATGTGCAGCAACATCATGCATATAAACCAACGCACGACATACAGAAACATGTCTGTGCTCGTTTTTTAAATTTTTCCAATTTTCTTTTGTTTGCTGTCGTGCAACAAGATACGAATTTTGTAAAGCTTGTTTAATTATATTCTCGACATTTTTAGTGCTATATATCATTGTTATACACCCCATGTTATTATTTTTATCGCTTTGGCATCTGTATCGCAAAAGAATAATCATGTATTATTTTTTTAAATATTTTTACAAATTCATCCTCATCCAGTAATGACACCATTTTATTAATTTTCAGAATTTTATCCGCCCAAATATCACGATTATTTGTATCGTATATCCATACGTTGTTTTCAATATGTTTTGAAACATGCGTTAGTGCATCACTTAATTCATACAACATATTTGTACCATTATCAAATTTTTTTCCCATAACACCACGCAATAACCAACCAACAGTTTTACCGTTATGCGCAACCGTATTATCAATATTATTTTGGGTATACAAATATTTTTTCGGTTCTTTGATAATTCTTAATAAAAAATTATACGATATCATAGCCTGGTTATGATCATATATATCATACAAAAAATCCTGATGTGATGTGTATCTTGATGCCTTTATACACATACTTTCCATTTTCAATACACGTTCACAATGCATCGCGTACTTTTTCAATAACTGTACAACCGTTGCATCCATATTTATTGATCTACCCATTGTAAAATACCATTTTTATCGCCCTGAAAGTATAATACAATTTATTCAACTGTCAACTTCATAATAAAAGTAAATATTTTCCCACAAGTTTACCAATTTTTTGTACGATGCACATCAACAAGCATAGCAAATATATTTTTTTGTTTCATGTTATGAATATGGCGTGAAATTTCTTTGATTTTTTTTGCCGTTGAAATCATATTTCGGTCTTCAAATTTTTCCACATGCCGCCAATCAACAATCGCATCCCATAATTTTTCATATGCGAATACAAACAAGACACCACTATTTTTTACAGCACTTGATGCATAATTTGAAATAACCAGTCGCCCTGCTGGGAACAGACGACACAGGTTTTCAATATCTTTAACCCCACAATGAATTGCACATTCCAGAATCTTTTCTTGTTGTATTTTCATGCCGGCTAAATAGTATTTTTCTGGGGCTTTGGCCATATCATGCATATTTACCAAACCACGACATACATTGACATGTTGTTTTATTGCCTTTAAATGCCGCCAATTCTTTTTTGCGTATTCACGTGTCAAAAAATACGAATCCAACAACGCATGGCTAATATTATTTTCTGTTGTTTTTTTTAATTGTTTTATGTATTCACATGTTATTTCTTCTGACATACTTATTTCCAATTTTTTTGCTTTGTCCCATAATTATAAATAATAAACTTTACACGTCAATACGATAATATGCACATTTATTTATATACAAAACGGAATCTTTTTCATATAAATTGTTGAAAATTGTATTTTTTAGTATATCCTGTGCATGATAAATTTGGCACAATCACCAAAGGAAAAAATATGAAAATTCGTAATATTGCAATTATTGCACACGTTGACCATGGAAAAACAACATTGGTTGACAACATGTTAAAACAGGCCGGTACGTTCCGTGCCAATGAAAAGGTCGAAGACCGTGTTATGGACAGTGGTGATATCGAACGTGAACGCGGTATTACAATTTCTGCAAAACCGACATCCATTCAATGGGGCGAATATAAAATTAATATTGTTGATACCCCAGGCCACGCAGATTTTGGTGGCGAAGTTGAACGTATTTTATCAATGGTTGACGGCGTTGTATTATTGGTTGATTCTGCCGAAGGACCATTACCACAAACAAAATTTGTATTGTCCAAAGCGTTAAAATTAGGTCTGCGGCCAATCGTTTGTATTAATAAGGTTGATCGTGCAGATGCACGCCCAGATGAAGTTTTATCTGAAACATTTGATTTGTTTGATAAATTGGGTGCAACAGATTCACAGTTGGATTTTCCATATTTATACTCGGTTGGTCGTGATGGTTGGGCGGTTCGTGATCTAAATGATGAACATAAAGATTTAACCCCTTTATTCCAATTAATTGTTGATCATGTCCCTGCCCCGGATTGCAATGGCGACCGTTGTCAATTAGATGCCCCATTCCGCATGTTAGCAACAACATTAGAGGCAGATCCATACGTTGGCCGTATTTTGACGGGTAAAATTGAATCTGGAACGGTAAAGGTTGGTCAATCAGTCAAAGCCATCAATATGCAAGGCGAATTTATTGAAAATGCCAAGGTTACAAAAATTATTGAGCATCGCGGTGTTGAAAAAATATCACGTGACAGTGCATCCGCCGGTGATATTATTGTTATTGCTGGTTTTTCAAAGGCAACCGTGGCAGATACACTGTGTGCCCCAGAGGTCACAGAACCAATTCCTGCAATGCCAATTGATCCACCGACCCTGACAATGACATTTTTTGTTAATACATCGCCATTGGCTGGTAAGTCTGGTAAAAAATTAACATCCCGTATGATTGGTGAACGTTTGTTCAAAGAAGCCGAAACAAACATTGCATTACGCGTTACACAAAGTTCAAACAACGAAGCGTTTGAGGTTTCGGGCCGCGGTGAATTACAGTTGGGTATTTTGATTGAAACAATGCGTCGCGAAGGATTTGAATTATCGGTGTCCAGACCACGCGTTGTTATGAAAGACGGTGAAAATGGTGAAAAGTTAGAACCAATTGAAGAAGTCGTTGTTGACGTTGACGATGAATTCAGTGGCGTCGTTATTGAAAAAATGACCAAACGTAAGGCAACTATTACAGAAATGAAGGCATCTGGTGCCGGTAAAACACGTATCGTATTTTCTGCCCCGTCTCGTGGTTTGATTGGATACTTATCAGAATTCCGCACAGATACACGTGGCACTGGCATCATGAACCGCGTATTTGATAAATATGATGAATACCGTGGTCCAATTATGCAATACCGTCCGGGCGTATTGGTATCAATGGAAAAAGGTGCAACTGCAACATACGCTTTGTTTAATTTGCAACCACGTGGAACATTATTTGTTGGTCCACAGGTAGAAGTTTATTCCGGTATGATTATCGGTGAACACAGCAAAGAAAACGATTTAGAGGTTAATCCAGTTAAGGGTAAAGAATTAACAAATATGCGTTCTGTTACCGCTGATGAAAAATTGTTCCTGGCACCACCACGCAGAATTACATTGGAAGAAGCCTTGTCGTATATATTGGATGACGAATTGGTTGAGGTTACACCAGAAACCATCCGTTTACGCAAAAAAGAATTAGACAGCGGTAAACGTAAAAAAGCATACCGTTTTGCAGAAAGCGATTAAAAAATAAAAACCACTTAAAAGTGGTTTTTATTTTATATTATATAACGTTATTCTATATCTCTATACATGGTAATATTTTCTTCATTTTTTTCTGGGGCTACAATCAGAAATTCCTTTCAAATACAATTTTGAATATTCACACAACACATCAATTCCAAGATATCTATAACCACGTTTTTCCCACGTTCTTGTTGCAACATGCAAACCAGGAACAAAGCTCTGGAATTTAGTATCTTCCCAATCTATAAAGTACGTTATATCAAAAGTTTTTGTATTTAACATAAAATTTTGCCAAATATCCCCATGAAACCATCCATAAAGAAATCCAGGTTGTTCATTTTTATCTGCCTTCAAATCCTGTATCTCTACTGGATCACAAACACCAATAGAATACATAAATGCAGCTATTTGTTTTGCAATATGTTCACGGTGCGCACAAACAATTTCAGGTTTAACATCAGATAGCAGCTCCCCATTTGCATACTCATATTTCCTAACATATATATCACCAAAATGAATTATTTCCATTTTTGGTATTTTTATTGGGCTAATCTTACTAAATGTATCAATTATACGCATTTCACGTAATGATACATCTTTACCATTATCAAAAAGTGGAAACTTAAACACATATTTTGAATTTAATATTACAACAAAATTTCTGCATCCTCGTCCAACATGGACCGATATTTTACGTTTTTTTATATTGCACGGATATTGATAAACAAATCTTATATACTTCAACGTACGCGGATAACGTATCATTACACGAATTTTATCACGTAATGTCTTCTTCCAAATAACAAATACAATAACATTAGAAATAAAATGTAACATAAAACAACCTATATAATATTAATTTATTCTTTACTATTCATTAAACAAACCTGTTTTGTTTGCAACATCCCACCAATATTTAGAATACACAGGACGTTTTTTTGGAACAAACCACGGTTTCATATAATCAGAATAATGTAAAACAACTAAATTATGTTTCAAATCATCTAACTGACTATTTGGATATATTTTAAAAATACGCGAACCATGCGACAATTGAAAATTATATCGCAATGGCAAAAATGCGATACGCCCTTTTAATGTAAAATTCAAAACGTCTTGATCAGGATTCTTAAAATCTTCTTTTTGGGAAATTTTTATCCATTCATCATACAGTTTTTCTTTACGAATTTTATCAAGATCCATTAATAAAAAACCAGAGTTTATATAATTATCCAAACGTGTTGGAACGGCAGCAATTACATTATCGCCCAAATCATATTCATATATATCAATTAAATCACGAAAAAATATTACATCCATATCCGCATAAATTATTCTTTTTACATCTGGCAACAATTTTGGCAACATTAATCTATACCACATGGCCACAGGCCACCCCCTGCGATTTGATTTATCAAAATCATTATTTCCATATACAAAATGTACCATTGAAGAACTTTCATTAACTATTTTACGTATAACTTCGCATTGTGTTTCATCTACATCCTGTCCAATAACACAATAAATATCATAATCACATCGATTTTGTGACGAATCCAACAACGATTTAATTGTAACCGCCGTCATTTTTACAGCACGTGCATCAAAACAAAATGCCACAGGAATTTTTGTTTTATATTTTACCCTTGGTAACATGGTTTCACCGACAGTTGAAATCAATCCCCAATACCGTATCACATCACGTTTAAAACGTCGTTCTGCACGTGTTCTGCCAATTGCTCCCGCTAATATAGAACAAATTTGACGAATTTTTCCATACTTATACATATCAAACACCTCTTAATAAATCACATACAGAATACTAACATACGTATACAAAAAAAACAATTAAAATACTATAAACCAAACCATCCCCACAATATAAAATATTACGAATGTTTATACTTTTGCCACAGCTGTTCAAAACTTTTATATTCTAAACTTTTATCATTAACAATATGCAAAGAATCCCAATCAAGTATGCTAATCACATTAAAATGCTTATCCAACATCAAATTACTTGCATTTAAATCAGAATGTGCCAACACAAAATCACCATTTATTTTATGCATTTCACATGTATGCGTATTCATTTGTAACGCATTACAATATAACATATAATTTGGTATTGATTTTACGTCAATATTCTGCAATGCAGCTACCACAGATAACATTTGTGACTTTATCCTTTCTTCATGTAACAAAACCTGTTTTTTATTCATTTTAACCAAATCAATTCCTGGCAATCTATCTGCAACATACATTGGAACAGATGTATCAACAAACACATCTGGTATTTTCACTTTTAAATACGGCCTAATAAAATTCAATAAATCCCTGTACGCATTAAGTTGTTGAACAGAAACATTACGAAAAATTTTTACATAATACCTGTCATTTACTACGCAAGTCATACGATTTGTACTAACCTGACGAACAAAACGAATTGTTTTTACATGTTCCCCATATACACGTCGTATAAACAATTTAATCCGAACATAAAAAAACAAAACATTTATATTTCCGCGTACTATCCGCCTGTTATAACGTCCTGGGACAAACCATGAAAAAAAAGTTCCAATAAAAAAAGGTATCTTATACATAAATTTTATCCTTTATACAGACAAAACTATATAAATATTTTCCCTTTTTTACAAGTGCAAACCACATACATTTCATCATATATTTACTTATATCTTGTTGCTTACCATACACAAAATATATTAATTGTTGCAAACACATAAATATATCTCTACACTGTCAAAAAAAAGGTTTTTTGTATGAAACACAACAGAATAAAAAAATTGTTCATTAACATTATCTGTGCATTTGTAAGTGACAAATTTAAACGTCGTAAATTACGTGTAATATTAAATGCAAATATAATCGGTTGTCTGTATTTTATACGCAAAGATATAAAAGAACCAATTAAAAATGTTAAAACATTTATTGGATATCAAGCACGCAGTCTAATTATTGGTGTAAACAATAAATTTATTTATAAAATCCCTGTCCAACGCACGGATGCAAATTTTCTGGCTTTACGCGAAGAACGCATTGTTAAAGCATTACGTAATTTTTCAACCATATACGTTCCCACCGTTGAAACATTCAATTTTGGGGATAAAATTATCCGTAAATACGAATATGTACATGGGAAAAACCGCTGGGGTGTTGATAGAAAAAAACTTTTGGATAATTATGAAAAATACGGTCATCAACTGGGCGAATTCATTTATAAAATGGGTATTGTTGACCCACTTGAAATACAAGATTTAAAAGGTGATTATCGCAATACCACACCTGGCTTTATGCTGGGCTGGTGCCAAGGTGACATTGGCGACAATTATATGATTGACCCAAACACAATGGAAATTATCGCTATGATTGATTGGGAAGACGCACGTTTCATGGACTTTTCTGTATTGTTTAATTCACATAAACCGGGGGCGCTATCATACGATTTAATGAATTATGCGCGTGATGAATATATACGATTATGGAACATTGATCATCCCAATGATATAAAATCATAATCATTCACAACTATCGTATATTTATTAAACATAAGATTAATTAAATATTAAAAATACAAGCAAACACATCACATTTGCAAACAATGGCACATGATAATAAATTCTTTCCATCACGTTTTATGAATTCTAATATTCAAATTTATCGTTGGCCTTTCAAACAAAATAATATTTTTCACAACATTCATAAAAATCTTTTCAAAAACAAACAGATTTATCTAAAGCAATATATATAAACAACAACTTTTTCTTTCGTTATATACTTTCTATTTTATTGTATTCTTGTTCTATTTTTTTTGAAAAACTTAATTTCTTTAATTTTTTCGAAAACCTATCAGTATTATCTATTTCTGTTTTTAATGTTCCCCAACCCGCATATTCCCAATCTATCAACCCAATAATTTTTTTTGTTTTTTTATCAACAATCATATTATTACAAAAATCGTTATGATTCCATCCATCACCTTCACAATTTATCAAATCATCAATATCTTTCGGACGTGTATTATGAATTGTATAAATTATTTTTGCAACAATTTTGGCCCAATCATCAACATGTTTTTTCATTGTTTTAAATGAACACGTATTTAAATTAACACCACGTATATAATTATATCTGAAAAAAGTATATTTATTATATTTAATATATTTCTATATTCGGAATATCTAATTGCAAAACATTTTTAAAAGCATCTGTTATCCGTTTTTCTCGCAAAACACGTGTCACATCAATATCTTTATCCAAAAATTTACGTATTTTAAATACATATTTACGTTTTACAATAAATCCTATATTCCATCCGCCCTTTATCATACGAACATTATAAAATCTGGCTTCTGGACATATTTTTTTCAAGACATCGTATTTCTTACGCCAATCAAATAATTTATCGTGTCTAACACGTGCACGTATCTCTGAATTCGGTATCAAACCGCACAACATATCGCATATTGCAAAAAATATATTCCACATATAAAAAACCTAAACTACATATACATTAATAATGGTTTACCTTTGTAAATAATAATATACTTCGTATAATATTGCAAATCAAAATAACATTTTGACTTATATACTTTGTTATATTACCATACAGCATGTTATGAAAAAATTAAAAAAAATTGCTGCAATTACAATGGCACGAAACGACAATTTTTTCTTGTCGCGTTGGATTGCATATTATGGTAAAAATTTTGAAACAAAAAATTTATACATTTTACTTGATGGCTTGGACCAAGATGTTCCAACCAATATTGGCGATGCAACTGTTATAAAAATTCCACACGAAGATTTATCACGATTACATGGTGATAAAAAAAGAATCAACATTATATCCGAATATGCAAAAAAATTATTAAAACAATATGATATTGTTATCGGTTGTGATTGTGATGAATTTTTAATTGTTGAACCAAAATTACATAAAACTTTGGCTGAATATTTATCAACAAAAAATATAAACACAACCATGTCTGGACTGGGATTGGACATTGGTCAAAATCTGAATACAGAGGCTATTCTTGACAGGGAAGCGCCATTTTTGGAACAACGCGAATATGCCCTGCTTTCCACCCGTTATACAAAACCTGTTGTTATCAACAAACCAATCACCTGGGGCAGTGGTTTCCACAGCATAAAAGGACACAATTTCCATATTGATAAAAATTTATACCTTTTGCATTTTGGTGCAGTTGATTTGGAAATGTTAAAGGCAAAGACACACGCCCGTGGAACCGATTGGTTAAATCATTTAAAACGTCGTGGGAATGGAACGATTAACGCAATTACTTATAAAAAAATAAAATCTGAAAAATGGTTAAAGATTGCTCGCATTTTACAAACATTTATTCGACCGATCTATTCATGGCGCAAACCCGCAATGTTTGGTATAAAAATTATTATAAAAATACCAAAACGATTTATAGAAACGGGAATTTAAAAAAGTGTGATATTTATCACACTTTTTTATTTATAAATTTATAAATATTTTCACGTAATTCACGCCATTGAACAGGCACATTATTAAATACACCAATTTTATCCATTTCGATAAAACATTCTTTTGCCATGACAAATTCATCGACGGTTTTCAAATATTTTAATTTACGAAATGCCCAATTTACAAAATACCACATAAAACTGGATTGCCATTTTTCCATTTGATAATTGGATGCATTGTTTTTATATCGTGTGTATGCGTCTGAAATCCCTGTGCACAAACTTTGCATTATACGTAATTGTTTTGCAGATAAAACAATTCCACCAAAATTTGGTACATAAAAATACAATGGTAATGGTGCAATTGTTACACGCGGATTTTTTAACATCACAGCCGACCACCATGGAAAATCTTCGAATAAAATTCCCTTTATAAAGGAAATATCGGCAATCAGATCACGACGGTACATATTTTTCCAAACCTGACAATGTTTTATTAACCAACGGCGTTGTGGATTAAATTTGTTATGTGTCCGTTCAGTTGCATATTCAAATACACCATTGGTTGTACGTGTTGCAATTTTTTGCAAATTGTACTTTCGGTTTATCCGCCGTGGAATTACATTATCCGTATTCAATCCCAAAATGTGACGCACCATTAATTGAGGGCGATATATACGATCATATGTAAACGATACGATATCGGCCCCATCACGTTCGGCCAAATAATATGCAATTTCCATTGTTTGTGGATGTATAAAATCATCACTGTCCAAATACATTATATATTTACCAGTGGCATAGGGAAAACCCGCATTACGTGCATCAGACAATCCACCATTTTCTTTGTTTACAATAACAAACCGGTTATCACGTGCAGCATATTCGGACAATATTTTATCACAATTATCGGGACTGCCATCGTTTACACAAATGGCCTGCCAATCGGTAAATGTTTGATTTAAAACACTGTCCAGACAACGCCGTAAATATTTTTCAACATTATATATTGGTATAATTATTGATATTGCCGGCATCTATGTTCCCTTTTATTTATACATTTTATTAATCATAACATCAGCAACACTATCTGGGATTTGTTTGGTTGCCCATGGACTGTTATATGTTGTTTTTTGAAAAAAAGCCCCCGATGTATATTTATCAAATAATTCTTGGGTAAACGGTTCATTTGCAATTGACCACCATAATGCATGGGTTGGATCCTGGTCAATGTGTGGCATTTTTTCAAAATATCGTTTTGCACATTCGTTATTTTGAACCATCGTTTTAAACAATAACTGATGCATAAAATAATCAAAACTGTGATTTTCATGTATCCAATAATTCAAAATCATTGCACGCCATGCCGCCAACAAGTATGCCCCACGACGCGCACGGATGAAACAATTTTGCATAAATGAATATGGGCTGCCCACGGTATTTCCCGCCATATAGACAAAAAAATCCTGTTCAATAATCCAATCAGGAATCGGGGCAGTTACAAATGCGGTAGAATCCAACCATATACCCCCATGTTCATATAATAATTCAACACGACAAATATCTGCAAAATGTGCACGACCAATTTTACCGGCACGATATTTTTTTACAATTTCGGCCGGTAATGTTATGTAATCAAAAATATTTGTATCATCCAAAACAACTAATTCTTGTTTACAATTTTTACGAATACTACGAAAACAGGCCTGAACTAATGGGGGTGCGTTACGCTCCCCCTGTTGCCAGATCGTAAATATTTTTTCGTTTGAATCGTTATTTACAACATCCGTTTCTGCAACATTGGACAACGCAGGCAAATAACGCATAAAATATTTTGGTATGGCACGCGATGCAATATTACAACGTCGTTCACGTCGACGTTCACGTGACCACCATAACGGATTCAAAACATGTGCCTGAATCGCAATATTTGTTAATGCAAAAAATCTGCCAAGTCCCATAATACACCGCCACTTAATATTTATTATTCTTCAATCATAGTATGATCATCGTCGTCATCCATCGGGCCAGTTGTCATCTCTTCGGCAATACCAGATGAACGCGCCATAATTTTATCTAATAATTCTTTCTGGGCATCCGTATGATCTTTTAACCATTGACGAGCGTTTGCTTCGCCCTGGCCTATGCGTTCGTTATTGTACGAATAAAAACTGCCCGCTTTGTCAATTAAATCGTATTTAACACCCATGTCTAAAATTTCACTGACACGCGAAATACCTTCGCCATACATAATTTTGAAATCGACTGTACGGAACGGTGGCGCAACTTTGTTTTTTACAATTTTTACACGCGTTTCATTTCCAACGATATTTTCTTTATCTTTAATCTGACCAGTGCGGCGAATATCAAGACGCACAGACGCATAAAACTTCAACGCATTACCACCAGAGGTTGTTTCTGGATTACCAAACATAACCCCGATTTTCATACGAATTTGATTAATAAAAATCAATAACGTATTACTGCGTGAAACAGAACCCGCTAATTTTTTCAGTGATTGACTCATTAAACGAGCAGTCGTCCCAACAAACGAATCACCGATATTGCCTTCCAATTCGGCCTTTGGTACCAAGGCCGCAACAGAATCAATTACAACAACATCAACCGCACCAGATTTTATTAATGTATCGGCAATTTCCAATGCTTGTTCACCAGAATCCGGTTGCGAAATAATTAAATTCGCAACATCAACCCCCAGTTTTTTGGCATACGATGGATCCAGCGCATTTTCCGCGTCAATATATGCACATGTACCACCAGTTTTTTGCGCTTCGGCCACGGCATGTAATGCCAATGTTGTTTTACCAGAACTTTCCGGTCCATAAATTTCAACAATGCGACCGCGTGGATATCCACCAATTCCCAACGCAATATCCAAACCCAATGATCCAGATGATATAGCCTCTATATTCTGTTGAGTACCATCACCCATTTTCATTATGGCCTCTTTACCAAATTGCTTTTGAATTTGGGCCAATGCAGATTCCAACGCAGGATTCTTTGCAGTTGCTGTATTTTCTTTGACTGCTTCTTTCTTTGCCATTAAAATTCCCCTTTGTGTTAATGATGAAAATCATACAAAGAAATCGCGTTTTTTGCAATTAAAATAATATTCACATCAATTACAAAATTGTATCGTTTTTGATTTATTTATGTCCGGCCAAAATCAATACAGATACCCCACCAATAAATGCGGTTACCCACCACACAGCCGATGTTGCACCAAATATTGCAATGCACCCCGCCCCCAAAATCGGTGCAATTACGTTTGGTAAATTCGCACTGGTTCGGAAAATACCATAAAAACGTGATTGCTGGGATGGATGCGTTGCATCAAAAAATAATAAATCGTGCACAGATTCCATTAATGCCCCAGAAACCTGCCATACAACAAATATCATTAACAATGGGAACCCGACAGAAAACGTTGCCAGTAATGATAATATTGCAAACGATAAAAATCCGGTAACCAACCATATTTTTTTACCCAATGCCCCAACCATACGCCCCATTAATTCAGATAATAACAAATATGGTATTATCCCCAACGACAACACCCAACCCAGGGTGTCTTTGGAAAAACCATTTTCAATAACAACGATTGGAACATACAAATAACGCATTGCACGCAATGAATAATATCCAAAATTTACCGCATACGCACGGGACATACCGGGGAATCTGAAAAATGCCAATGTGTTACGCCACAATGCCCGAAATGTTCGACGTGGATTAACACGTCTGATACGTTTATCCGGTTGGATAATATTAAAATACGCAAAAACCATACAGCATGCAAAATATATTATTGATGATGCAAAAAATGCCGCACGGTTATTAAAATATGTTGCAATTGTTACCGCAATCATTGGGGCAAACAATGCCCCAACATTAACCCATAAATGATATCTGGAATTTAATTTTGCCATGCCGATTCCATGTGAAAAATCAGACATAAATAATGGTATTAAAACACCGACCAACGTTGCCGCAATGCCAGAAGTAAAATCCAATGTTATAAACGTAGATGGTCGGATTGAAAACCCCATCATGGCATAACATAATGCCAACATTAAAACAGAAAAATAAAATATACGTGTTTTTGAAAACAAACGGAAAATTTCATTTGCAAACAGGCCCACAATCATACAAAACGCAGCGTATATTGCAACATAAACACCAACAAATGCACTGGAACGGAATATTTCCAACAAAACCAATGAATATACCGCATTATAAATACCATCCGCAAACCCGGTAAATAACCCCAGATTGGCAAATGAAAAACCACTGATATTGTCACGAACGTAAATATATTTGTCTTTGGCCATGGTGATGCTGATTCTACCATATTTTATTTAAAATACAAAATATGAAAAAATCCGCCAAATGGCGGATTTTAATTGCACAAATGTTTAATTTATGCATTTGCCGGCTGTTGGGTCTGAGCCTTTTTTTGTTCATACATCTGTTCAAAATCAATTGGCTGCATTGTAAACATTGGGAAACCTGATTCAGATGTCATACGCGAAACCAATGCCCGAACAGATGGGAATAACAATGTCGGAACATCAATCATCAATGTACGTTTTTTCTTTTCTTCATCTTTTTCTTCACCCATTTGAACCAATCCAGAATATGTACAATCAATCATGAATATAGTTTTATCACCATTTTCCAATTTTGAATGAACACGTGCGATCAAATCAACCATAAACAAATTGTTATCCGCACCCTTAATCTGAAGATCAATACCAATTTCTATCTTTGCCTGGCCATTATCTTTGTTATTAAAAAACAATTCTGGAACATTTGGGCTTTCAAATGAAAAATCCTTTAAGAATTGAGATATTATATTAAAATTTATCATTATTTTTACTCCTTACCTTAAATAATCGGAAAATGTGGTCTGGACTTGTTTCCGCATTTTATGATAATATAACATCAGAGACGTATTTTTACAAGTGGGGGTTTATAAATTATGAAACATTTTTTTGAATTCGTTAGTTTTCGTTCCATATTGGCCACATTTGCCATTGTCGCTATGTCTGCATGTGATTTATCGATATCAACTAAAACAGGTGATGATTCTGTAATTCCATCAAACATGCGTGAAGTTTCATATTCAGATATTCCTGGTTGGCATGATGATGATGTTAGATATGCATTACAAGCCTTCAGAAATTCATGCAAAGCCAAAATACAATATTCTGGCCGGGTGATACCAGATAAAGAATTATTCCAAGAAAAATGTCGTATGTTACCATCTGCATCGGCAGATGTTGCAACTGTACGTGCATGGTTTGAAACAAATTTTCAACCATATTTGATAACTGATTCTGGTTCTAAAAAAGGTACATTTACCGGTTATTATTCTCCAATTATTCCAGCATGTCGAACAAAAACAGCACAATGTAATGAACCATTAATGGATGTTCCAATCGATGGTCGTGAATACAAAGGTGTTTCAAAAAAAGAAATTGTTGAAAAACGTATCGGTCGTGTTTTGTATTGGGCCAACATTGTTGATGTTCAAAACATCCAAATCCAAGGCAGTGGTATGTTAAAGTTAGAAGATGGAACAAACGTTAAATTGAACTTTGCATCTACAAACGATTTAACCTTTAAATCCATTGGGGATGAATTACGCAGTCGTGGCATTCGCCCAGATGGAGGGTATACATCTGATGCGGTATGGACATATTTAAAGAAAAACCCAAGTTTAGCCCGTGATGTGATTTATAAAAATCCACGATATGTATATTTCCACCAGGCCAGTTCATCTGATGTTATTGGCAAAATGGGGACACCATTATCGAAAATCCGTTCCATCGCATTGGACACCGACATATATACATTGGGAATGCCAGCATTTGTTGACACAACCTTATCCGATGGTCGTAAATTCCGTCGTTTAATGATTGCCCAAGATACAGGTAACGCCATCAAGGGATGGATTCGCGGTGATATATTCTTTGGCACAGGCGATGCTGCATATAAATTTGCACACAGCCAACACAGCCAGGGGGCATTGTATATCTTGATGCCAAAGGTATATAAGTATGTCAAACCAAACCGTTAAAAAGATTTATCAACGTACAGCGCGGCCCCAAACCATTGCAGGTGCCATGGGTGGTTTAATGCGAATGTTCGGTATCCGGGCATCCGATTCTGATTTGGTAAACCGGTGGGCAGATATTATGGGACCTGATATTGCCCAAACCGCTGTACCGGTTGCAATAAAAAAAATGCGCGATGGGCGTTTTTCCATAGTATTACGTCCAACAAATCCCGCATTCACATTGGCATTATCTTATCGCGTTGGTGAAATAACTGACAAAATTAATAAATATTTTGGGCGTGATGCGGTTGGAAAAATTAGTTTTAGAAAATAATTTTATATATAAAAACACCGGCAAACGCCGGTATTTTTATAATTTATTTAAATAATACTCTGCGTTCGCACCACAGAGATATTGCAGGAACCAAAAACATAATAATTCCCAACATTTGCCATAACGCAATCCCCGCAATCATTGCACAATACATTGTTATTGGTGATATACCACTGATTATTACGGCCATATATACGAATGACGGAATAAACGTTAAACACCAAACAATCAATCCCAATATCAAATTAATAAAAAATGCACGAAACAACACACGTTGCTTTGATAACATGTGCACTTGCATATCTGTACTGTCGTTTTTCATTTTTCATCCTTTATCTTACAATACATATTATATCATAAATAAATAATTCCTAAAATTTGAATTTTTTCATATTAGCGTGTGCCAGTGCAATTGCAATTGCATCGCTTTCATCCGGTGTTTTAGGTTTTGCCGCAGGTAATAACATACGGACCATTTTATACACCTGATCTTTATCCGCATGACCAGCCGATGTTAATGTCTTTTTTATTTTATTTGGCTCATATTCATTAACAGGTATATCATGATTAGCAATTGCAACCATCGCAGCCGCACGCGCATGTCCCAATGCTAATGTTGTTGTTGGATTTTTATTTACAAATGTAATCTCTATACTGCATTCATCTGGTTTAAATGTTTCACACAATTCATTTACCCCACGAAATATTGTCGCCAGACGCACTGCAAATTCATCACGTGGCTTTGGTAATATAACCCCACTGGCCACATAATGATATTCAGACCCATTTGTATCAATTACAGCCCACCCCGTATGTAATAATCCTGGATCAATTCCGATAATTCTCACATTTTCTTCCTTATGTTATAATATTATAAATAAAAAATGCCGCATTTGCGACATTTTTTATTTTTCAATTTTTGCATAAATATTATTATGCAGCGGCTGTAAACACTTTTTGAACGTCATCATTATCGTCCAATGCTTCAACCAATTTTTCAATTTTTGCATATGTTTCATCGTCCAAATCCATTGGCATATTTGGCAACCATGTTAATTCTGCATTTTCTGGTTCACCCAATTTATCGGCCAATGCCTTTTGAACCGTAATGAAATCATCAGGTTTTGTTGTAATAATAAAACCTTCTTCGGACGTTTCCAAATTATCCGCATTTGCATCCATAATGATTTCCATCATTTCATCTTCTGTTTTACCAATGCTGGCCGGATACATGATTTGACCGGCACGTGTGAACATGAATACAACACTGCCCTCTTCACCCATATTACCGCCATTTTTAGCAAAAATATTACGAATTTCTGGAACTGTGCGACGTGGATTATCGGTTAATGCCTCTACAATAACAGGAACCGCCCCAGGTCCATAACCTTCATAGCGAACGCCTACATAATTTTCTGTATTACTGCCTGATGCCTTATCAATTGCACGTTTAATATTATCGTTTGGCATAGAATTTTTACGTGCCTGCAAAATCGCTAAACGCAAACGCGGGTTATTGTCTGGACTTTTATCACCCAATTTTGCAGCCATTGTTATTTCACGTGCCAATTTTGTGAACAAACCACTGCGTGCGGCGTCCACTGCACCCTTTTTATGTTGGATGTTATGCCATTTACTGTGACCACTCATATTTGACCTTTTATTTTATTTAGATTAAAATTACACCAAAAGGATAACAAATGATTGGAAAATTGCAAGGCACAATTGATTATATTGGTGATGGTTTCGTTATTTTAATGGCCGGCTCCGTTGGATACAAGGTTTTTACGCCAGAATATTTAAAACCTAAAGATACAGTTAGTTTATGGATTGAAACGGTTGTACGCGAAGATTCTATCCGTTTGTTCGGTTTTTCCAGCATTGCTGCACAAAATTTATTTAATCAATTAACCGGCGTTTCTGGCGTTGGTCCAAAAGTTGCAATGGCAATATTGGGAACAATTAAAACGGATACACTGTTGTCAGCAATTGCAACGGGTGATGCAAAAACAATTGCCACCGCACCGGGGGTTGGGAAAAAGGTTGCAGAAAAAATAATCGTTGAATTAAAATCAAAAATTACATCTGGGACGTCAATGGAATTTGCACAAGATGCATCAACGGGTGCCATGCCGGATTTATTGGCTGCGTTAGAATCACTTGGGTACAGACGATTGGATATAATTGATATGGCACAAAAATTGGTATCTGAAAATCCAGGGGCGGATGTAACCAAATTAGTCCCAATGGCATTAAAATTGATTAGCGGAAATAAATGAAATGAATAACGATATTATTTTTGCCCTGTCATCTGGGCATGGAAAATCTGGTGTGGCAGTAATTCGCGTATCTGGTGATAGTTTACACGATATGTTTATTCGTATGTCTGGACGTTCTGATTTTTTGCCACGTATGACATATTTTACAAATCTGCGCGATGAATCCGGTGATTTAATTGATCAGGTTATTTTGATTTATTTTGCAGCCCCCGCATCATTTACCGGTACAGATGTTATTGAAATTCATTCGCATGGTGCCCCAGCAGTAATAGAAAAAATATTTACATATCTATCTGAAACATTTGGTGCCCGTATGGCGGAACGTGGTGAATTTTCTAAACGTGCGTTTTATAATAATAAAATGGATTTGACCGATGTTGATGGATTGGCGGCTTTATTAGATGCAACAACCGACCAACAAAGGCGATGTGCATTGCGTTCTTTGACCGGTGGGGACAGCAAAATATACAACACATGGCGAAATCAGATGATTGAAATATCTGGGTATGCCGCAGCAATATTGGATTACGAAGCGAACGATTTACCAAAGAATATTGGTGATACAGTGCGTAATAAAACACAAAAATTATATGATGAAATATCCGTATCATTATCACGGAATGCCGCTGCACGTGCCGTACGCGGCGGATTTAATATTGTTTTTGCCGGTGAACCCAATGTTGGTAAATCATCGCTGTTTAATTATTTGGCTGGTGCCAATCGTGCAATTGTTTCTGATATTCCAGGAACAACGCGTGATGTCGTATCTGTTAATTTAGATATTGATGGATATTTAGTAAATTTATCAGACACGGCCGGCCTGCGTGATGGTGGGGACATAATTGAACAAATTGGGATTAAAAAAACACATCAAGAAATAGAAAACGCAAATTTAATTATCCGGGTATATTGTTCTGACAATAATATACAACCAAATACGAATGAAATTATTGTAATAAATAAATCTGATTTATTAACAACACGTGAAAATAAAAATGCAATTTATGTATCTGCCAAAAGGGGTGATGGCATTACAGATTTTATGAACGCAATACGAAAAAAAATACATGCATTGATGGATAATACAGAAAATGATTTGATATTAAACGCACGTACATTTACATTATTAACCGATGCGAAAAATGAATTACAAAATGCATTGAATTTGTCCGATGATAATTATGATATATTTTCCGAACATGTTCATCGGGCCGCAAACAGCATTGGTAAAATATTGGGCCAAATTACAGCCGCCGATGTTATGGATGCAACATTTGGCCAATTATGTCTGGGGAAATGATAATTTATATGCCCCAATTCTGGGGCATTTTTATTTTTTTGTATTATCATTAGATTTGTCACGGTTTATTATCATATCACCAACCGCACCGCCAACAACACCGGTTGCGGTTAAACCAATTCCAATATTACGTTTCGTTTTTGTATCTGATTTTTGTTCATCTAATTTTTCCGCATCCGCACCATCTGGATTGGTTAATGCACGATAAATGGATGTAAACGCCCCTTCGGCCGGTGCAACCGATACGTCATCGTATAAGCCTGTTTGCGATGCATCCAATACAACCTCTGATTCAATACCAGGCTTCATCCCCAATGCCTGTTTCCGTATCTTTAAATCATTGGCCAATCGCATATATTCACCATAATATTCAATCAATGCATTACCACCCGGTAATTGTATTTCGGTTTCGCCCCCCTTATACGATTTACCACCACCATAATCACAACGAAATGTTTCCAGATATGCACGCATGTCAGCCTCGGCCTGTTCATCTGATTTGGCCTCTGATATGGCGGATGCCAACTGCATTCCACCAATACCCGCCGCCGCCATCGATGCCGCCCCCAATGCCTTGTTCGCAGTACTGGTTTCTTTGGCGCGTGCTGCGTCGTATGCCTGTTGCAGTTGTTCAATACGTTCTTTCTTTTCTTGATATTCGGCCATTTTATCAATAAATTTTAATAATTGTTGATTCGACATATTTGGAATATCAGACATCGCATTTGTTAACTCATCCCCCAAATTTTGGACATCCATTTTATAACTTAGTTTCTGCGTTTTCCTATCTGAATTTTCCGTTTTTGAAATACCGTCGTATAAATCTGTCGGTATTTCAGCCAAATTTTCTTCATTGGCATTTTTCACATCATATTTCTTGATAAGTTCTTTGATTCTTTCATCAAATTGTTTTGCCGAAACCATATAATCTGTATTGTCAGAATCCGTCAATCCATCTGCCCCATAAGAACAAGTCCCATATAAAAAATTTCCGTCATCGGATATATATCCACCACCCGAATTTCCCTGCCAAGAATCACATGTTGTTGCCAAAATATCAGGATAATATGTTGAATGTCTTAAATTCCCCTGCTTGTTACATATATTAATAAATTTTTCATACTCTTCTTTTATAATTTCTTCTGGTCTTTGATTTTTCTTCATAAAAGAATATTTACTATATATTTTCCTGCAATCTTCAAATACTATTTTACATTTACTTGCCTTCAATTTATTATCGCTTAATTTCGTTCCCAATTGGACTGATATTTCTTGTTCTAAATCAGCTATGTCCACAATATTTTTTCTATCATTTATATCTTTTTCATTATTTTTTATTACCAATTCATTATAAATTGTTCGAATCCTGTTTAATTCATCATCTGAAAATATTTTCGCCCAACCATACCCGACATTTATTACATCCGTTGTTGATTCTGGAATTTTAATATCAAAATAATTTTCATTATATCCAAATCCATCTAAGTCTGGGATTAACCAAACAGCCCAATCCCCCAATTCATCTATCCCATTTCCACGATAACCTGTATCAATCAAAAATACCTTTACGTTGTTTCCATCATAAGTTTTAATCATATAACTTATTACATGTTGATCTTTATTAAATTCCACTTCATCTTCTTGCAAATATTCTTTCACTTCTTTTTCTGTTAAAACACAATGACCCGCCGATAAAATTAAGTTTTGTGAAATATATTGTGCAGTACAGTGACTCACCGGAACAAAACGGTCTGTCTCTATAAAAACAATACCTGAACTTAATTTTACAAACCTGTTATACGGGGACTTTTCCTGCATTTCACGTGTTACATAATATCTGTTATCTGCGTCCCCAACACCCGCATAAACCGCGTTCAAAACCATTACAAAAAAACAGAAAAATGATAATAATTTCACGCACACGATTGTATCAAAAAAAAAAAAAAAACGTCAACATTATTTTCATAAAAAAATACCGGCAAATGCCGGTATTTTTTATTCTTTACGTATTGGATATTTTCCATCAATTAGGTTTTGACGAACCACATGATGTTTTATCTTTTGTGTACTGGTCATTGGCAATTCTTCGGTTGTCATTGCAAAATGGGTTACCCATTTATATGATGCAACACGTTTATTTGCCGCTGCAACCGCTGCAGATAATTTTTCAATTGTCATATCTTCATCAACACTGAAAACACCATACGTAACGGTTTTATCTTTGACAACATGTTCAAATACCGCGACATTTTTTACCCCCGGGATTGTGATAAACAGACCCTCCAATTCATCTGGGTATACGTTTTTACCAGAATCCAAAACAATAACCTGTTTTTTACGTCCAGCAAAATGCAATTCGCCGTTTTTATCCATACGAACCATATCGCCTGTATTGAAAAAACCACGTTCATCAAACGCATTTTCATTTGCACCCGGGTTATTTAAATATCCCCCAAAAACCTGGTGACCACGTAACCACAGAACACCGACACCTTCTTCATTTTTATCACGAATTTCACATTCGTTGTTCAGCGTTGGTGCACCAAATGCGAATGGAAAACGTTTTTTTACAGGTTTTGATATACAAATTGGTCCCACAGTCTCTGTTAAACCATATCCCTGAATAAAACGCATTCCCAAACGTTCATAAAACGTTTCAACCTCTGGCTTGGTGGCGGCACCACCGGCAATCATAACCGTTACACGTCCACCAAAGATTGCACGGACTGGATCTTGAACTTTTTTAACCAAGAAGCCCAAACCAATTTTGTTCAACGTGTCGCCATATTTCAATACCAAAGATGCCAACCACCATTTATGCTGTGATTTAATTTGATCGATAATCCGATTACGGATAACTTCGAACAAACGTGGAACCGCCGGTATAATCTGTGGACGATATTTTACAAAATCGGCCATTATTTCTTTTGGGTTAACGGTTGGTTGTAATAACATACCGGCCCCAAAATGCAATGTTGCCAATATCTCTACGGCAAAGCCGAATATATGATACATCGGCAAAAATCCATACATGATATCACCGGCATGAATATAAGAATTCATTTCTTCTAACGAATTTGAACATTCAATCAAATTAAAGTGTGTTAATGGCACAACCTTTGGCTTGCCAGTGGAACCAGATGTAAATGACAGCGTTGCAACATCCAATGTTTCCAATGGGGCAGCAGACAATTCTGGATTAACATCACCGTCTGTTGACGTAATATCAAAAAACGTAAATTTATCCGTTTTGTAAAAAAACGATTTTTCTGCACATATAGTATGACAATCTGTGGTTGATGTCATATTGTCGTATTCAAACGGTGTTAAGTTTGTATCCAACAATAATACAGTTCCACCCAAATACCATATTGCAAATAATGTTACAGGGAATTGTGGAATATTATGTGATAAAACACCAACAATATCACCACGTTTTACCCCCGCGGCATGCAACGATGCTGCACGGCGTTTTACTAAATTTAAAAATTGCGAAAAAGTAATCTCTTCACGAACCAGAAACAAATTATCTGGCCATGTTGCAACTGCTTTCTCCAATAATTGATACATATTCATTTTAACAATTTCCTTGTTGTTTTTATATTGGACAATCGTTATTATAATCCTAAGAAAAAAGATTGCAAATATGAAAATACTGACTTTGAATATAAATTCTATACGGGCACATGCGGAAAGTTTCATTGAAATCCTGCGTAAGGCCGAATATGACACAATAATGGTCCAAGAATTAAAAGTGGAAACAGCCGCATTTCCACATAATCTGTTTGATGAATATGGGTATAACATAAAGGTTTTTGGCCAAAAAAGCTGGAATGGTGTTGCAACATTTTCAAAACATTCTATTGAAGATATAACGTTCGGAATGCCGAATTATACAGATGTTAATTCACGTTTTTTAGAATGTGTAATTGATGGACGGGTGCGTTTTATTAATACGTATATGCCAAATGGGGATACGATTGATTCACCAAAGTTTCCATATAAAATGCAATGGATGCAGGCATTTGGTCAATATATTACCCAATACGCAAAGTCCGAAGAACCTGTTATAATCGGCGGTGATTTTAATGTTGCATTAACCGATGCGGATGTTTGGAAACCCGCAAATTATATTGGTATCGCAATTGCAGCCCCCCAGGCCCGTAATGAAATGCAGCAATGGCTGAATGTCGGGTGGACAGACGTATGGCGTTATTTACATCCAACAGACATTGATTATACATGGTACGGTTATCGTGGTGGGGACACCGTTGGTAAAAAAATGGGATTACGATTAGATTATTTTTTGGCAAATGCGGCCGCAATGAAATTAATAAAAAATTGTGAAATTGATATAGCCCCGCGTTTAGCAACAAAACCAACAGATCATTGCGGTTTAATGTTGGAAATCAAATAATTTTATTAATATAAAAACATACCGCTCCTTCAATTTGGCGGTATGTTTTTTCATTCGTTTTAATTTATTGTCTTATTGATTGTAAATACGCAGATACACGTTTCAAATCGTTTTCTACATTTATCTTTTTTTCATCACGTTTTATAATATCCATCCGTTCAATAAGTAAACGTTCAATAGTATCAGTACTTCTTTTGGGTAATCTTATAAAACCTTTACCATCTTGTAAATCTAAAACAAATACAGATTCTGAACTGTAGTAACGAATAGAGAACGCAGGTTTTTCGCCTATAACATCAATTTTATATTCATCTACATAATTATCTGAATATTTTTCTGTCTTTTTACTGATTTGCTTGGCATGCTCCAATAATCGTTCAACCATTGGCATCATTTCTTTATCCAACAAGTCTTCAACAGCATCAACACCGGCCCCGAATTTTTCTTTTTGATTCATAATTTCCCCTTTGTTAAATTATATGTCACATATTCTATCAAAAAAAATTATTTGTCAATATTATTATACACTAATCATTAACTCGGGCAAAATCATCATATCTTTTATATTTTTGGTCTGTATTTTTACGATATTCATATGGGGCGGTTCCTGCAGAATACATATTTATTAATTCTGTTGTTTTGTTAACCGCAGCATTAATCATCTGGGCTGTAGTTTCTGCATCATATTCAATTACACGAACATCTTTGTTTTTTAATTGTAAAATTTTCATAATCGGGGTTAACGAATGTGATGTTGACTTTATTTTAAATCCACCGTTTTGCATCATATATGCCTCTAATGGTAATTGTGGCATATTTCCCAGCAACAACTGTTTTTCGGTTGGTGCAGCACCCGTTTTAATATCTAACACTACACCGTCCCAAATTCTGTCTGCACGGGCCCGAACACAACGTCCAGCAATATTTACCGCCCCAGCAATTTCCGGATATCCACCATTGGCAGATAAAATTTTTGATACAACGGGGGCCATTTCAACAAATCGTTTATGCCAAAAATGAAAAACAATATTATCGCCCCCCAACAATTGTTTTGCCCGTTTATCCATTTCAGAAACCAGCGCAGTTGGTGAAAAATCACGTGCATGTTCAATAACATCATGAACTAAATTTCCAAAATGACGCGCATCCGGTACTGTCCAATAATCATCCAACTGCCTCAAACGCAATATATGTTGAACATAAAAAACATACGGATTATGTATCAAATTCTCTAATTCCGTTACATAAACATCTGACCAATCAGCAGGTGGCGTTGGTGCGGAATAATCTAATAAATTTTGAGGGACATCGTCACAGGCGCGCACCGTGTTCAATATATCATTTCCTGCACCTGTATCAAACGTTCCACCACGAACAATAACACGTGATAAAAAACGTGACTGTGTCGTTTGTACACCACCCGACACACAACTGCGCAACCAATAAACCTGCGGTCCGCATGATAAATTTATAAAATCTAACGATTGTAATGAAACCTTACGATCGGGTAAAGGCAATCCTATTTGCATTGCTAGATTACGCGGTAACCACGAATTTTCATAACCCCGTGCAGGAAACATCCCTTCGTTTAACCCGGTCAAAATTACAACATCGGCCGTTTGCATACGTGATTCAATTGTCCCCAAGACAACAACAGATGCATTAGGATTCATGGCTGTACGCACACAAACACCACCAATTGCATCACATAAAAACGCCCGTGCATCGACCAATGTTAAATTTATCTTGGCACGATTAATGTATTCAGACATATCACGAATTGCACGCCAAATCTGAATTGATATATCATCGGCAACATCAAATGCAGGTGTAAATATTTCGTACATTGTTGATACCATATTAACAATCATTTTGAATAAATCATTTCCTGCATTCGAATATAATTTTTCAAAAACATCTGTTTTATTTTCATCAATCCAATTATCAAAAACATTTAATATCGCACGACCAGCCAGTGTCGCTGTTCCAGATATTCCACCAGAAAAATCTGCGCTAATATTTCGTGCCGCCAAAGCGGTGGCAATACGCTGATTACCGGCGGCATCTGGTGTTATTACTAAAACCCGTTTCCCGTTATTTATTGCACGTTGCGAAATTTCTGCAACGACGGCGGCTTCTTCTGATTCGCGTGCGCATTCAATTAAATGACAATGTGATACATCATGACCATTATCGGGGTGATTTGTGTTATTTCCAAATGTATACGTTAAAAAATCAACTGCCGACGGCCCAACATCAATCAATCTAACCTCATCTGGACTTACACCAATAGATGTTAAAAATTTATATTCTGAATTATACGGATTTGTATCACGCAAAAAATCATTTGTATCGCCAGCAATATGTCCAGGCAAAATTATACGTCCATGTTGGCATGCAGCAATTGCACGCATCAAATCTGCTGTGGCAGGAACACTGGCCGTTGACGCACAAACAACAACTAATCCAAAATCGTTTAATCGCGGTATCCATTCACGAATTCCTTTGTTTCTGGCCATAGATGTTGTTATACGATTTGCAGAATATGCCGGTAATACCCGGGTTAAAATATTTAATAAACTTGCTTTGTGATGAAAATGCGCTGCATAACGTTCATCTATCAATGCCCCCCAATCAATCGTTGATGCATCAATCCCTTCGTTTTCTAAATAATCTGTCATACGAACCAAATCACGTGCCAACGGTAACGCCCCAGCCAAATTTCCAACCGATGCATCCGCTGCTAACAAATGCGACAAAATAACGCAACGTTCTGTATTTGATATTATTTCATTTGTTGAAATATCTGTCTGCTCTTCATCATCAACACCTTCGCCAAGTGCATATAAGTGTGGTAATATTAATGCCCCACCAAATTTTTCAACCAACATTTGTTCGACGGTACGTACGGCACGACGTGACGGTAAAAATATCAACATATCTGATATGTTCACATCACTGGTCGAAATTATTTGCCATAACGCCGATGCCATGCGTGCAGGATTTGATACACAAAAAATATTATTATTTGATGCCAAGTGTTTTCCTTATACTGTCAAGACCAGTCTTTTTTTCTGCAGATGTTTCCAAAATTTCTGGAATCATCGCACCATGATTTTCATGCGACAAGACTGTTTGCTCTTGTTCGCGAATGCGTTTATCTTTCTTGGTATAAACAATTTGGTATGGAATCGCACGTATATCACAAAAATCCATCAAATCTAAATCCGCATCACGTGGCCCTATACGTGAATCAATTAAAATAAATAATCTGCGCAATTGACGACGTGTTGTTAAATATTCTTCCAGTCTAGCCAACCACCGCATTGCATTTGTCCGCGATACCCTAGCATAGCCGTATCCCGGCAAATCAACAATCATTACACGATCATCAATATTAAATAAATTCAGTGTCTGTGTCCGCCCAGGTGTATTTGATGTGCGTGCAATCGGTACTGCTACAATCGCATTTATCAACGAAGATTTTCCAACATTACTACGCCCAATAAATGCATATTCTGCAAATTGCGTATTTGGTAAATCAAGAACTTTATCAAACCCACCAACAAATTTAATCATCATTCCCCCCACGCTTCAACATTCGCTTGTACGCTTCCTTTTTTGATATACCGGTACGTATTGCTAAATCTGCAGCTGCGGCCTTGGTCGAACTATTTACAATATCATTAACAATTCCGGCAATTTCACTGTCTGACATTTTATGTTCTGGGGCCGGTGCAACAACAATCACAATTTCACCACGCGGTGGTTCAATCTGCAACAAATCCGCCGGATAGCCAACAATTGTCTGTTCGTGAATTTTTGTTATTTCACGAACAATTGCAATCTGACGTTCCGGCATTATACGTGCCATCGCTGCAATTGTTGACATAATCCGATTTGGACTTTCATAATAAATAATCGTATGCCTAATTCTGTTGTCTTCGCGTAATTTTTTTTCATCAAAAAAACCACAAAACGTAAAACGATCTGTTGGAAAGCCAGATAAAACCAATGCAGAAATTGCAGCCACTGGACCTGGCACAACAAAAACATGGATATCATTTTCACGTGCAGCACGAACCAAGCGAAAACCTGGATCACTGACCCCAGGCATTCCCGCATCAGATACCACAGCAACCGACTTTCCGGATTGTAATTTTTCAATTAATTCTGGAACGACATCCCGCTCATTATGTTCATGACATGAAATGCGTGGGGTTTTGATATCAAAATGTGATGCCAATTTTCCAAAAACACGCGTATCTTCTGCGGCAATTAAATCTACACTACGTAATATCTCTATCGCACGTGAAGACATATCAGATAAATTTCCAATTGGTGTTCCAACAATATAAAGCCCTGATTGCATTTATTATCCTTTTGTAGTAAAATAATACAAAATAAGAATGGATTTTTCAATGTATATAAACAGATTTTTTGGTATTTGCATGGCTTTTGGATTGGTCGCATGCGGTGGACATAATAAAAATTGGACCGATCAATACGGAAAGTATGATCCTAACACGGCGACAGAGCCCAATGCCGCATTGTACGGAACGTATACGGCCGAAAAAAACTCAAATAAAACGCATAAAATAGCGGCAATTTTACCATTAAGTGGCAAAAATGCATCCGTAGGTAAAATAATACGTACCTCTATAGAAACTGCAGCACTACAAAGTGCCCCAAATAATCTGAATATCAAATTTTATGACAGCACATCTGATGAATCAATGCAAACAGCCATAATGGATAAACCAGAAATAATAATTGGACCGGTTTTTGCCGGTAATGTCCGTTTATTGCATGAAATTAAATTGCCAGATACACCGGTATTGTCGTTTACATCAGATGCAACCGCCATTGGTGATGGCGTTATGACAATGGCATTAATGCCCACCAACAGTATTGAAGCAATTGTCAAAGAAATGCAAACAGATAAAATAGATAACTTTATTGTTTTGGCACCAGATACAGAATCCGGCCGGTTGATGGCGGGTGCCGCAAAAAAATTAGCTGCGGATAAAAATATGGTTTTATCTGGTATATTTTATTACAAAGAAAATAATTCAGAATCTATTAAAAATGTAACATTTAATGCAACTATAAATGAAGCACGCACGGCGGCCAATACACGCGCATTGGAAATATTATCTGATATATTAACCAAGGAAGATTTAAGTGTAGCTGAAAAGTTATCTTTAACAGACCAATTGGACAAACTGTCAAAATCTGACACCCTTGGGAAATTACCATTCAATGCCATTTTGTTTTTAGGTAATGCATCCGACACAAAATCACTGGCATCATTTTTACGATATTATGGAATCAACATGCATGACGCAAAATTTTATGGCACTGCAATGTGGGATGGAACGGATATAGCCAATGATATAACAATGTCTGGTGCAAAATATGCAGCATTACCGGAAATATCAACATGGTTTACCGAACAATATCAATTAATATCTGGAGACACACCAAATCACCTGTCGGCATTTGGTTATGATGCAACAAATATGGCGATTGGTATGTTGTATTCTAAAAAAAATAACGCAGAATATTTGTTAAACCCCAGTGGGTATTTAACATCTGCCGGATTGGTACGTTTGCGTCCAAACGGTGACAGCGAACGTGGGTTACGAATAATGGAATTAAATGGTACAGGAACACCGCACGTAGTCCGTAGTGCTGCAAAAAATTTCATAAAACCAATGTATACCATTGATTCACGTCATATAACCCCAGCACTTTCTATGCCATTGCAAACAAATGGTATTAATCCGATGGATTATATCCGCATTCCAGACCGTTTTAAGGCACTCTATAAATCAAAAACATTTGGAACCAATATGAAGTCGGGTGTTATTCAACCACCAATCCAAGAAAACATAGTAATATTACCTGAAGATGACAGTGACACAATCATGTCACCAGATTTTCAACCAGTATCCACCGAAAAGATTAATAAAACCTATATTGATTCTGTTGAAATTTCTGAATAAAAATACCGGCAAATGCCGGTATTTTTATTAAAAACATTTTATATTTCATATACAAATATTTGGTGCGGGTATTTTATTCCGCGATATTTTGTCCAACCGGACTTCAGTTTAATTACACGCACAGGTTGTAAATCCGGTATTTCAAAATCCATAGAAATTATCACATTTATTTTATTTTTATATTTTGCCAAACATTTGGTTATATCTGGACCCAAATAAGCAACTGCAATGTCATATTTTTTATTTGTATGTTCTAAATATTTAAATACATCCCCCCAATGCGTTCGCACGGGCAATACAAAAAATAAATGATCTAATACGGTTGAAACAAATGCTGTAAACGGCATATTTTCCACAGCATCAACGTTACAATTACAATGTCGTGCAATATAACGGGCCGCCCCCCCAAAACCAGAACCAGCTTCAATAATATTTTTTGTATTTGGATAATGCATTTTAATTTCTTTGACCAGGGTCCTGCGTAATTTAGAAACACTGGGAACAAATGGCGGTTGATGACGCACATTGGCACAAATAAAATATTCCAAAAATTTCAATCCTAGATATAAATCTAAGAAAAAGAAACTGATTAATAAAATATATATAAATGTTACCATATGGTATATTATTAACATAATCCAATTAATAAATTCAAGAGATAAAACACCAATTTTTTCAATTCGAATTGATATAGCTAATACAAACCATTAACTATTTACCATATTTTTTATCATAAATTCTAATCCACAACCATTTACAAAATAATTATTGGGATATCTTTTCAAATTTTGTAATATATGCGAATATTGATGTTCGTGTTTGTTTTTAGTATTTCCTGTTGTAATATCAGAATCCATATAATCAGATATATCAATAGTATTAAATTCATTATCAATATTTGATATATTGTTATCTGCTGCTAATGCTTTAATAAAATTCCCCTGTAAGCACGAAACATAGTGTATATTTGGCTGTTCTTCTGTTTGATTTATAAAATTTATAATCTCATTTATCGCTTCATTTTGACTGCCCCCATCACCATTTGTCATTTTATGTTCAATAATAAAAAATTCATTGTTACATTTTAACAGTAAATCTGGATATTTATTATCACGAGCTGTGGCAAAAATAAATTTAATATTTTTATATTTTATAAAAGATTTAAATAATTGCTTACCATCCTTATCAGGCAAAATATAACACCTGGGAGCTGATAATAAATTTTCAAGCGTTTCTGTTTTTTTAAATCCCAATGAGGATATAACTGTTTCAACTTTTTGAATACCAGTTTTTCCATTCCGCCTTGCCGACGCTACATCCGACATAACCTGTAATATTTGGTCAGAATATCCATAAGATAAATACATATCGTGTCTATTTGTTAAATACATATCTAGTATCTGTGTTAACAAATCTATCTTGTCATCAAGCGTCATTTGTTTTTGTTCAGTTTGATATGCCGAATACGAGTATTTTAATACCTGAAAATATACGCAGAATGCTGAATAATTTATCAATTTAACATTATCAAGTATTTCAATAATTTCTAATATTATTTTTCGTATTGAATTATCGTGTTTATAATCATTTTGAGAGCATAATACTTTATATGCGGTTATCAATTCAACCAGTCTATTATTGGCAATTTGTAATTCTTTCGGTTGCAATTCGCTGTTTTTTGAAACGACCTCTACACCCGCAGGATTAGAAAAATCTATAATTTTATCAGCATTATATAAACTATACTTAAAATATTCTATATTAGGTCGCATATTTCAGTCCCTTCTTTTTGCATTAAATCGTCATATACATTTTCCAAAATTGCTCGAACCAATCTAAAATCTATCCTTCGACGCCGAATACCACTTTTTGTATTCCCTTTAAATGCTGTTAATGCTAAATCTGCCGATTTTTCACGAATTTCTTGAATTTTATTATTTAAATTCTTTATAAATTTACATTTTAAATTTTCTGGAACATCCATATTTATTAAAGTGATATGTCTAGAAGATACTTTTATATTGTTTTCCCAGTCATAGTTCATATCATCTTTTAAAGCGAAACATATTTTATTTTTATCATTGCTGCTATCAACAGCACGCAATCCCAACCATCCATTTAAATCATTAAATGTGATTTTGATATTATTTTTCGGCTCTAAACGAGAATTATAAACATCATCCAAAGTAGATATTAATGTATCATTTTTATAAATCTTTATTTCTTTTTGACTTTTAGGGTTTCCATCAAAACACACAACACAAACCGGTGTTTCTGTATCTATGAATGGATTTTCTTCTAACACTGTTATGGAATGTAATAAGTTCTTATGTAAAAAACTCGAATTGATAAAACTTTCTGGGATTATTGCTATCACGTATTTTTGTGCTTTCAGCATATTTTCCAAAGCCAACAAATAAACATCGTCGTAAATCGTATTTTGAAAATATTTTGATAAATCTATTTTTTTTCTAGAAGCAGATTGTTTTGCAAGATATGGTGGATTTGTTATTATTATAGCATTTTTTATGTATGGTATTTTTTCAAGGCTATCGTTATGTTGCCATCCAAATTGGTCATCTATATCTAGACCTGTCATTGTAAAATTAATTGGATTCAAAGCACTAACGGTTTTCAATAATTCACCAGTTCCCGCAAAGGGGTCATATATCACATTGCATTTACTTTCATATATAAAATTTTCAATGTGTTTTTTTAACCACAAAGGATTAACTGTAAAAAATTGTCCTAATTCTGTCTTTTTATTCGCCATGACTAAAATCTTTGTAAAAAAACCGCCCCAATAGAGAGCGGTCGGGTATCTTCAAGGTCATATAGCGAATGACTTCCGTTGCCTTCGGACAAAATCCTATTGTATAACAACAGATAACCCGACCATTAGTCAGGCATTAACGATGCGAATGCATCATTTACGAAATAGATTACGATGCAATTCGCACCGCGCTATATGGGTCTTGAAAACCCGAAACCAATTCCCATTGGATTCAGTAATTATTTTACATCAAACAGTTATAAAATCAAGTCACTTAAATGAATCAACAAAAACTTGATTGCCCGAATATTTATAAAACTAGACCGTTTTGAAAAATATATTTGTCGAACAACAACCCAAAGAGTAATAAATTCAAACAAAAACCGCACTTAAAAAGTGCGGTGTATCTTTTGGTGGGAGTGGTAGGAGTCGAACCTACTCAAGCATAGCTAACAGATTTACAGTCTGCCCCGGCTCTCCGACTCCGGCGCACGCCCAATCTTCCAGAATTTGAATTCAAACAAATTCTTGGTGCGGGCAGCGGGAATCGAACCCGCATTTCAAGCTTGGAAGGCTTGCATACTAGCCTTTGTACTATGCCCGCAACAAATTCAAAGCACATTGATTATATAACATTTTTACCAAAACGCAAGCCTTTCTTTATTTTAAAATTTATTTAATGAATTATGGCAATGTTCACCATCGGATTCGGTTTTACAACAACCAAACTGGCCATTTCCCAAATCTTTGAATTTTTCACCATCACAACATCCAAATTTATTTGGTTTTACCCCGTCTTCACATAATCCGGCGGCCAAATTAGCTGCTGTCTTGGCTTTGATGTCATCATCAGATTCAACAATATTACCATCCACATTTTCCGATGCATTATCTTGATTAGGTTTCAATAAAAATTCATATAACTTTAAAGTTTCTTCGGGGGCAACCTGTTTATCAATACAATACTTTTTATGATTATCTGTTAATGTTTGTTTATTTTCTTCATCGGTTTCCGAATTCATTGCCTCAGCCAATAATACACATACCCTTTCTTGACGTGCATACAATTCAGGTGAATAAACCGCTTCCGTTTTTATCGAATCCGTATCTTTTTTTTCTTTGATAACATTATGATTACTGCGATTTAATGCCGCACGATTGGCCGCACGGGCGGTGCAATTTTTTCTATGCCGTGCTTGCATATCGGTTAAACGCGCACTTTCTTCAGAAGAAGGTTCATCCATTGCACGCAGACGTGCGATTTCTGAATTTATTTCATCACATGTCATACGAACAGAAACATTTTGATCTGTTGCGGATGCCGTATTTTCTGCATCTGTAACAATTTCTGTATCCACCGTATCATCGGCAATTACCGGTGAAATAACAGATAACGCAAATACGCTGGATAAAATTATTTTTGTTATGTTATTCATTTATAACCTTTTCCATTGTTAAAATAAAATCAATTGCAGGCTCTGTTAATTTCTGCATTTTATTCAATACTTCACGGGCCGCATCACGCATTTGTAATTTTTTATATGTATCTATTATTAATTCAACATTGTGTTCTGATGAAATTTCATGTTTATCCATTAACGCAGACGCTATTTCCAATTGATTCAATGCATTTAACTTGTATTTTTCTGCATTTTCTGGACAACCACGTTCGGCCATCGTACTGTAAACATCAGCATTATTTAAATAGTCACGTGCATTGTTTGGATTATATAAGCGGTACGATAAATTACGTTCTATTTCCGCACATGGACGAACATTTGTTTTATATTCCGGATTTTCATTTCTCAACGCAGCGGCAATTTCTTTTTCTGTTTCTGCCAATTCCCGATATTTACCGGTATTTTCTGGACATCCATATTCTGCTAAATTCGCATATATATCACTGTTTATAATGTGTGGTTCTGTATTTTCATCGTTAGATGAATTCAATTTTCCTAATTGAATTACTTCTATTTGGGCACATGCACGTGTATCAGATTTTTCAGTTAAATTTGCCGTATCTTTTGATAAAATATGACCATGACAATTTCGTTCATATATTAATTGCCATTTTTCTAAACTATCAAATTCGGAAAAGTCAACAGCTTTACTAATTTTATTTGCGATTACATCACACTCATTTTGAGTCATACGCATGCGCTTTACCTCTGGCGAATGGAATGACATTCCAAGCATCAAACCACTGGCAAACAATCCACCAAGTGCAATAAATGCAAAAATTTTTTGTTTTGTATTGTTGTTTTTTATCATCATTCTCCCTCTGGTTTGATTATGATTATACCACAAAACCATCTTTGATTGTAATTTTTCTGTCTGCACGTTCCGCCAATGTCATATCGTGCGTAACAAATAACATAGCCATTTTATTTTTACGCACCATTTCCAGCAACATATCAAATACAGCAACTGCATGTGCCGGATCTAAACTTCCTGTTGGTTCATCAGCCAACAAAATTTCTGGATCATTTGCCAACGCACGCGCAACTGCGGTGCGTTGTTGTTCACCACCAGACATTTGTCCCGGTAAATGTGATATACGATGTACAACCCCGGTTGCCCGCATTAAGCGCATTGCACGTGCTGTTGCTGCATCTGCACCGATATTATTAGCCAACATTGGCAACATAACATTTTCCAACGCAGTAAAATCTGATAATAAATTATGTCGTTGATATACAAAACCTATTTTTTTACGCCGGACCATTGTGCGCATTTCATCATCCATTTTATGAACGGGCGTTCCATCTAATAAAATGCTGCCACTGGTTGGTTTATCTAATAATCCTACACACTGTAACAATGTAGATTTACCACTGCCCGATTGTCCAACCAATGCAACAATCTCTCCACGATGCAAATCAAAACCACCACCACGTAAAATTTGCAACGGCTGTCCACCTTCGACAAAAGTTTTATTTATGTCACGTACAGACAAAATTGCTGTATCATTTCGTACCTGTGATAAAGAATTTAATATATTCGCCATAATCTTTACCCTTATTTATTCATTTCGTAAAACATCAACTGGGTCTGTATTAGATGCCTTCCATGCAGGATATAATGTTGCCAAAAATGCCAAACCTATTGCCAATAATGCAATTCCAACAACCTGCGATAGCACCAACTTTGACGGTAATTCAGATAAATAATATAAATCCGCAGGAAACAAATCCCGCCCCGTCAACCATTGAAAGAAATGACGAATTGGCTCAATATAAATTGCAATAATAACACCAAATACGATTCCAAACAAAGTCCCAACCAAACCTATGCTTGTTCCCGATAAAATAAATATTTTCATCATCGAACGTCTGGACACGCCAAATGTACGCAAAACAGCAATATCACGTGATTTATCTTTAACCAACATAACTAAACTGGAAACGATATTAAATGCAGCAACAATAACTATTAACAGTAGTATCAAAAACATTACATTTGATTCAACCTGTAATGCACCAACAAATCCACGATTTAAATCACGCCAATCACGGATAATAAAACCATCTGGTAATAAACGTGATAAACTATCAACCACTGTGCGGGTATCTTCTGGATTTTTCAAAAACAAATCAATATGTGTAACAGCATCTGAGATATTCAAATATTTTTGTGCGGTTTCAAGTGGCATAAAAATATATCCGGAATCGTATTCGTACATTCCCATAAAAAACGATGACATAACTGGGTACGCCATAATACGAGGCATTGCACCAAATGGTGTTGGCGTCGCACCGTTTGCAGATATCAATGAAATTTTATCCCCCATTGTAACCCCCAAATTACGCGTTAATGAGGCCCCAGCAATTAATTGTCCATCCGTTATTTTATCTAATGGCTGGCCATAAATCTTAGCCGTTGTTGCAACGTTGTTTAATAAGTCAGATATACGAATTCCACGAATCATTGCCCCTGTATTATTTCCACGTGCCGATGCCATAACCTGCCCTTCGGCAATCGGAACTATTGCCACCGCATTTGCGGTCACAATTTTATTTTGCCGCATTTTATCAATTAAAAAATCATAATCCTTTATCGCACCATTTTGATGATAAACAACAACATGTCCATTCATCCCAACAATACGTGCCAGCAATGTTTCATGAAACCCACCCATTACAGACATCACAACGATCAATGTCGTCACACCAAGCGTTATACCAATCAAAGATACCCACGAAATAACAGAGCCAAACCCACGTTTTTTTGCAGATAAATATCTAAAAGCAACCTTGCGTTCTAATTTCGAAAACATAATTCAATCACCCTATTCACTTAAAAATGCACGTAAAGCATCCCCAACCAATGGTGTTTTGGCATCAGTACTTTGTTGTTTTGCATCAACAATAGATATCACACGTGGCGACATAAATACAACCAATTCTGCAAATGGATTTATTAACGTTTCCGGTGTTGTTACAAATGAGTGTGTTGGAATACCAACAATAACGTAATTATCCCCGACACTGGTTGGAACATTAAATGACGCCAATTCCCCATTACTGGTACGCAACACAATTTTCGCATCAATTTTTTTACGTGTACCGAAATCACCGTATTTTGCCGTGGCACCAATAATTAAATCTGTTTCCAATCTATCTTCTTTGCTGCATTGACCAATATCAAAACGAGATTGCCATCCATTTGGTATAACAAATTGCCCCTGAGAAATTAAAACAACATTTGCCTGTTGCGACATAAATTCTTGCAATGTTTTGGTATTAATTTCTGGTCCCACAACCAATGTTCTGCCAACGACACCCGGGATAGACATTTTAATATTTTTATCACCAAACGCTGGCAATAAATTCATCCACACAATCGGATTATCAGTACGTGGATATACACGATACACATCAATATCCCATGCAATCATATACTTTTTAGCTGCAACATCAGATATAATTCTAGAAACTTCCCGTTCTGTTTGATAATTTCCTTCGAATACAACGGTTTTATCATGCCAATCAACCAACAAATTACGCAAATCAGCACCATGCATCGCATCTAATAATGCCATTATTATATTTTCATTTTGTGGCATTTTTATCATCCATTTTGCACGGTGCATCAAATTAATTTCAGCCATTTCTGCATCATAAGAGTAATATACATGTCCCATTTTTGTCATCAATTCAACTGCGTCAGACAACATTCCTGCCGAAATAGAACCAGATATTTTTTCAATCATTTCTCCATTTTCTGAAACACTTATATCTGTACCATCTAACAACTTTTCCAGCGCACGTTTTACAGTCAAATCACGAAATTCATAATCCGAAACCTGCAAATCTGGTAATTTATCACCGGCATCCAAACGGATGATTTCTATTTTTTCGGCAGGCACAACAGAAACGACCGCCTGATTATCCCAATTAACATCACAACGTTTTGGCAAATCAATTGCAAACCTACGTGCCGTATCTGTTGTTAATGCGGCCTTTTTCGGAAAAATTGGAACAGAATTTTCATCTATCACCAAATTTTCAACAACCGTAACCGTATCGTACAAAGGCTCTGCATTACGATTGTTATTACATGCAGCACAACAAAAAACGACCATCAACACTGCAAACACCCCACAAAATTTATTAAAATTTTTCATGATTTTACCTTTGGTTTTATCAAATATTACTAAATATTCATCAATCTTTCAAATTCTTCCAATGTCATTTCATGAATTGGCCGTTGTGTTGGGGTTGTTAAAGATTTTATACGTTCATAATTTTGCACAAAACGCTCTATCACACTGGCAATATCTGAACCTATTTGTTCTTGTTTATTTTGCATCAAACGGCGTCCATATTCTGCAGTATACTCTAAAACGTCGGCCGCAAAAAAACGTCCAACATAATTTTCCATTGAAATTCCACCTTTTTCCACACAAATTGCAGACATAACCATTGTCATTTGGTTATAAAAATTTGCCAATTTTATAAAATTTTGCGCGGTTATTGCCATTCTATGCCCCCATACTGTTTTTTGCATTATAAAAACTATTGCCCCACTAAGGCAATTAAATTATAATATGCAACATGAAATTAAAACACATAGCACTTGTATTATCATTATCGGCATGCGCATCCGTTAATCAAGGCAGCATTGATGATGCAACTATATTAAATTGGGAAAATGAATCTGTTACGACAGAACAGTTTGTTCGTGATCATAAATCTTGTTTAGGTATAAATAAACCAGCATACCAACCACGATCGCGTATTGCAAAATTAATTGCCCCAAACCAAAGTGCAATTATGCCAGATTGGGACGGCTTGTGGGTAACATTTCAATCTAATGAATATCGTGATACCAGTCAACGCAGTCTGTTAAGCGTTCCCAGAAACACAACATCCAAATCAGTTGGTGCATATCGTAAATGTATGTTTAGACGTGGATATTTATTGCGTGGCAGTTAATAACTTTTTTATTGGTCTGCCCTTGTTTTATACTATATTTTTGTGATATAATCCAAGATATGAAAAGAACAATCCATTTTTGGGGGTATTTTGTGTTGTCAATTGTTTTGGCAACATATTTTTCAACCAAAATTATCATCACCAGTCGTGGTCAATCAGGCATGTCCCAAGTCCACAAAATATACGTCAATGCAGATACTGCCAACGCAGATTTAACTGCGGTTGCATCCGCCGCAGCTGTTACACCAGGAACAAATTCTTATGCACTTGATTTACAACAGGTTAATGCACGCGTTGCGTTGATTCCAGGCGTAAAAAATTCTGCAGTTCATCGCCGTCCAGATGGAAATTTAGATGTAATAGTATCTTTTTATAAAACAATTGCCGTATGGACAGATGGTGAAAAATTTTATCCACTGTCAGCAGATGGGACAATTGTGAAAGAACCAAGTAATATGCACACACCGGAATCCGTCTTATTTCGTGGCAAATTACCAAATGATATATCTGGTATAACGGCTGCGGCACGTGGAATTGTACGACATTTAGATTATTTAGAATGGATTGAAGGCCGGCGATGGAATTTGATAACAACTGGTGGTACGACTATTATGTTACCAGAAAAAAATCCTGAAACGGCAATTGCAAGTTTGATAGTTTTACACCAAAACAACAACATATTGAATAAAGACATACAAATGATAGATATGCGTGATGATATGCGAATATTGGTGAAATAATACATGAATTTTGCGAATTCTTCTTTTTTATGTTTGGATATCGGCAGCAGTTGTGTTCGCGGCATTGCCCAACATATACGTTCGGGTACAATTAATCGTATTGCTATGCACGAAGTCATTAGTGGTGATACTGTTTATGCAATAAAATCAGTTGTCGATGAATTAGAAAATGAACTTAATACACATTTTGATTCTGCATATATCACAGGGAATTTTGGCCAATCAATATTTAAAATAATTCCGCAAAACATAACATGGAATCATGAACATAAAATTATCCATGATGATGTTTTAAATCAAATTTTACAAATCCATGTACCTGATGATTTTTTTTGTATGCACCTATTTCCTTTACGATACGATACATCAAAAAAATCTGACTTACCAATTCCAGTTGGGTATACAGATACAAAATTAGATTCTCTGTTCAGTGCGATATTTTATCCTAACAAAGAAATGAAACAATTATCTGATGTGCTGCGCAAGTCGCATATTCAGCCAAAGTTTTTTTACGATCCGCAATTTTTGCAAAATTCGGTCTATTGTCCTATAAAACAACGTGTACTGTATATAGATTTTGGTGCCCAATTTACATCTGTATCAATTTGGACCGCACGTGGACCACTTTGTCATCAAAAAATAAAACGCGGTGGGGCGGATTTAACAAATATAATTTCACAAAAATTGAACCTGAGTTGGGATGAAGCAGAACGTATAAAATGTAATACTGCCCGTTTGTTACCCAACAACACGGATCGTTTTACACCCGCTGATACGCAGTATGATTTTTCACGTGCAGATATAAATGATATTATTGTCCCATATATGACAGATTTGTGTGCCGAAATAAAATCTTTAATTGGTAATGATATAAAAAAATATCAACCACAAAAGATTATTTTAACCGGCGGAGGTGCAAAAGCAGACGGGGCAGCGATTTTTATCGAAAATATGTTTTGTATTCCAATTCAAAATATTGATATAAATTCATATACATACGCATCCGTCCAGGCATTAGCAAAACATGTGTGGAATAATGAAACGCCACAATATAAAAATTATATTACAAAACGTAAAAAATTACAGACATTTGGTATAAAAATATTATCTTTATTAATGCCTAAACGCCGTATTCACAAACGTAAACATATAATTCCTGTTATGCCCAGCACCATATGCTTTGACATGAAAAATCCTGTAACCTATTCTATGTTTATGTCTGCAGGAATTGGGGCATTACACATTGATATTATGGACGGGTTGTATGTTCCAAAAATGGCAGGCAGTATCAAAGAATTAAATTTTATCCGAACACATACAAACATGCATCTGCATGTACATCTAATGACAGAATGTCCTGCTGTATGGGCACATAATGTTATTAATGCAGGTGCAGATACAGTAATTGTATCAACGAAGACATCTGGTTTGCGTCAAGCAATTCAAACTGTCCATAAAATGGGTAAACGCGTAGGAATCGCATTGAATCCAGATTCTTCACCAAAAATTTTAAAATCAATATTACGCGAATTGGATGAAGTTATGGTCATGACAGTTATTCCCGGTGCATCTGGCCAATTATTTCAACACAAATGCCTAAAAAAGATTTCTATGTTGGCCGCGACAAGAAAAAAATACGGATTAAAATATACGATCTCGGTTGATGGTGGAATAAATGCGGACACAGCAAAAATGTGCTGGGCCGCTGGGGCCGATTTATTGGTTAGCGGTTCTTATTTAGCCACGGCATCAGATTTTCCATTGGCGGTTCAAAGTTTATTAAAACGGGCATAAAATATTACGCCTGTTTTATAAAAATTTTCCGACCATCGCCACATTCATTTAAATATAAATGTATCGTATTATAGGGCAAAATATCATTAGCAACTTCTGGCCATTCAATCAATGTAATATCATTTTCAATGGCGTGCTGCAAACCTATTTCTGTTAATTCTGATACATCTTCTATTCTGTATAAATCAAAGTGAGAAATTCCATCATACGACTGAACAATTGTAAATGTTGGGCTGGGGACAATGGTATCCGTTCCACGCAGTGTTTGAATAATTATACGTGATATTTCACTTTTACCAACCCCCAAATCACCATGTAATGCAACTGTTACCGGCGCATGCAAGTTGTGGGCAAAATCACGTGCAAAAGCATGTGTTTCATTAATATTTTTCGTAATGATTGTTTGTTCTACCATAATTTTTACTCCAACAATAATAAATCATCTTCTAATTTATGTATAGCATCACGTAAATCTGCCGCTGTTTCAAATTCTAAATCTTCCGCCGCCCGGTGCATTTTCTTGGTTAATTCTTTTATTTGTTTACGCAATGATTCCGCATCCATTACACCGCCAGATTTATCGTATACAAATTTACGTTTTTTATCCGTTTTATCCATCTGATCACCAACGGTATTAAATATTGCCTTGGTTACAGTTGTCGGCGTAATACCATGTTTTGTATTATATGCCATTTGTTTTTCGCGTCGCCGTGCGGTTTCAGACAATGCCGCATTCATTGAATCAGTCATTTTATCCGCATATAATATTACACACCCGTTCGCATTACGCGCTGCACGTCCAATTGTTTGGATTAACGAACGAGTTGATCGTAAAAAACCCTCTTTGTCCGCATCCATAATCGCAACTAATTCGCATTCTGGAACATCCAAACCTTCACGTAACAGGTTAATTCCAACTAATACATCATATTTTCCTAAACGTAAATCACGTAATAATTCGATTCTTTCCAATGTTTCAATATCACTATGTAAATACCGTGCCCGAACGCCATTTTCAACAAAATAATCTGTTAGCTGTTCGGCCATTTTTTTTGTTAGTGTTGTAACCAATACACGTCCCGTTATCCCTTTTACCGTTTCTAATAAATCATCTACCTGATGTTCTGTTGGACGAACTGTGCACACAGGATCCAATAAACCTGTGGGACGAATAACCTGTTCAGATACAATTCCTCCAGATTGTTCCAATTCCCATTGTGCAGGCGTTGCAGAAACAAATATAGTCTGGGGACGTAATGCATCCCATTCATCAAATGTCAACGGGCGATTATCAACACATGCCGGCAAACGGAAACCATATTGAGACAACGTTTCTTTGCGAGCCCTGTCACCACGTGACATAGCCCCAATTTGCGGAACAGTTACATGACTTTCATCGATGAATAAAATCGCATCTTTGGGTAAGTATTCAAACAATGTCGGAGGCGGCATTCCAGGTGCCCGCCCCGATAAATATCTGGAATAATTTTCAATACCACGACATGATCCTGTCGTTTCCATCATTTCTATGTCAAAGTTCACCCGTTCCCGTAAGCGCTGTTCTTCGATGTATTTCATATTTTCATGAAAATATTTTAACCGTTGTTCTAAATCGTTTTTTATATTTCCAATCGCCTGTAAAATACTGGGCATTGGTGTTGCATAATGTGTATTTGGATAAATCACAATCCTGTCTAATTTATGTAATTTTGCCCCAGTCAGTGTATCAAATTCCCATATATCTTCAATTTCATCGCCAAAAAAAGATAATTTCCATGCCCTGTCTTGTGAATGCGATGGAAATATATCCAATGTATCGCCACGCATACGAAAATCACCACGTTCAAAAGCAACATCATTACGTTTATATTGAATATCAACCAATGATCGCATAACATCTGCCATACCAATCATATCCCCAGCATTTATAACCAATTTCATCCCTGCATACTGCTCAGGCGAACCCATACCATAAATTGACGACACACTGGATACAACGATAACATCTTTTTCTTCCAACATGGCACGTGTTGCACTGTGTCGCATCCGGTCCAATTGTTCATTAATTGACGCATCTTTATCAATATATGTATCTGTTGTTGGCATATATGCTTCTGGTTGATAATAATCATAATATGAAACAAAATATTCAACGTGATTATTAGGGAAAAAAGATTTCATTTCTGTATATAATTGTGCCGCCAAAATTTTGTTTGGTGCCATAATTAGTGCTGGGCGTCCTAATTCAGCAATAATATTCGCCATCGTAAACGTTTTACCAGATCCGGTAACACCCAACAAAACCTGCGAACGACGCCCATCACAAATCCCTGAAACTAATTCAGAAATTGCCACAGGTTGATCCCCCATAGGGCTGTAAGTACTATTAAGATCAAATATTTTTTTATTCACAATATTTAATATAATCCATTATAATGAAAATACAAGGAAAGAGAGAATGGCATTAAAACCCAGATATAAACGCAGAATTATATGGACAACGTTAACTATATTGTCGGCAGGTGTCTTGGCATTGGTAATCGTTCCACCAATGACAAACCTTAATAAGTTTAAACCAAATATAGAACATGCAATTACAGAACAAACAGGTGTCAATGTTCAAATAACTGGCGATGTAAATTTCAGTTTATTGGGCCACGCAACAATTGTTGCACATAATGTTATAATACCAATGGGCAGTATTGATTCATTGATGATACGTATTCCTATTTCTAGTTTGGTAAATCTTGGTCGTGTACCATTAAACGGTAGTGTAATTGTAAATGGTGCAAACATTAAAATAAATTCTTTTGACGGCTCAGTTACCAATAAACCGATTGAAATAAAAAATTCAGTTGCACATTTTAAAGGCAAAGAATATGAAATTATTCGTGGCACATTAAACAATGGGCAATTAAATGGAATTGTTCGAACAAATCAACACAAATATGAAATTACATTTCATGATGATGTTTTTAACATTAAAAATAATAACGACCATGTGGATATTACCGGACGGCTATTTACAAATGGAACAGCATCTGGAAATATGTCATTTAATCAAGTTAATGTAAATAAATGGTTTGAATTTGATAATCCAACAATTGGTAAAAAAAATTTAGATATGGATTTTGATTGGGATGGTGAATACGGTTTTTCATTCAATAATATAAAAATGGAAAACATAACTGGTAATATTACGTTATCATCAAATGGTGCACGTGAAATAAATTTACATGGTAAAAATGTAAAATACGACATGTCGTTTTTATTACAACCAACACATTTATTTTACAACACAAAATTCGATTTAGATTTATATGGTAATTTATCATTTGGTCCATATGATTTTGAACATATTTTGATTCAGGCCCATGGCACAGAAGACAGTTTGAATATTATAAATATTTTGGCAGATAATGTAAAAATTTCTGGGGGATATATTAATGCAAATGGGGCCCATGATATAAAAATATCCACCCCATTTAATGGTCATACTGCAACGTGTATATTTAATGGCACCCCAAACAAATGGACGTGTTCAGAGTTTACATTTGATAAAATGTACGGCACAATAAATGTAGACAATGGTATTTTTAACGTATCATTAAAATCGAATCAACCAATGCCACAACTGGAAAAAATTTCACAGTTTTTAAACAAAATTGGAAATCGTGGGCATTTGGATTTTGATTTTTCAGATGCCGGCGGTTGGATTGATATAAATCCTGATAACAAAGATATTTTACAATATAGATTTGCACGCGGTAAAACCTTACGATGGGCAAATACAGGTTTATATTTTATTCCAGAATTCATGATGGATCAGGTTGGCGATTTTATCATAGATAACGATGCAATAAAATTTACCCCATATTCCAAACGATGGAATTTAATTATAAAAAATCATGATTTTGTGTTAACAGGAACCAATATCAAGGATTGGTTGTTAAATATTGATACACAATCTATTAATGATTTTTCCTATGTTATATCTGGTACATATTCTAATGATGCAATTTCTGGTTTACAGATAAAAATTGCCAATCATACATTTTCTGGCAGTGCCAGCGGTAATGTTATGACATTAAAAACGCCAGTGTTAAATTTGGATACTTTTACAAATCAATATTTTATTGATAATTATGCGGAAATTGAATTTTTAGCACAATCACCAATATTAATTCCATTTGAAATCCCCGTATCTATTTCATTGTCTGCCGATACTTTAATTTTTAATGGAACAGATTATAAAAATTTTGTGTATTCATTAAAATCTGGCGTACAGACATTTTCCATTGCCGATAATAATCGCGGTCGTTTATTGGCGACAATAAATAAAAAATCATCCACGTATGATATATCTGTACAATTAAATCAATTTAAAACATCTGGAAATTTTTTAAAAACATCATATCCAATTAGTGTATACGATTCAACGATTACCGCCGACATACAATTACAAACCAACGGTTATATCGCACATGATATATTTTATAATCTGGCCGGTTATATGGATATACTATTTGACGGCGGATATTTAGATGGCATCGGCATCGATAATTTTTATGCATCCGCAAATAATATAACCAAATTTAATGCCGAATATGCATTATCGGCCGCATTGGAATCTGGGAAAAGTCAAATTAAAAAAATGCATATCATAGGTAAATACAAACACGATTATTTTAAAACAACCCGTCCACTGGAATTACAAATGCGCCATGTTGATGCAATCGGAAATTTGGAAATCATAGATAATAAAATGAATACAGAATTAAACATGAAAATGCGTGGAACGTCACCAGCACCAATGCCTATACGGTTAATAATTGGCCCCACCGGAAAACGTAATTATTCATTAACAGAAATAATGACTGATATGGATCCCAGTTTTTTACGTGGTTTTGTAAACACACATAACAAATTTTAATTTTTGGTTATTGCATATGTATGATATAATTTCAAATCAGATTTGACCCAGAAAAGGAATCGTTGAGTCCCCTGTCTTTGAGTCCATAAACATTGAATATGGGCATTATGTTATATGTAATTATGGAGTTCTCATCCAAGATGGATTAATCCTGATTAGTTTTTATCTTGATTTTAAAAAATGGTTTGCTATAATAACTGTTATTGGCGGGATAGCTCAGCTGGTTAGAGCAGTGGAATCATAATCCACGTGTCGGGGGTCCGAGTCCCTCTCCCGCTACCAGAATTAACGGGCGTATTGCCCGTTTTTTATTCTTGATTTTTACCCCATAAAACATATAATACATGGGTAATTAAATCGCCCTAATAGTCTAGTGGTAAAACACGTCCTTGGTAAGGACGAGTCGCAAGTCCGATTCTTGCTTAGGGCACCATAGATATATCGCCCATACTGTGGGTGTTTTTTTGTATAATTCAAAAATGGCTTTATCACTTGCACACGTAATTTTTTATGTTTATAATACAGATCTGTAAATATTGTGCGGTTTTGTGATGATATGATTGACGACCATGGAATGAAATGCGTACAACCAAAGTTATAAATCAGGGTGGCACCGCGCGGAATAAAAGACTGCGCCCCTGAAATAAAAATGTTTTGAATATGGTGCCGAATCCCATAAATGATTTTGCACCTGTAAAAAAATAAAAAGGTGAAAAGAAATGGTATCTTTGAAATCAAAGTACAGAACGCATACATGTGGCGAATTAAATGCGTCAAATGTTGGAGAAACGGTTACCCTGTCTGGATGGGTTCATCGTAAACGTGATCACGGTTCATTGTTGTTTATTGATTTGCGTGATAATTATGGAATTACTCAGTGTGTTTTTGACGGTGGTGATGAAGCACTGGAACGTATTCACCCAGAATCTGTTGTTACAATAACAGGCTTGGTTGTTGCACGTGATACAGATGCGATTAATGATAAAATCCCAACGGGTCAAATTGAAATCAAGGCCACGTCATGGAATGTTTTAACCAATGCCGATGTTTTGCCGTTCCCTGTATTTGGTGATGATGATACCGTGGCCGAAGATTTACGTTTAAAATACAGATATATTGATTTGCGACGCGATTCATTACATAACAATATTTTAATGCGTAACCGGGTTATCAAATTTATGCGTGATAAAATGTGGGAAATGGGATTTTCAGAATTTCAAACCCCAATATTAACCGCATCATCACCAGAGGGGGCCCGCGATTTCTTGGTTCCAAGTCGTGTTCATCATGGGATGTTTTATGCATTGCCACAGGCACCACAGCAATTTAAACAGATGTTACAAATTTCTGGATTTGATCGTTACTTTCAAATTGCACCATGTTTCCGTGATGAAGATTTGCGTGCAGATAGATTGATTGAATTTTATCAATTGGATATGGAAATGTCATTTGTTGATTTGCCGGATATTCAGGCAATTGGGAATGAATTAATTCCAACATTAATTCGCACATTTGTTCCGAATGCCAAAATTGATCCGCAAATTCCACATATTTCATTTGATGATGCAATGTTAAAATATGGTTCGGATAAACCTGATTTACGTAACCCAATTGTAATCAGTGATGTAACAGATATTTTCCGTGGATCTGATTTCGGTATTTTTGCAAATGCCATTGATGGTGGGGCGGTTGTTCGTGCAATCCCGACCCCCGATTCTGCAGATAAACCGCGTTCATGGTTTGATAAATTAGGCGAATTTGCCGTCAAAGAATTAGGTTTAGGAGGTTTGGGATATATTGTATTTGCCGATGAACCCAAAGGGCCGGTTGCAAAAAAATTGGATGCAGATCGCGTTGCAAAATTGCATAAAATTGCCGGTGATAAATCTACATTATTCTTTGTTTGTGACATGCCAGATGCCGCCGCTAAGGCTGCCGGTAAAATCCGGACAAAATTAGGTGAAGATTTGGGATTAATTGATGAAAATGAATATAAATTCTGTTGGATTGAAGATTTTCCATTTTTTGAGGCAGATGAAGAATCACCAACAGGAATTGCGTTTACACACAATCCATTTTCTTACCCAATGGCAACATTGGATGAATTATCAAATCGTGATCCATTATCAATCAAGGCTGCACAATTCGATATGGTGTTGAATGGTAACGAAATTTGCAGCGGTGGTTTACGTAATTATGACCCACGTGTCATGGTTAAATGTTTTGAATTAACCGGTTATACCGAAGATATTGTTCGTGAAAAATTCGGTGGAATGTACACCGCGTTTCAATATGGTGCACCACCGCACGGCGGATGTGCATTTGGTATTGACCGTTTGATTATGTTAATATTAGGTGAAAAGAACCTGCGTTCATGCGTTGCATTTACAACAAATCAACGTGGTCAGGATTTAATGATGGGGGCCCCGACAAGTGTTACTGAAAAACAATTACGCGAGGTTCACATTCAAATCCGCAAAAAGGGGTAAAAAAAACATCCACCATTCGGTGGATGTTTTTTTGTTTATATATTTGATCACAATGCCAGTATGTTTACTTCACAATTTTCTTTATCTATGATCAATCCACGTAAATCATCCATGTTATCAACATAGTTTAAGCGAACATTTTTACATTTTACGCTGCATTTATCACCTTTGTAGTCTATTTGCGTTTCACATACAAAATCTGGCATACCGTTGTCATGAATAACGAAATCACACAACTGTTCATTTGAGATTTTTTTTCCAATTTTATCAATTAAACTAAACTTTATCCCCTGGGCATGTTTTGTATACGCATTATCTTTACAAAAGGATTCTGAAAACTTCATAAATTCTTCTCTTGCGATTTTTGTTTCTTCCAGATTTCTCAAAGGTCTTAATCTAATTATCTTGTGTTTTATATGATAATCAATAGCAATATTTATCAGACTTTGAGTCAGGAGTGCCTGCCGTTCTGTATATTTATTATCATTGCTTGCCGTCAATTGATTAATAACACAATCAAAATACCCTTTTAGTTCTACGCTTGCTCTCATTAAACCGTTCTTGTCAATATTTCTTTTATAACAATCATCATCTATACTTTTTAAAGAATATTCAGCTTCTTCTCGAACCAAACCTAATACTAACAACGTTAAAAAATCCCTATTCCAAGCATATGGAACTTTATAAAATTTATCTGGAAATTCCTTTTCTCGCAATTTACGACGTTCTTCTTGTTCGGGTTCACCCCCCAAGACCATATTGGTTGATACAAAAATCATTAACAAAGCCATTAATATTTTCTTCATTTCAATACCTCCGCACATTTATCTGCAATTGATGATGCTGTTTTTATCGCACCTATTTCTGTGGCATTAAATATTGTTGCCCCCAATGATACGGCACCAGTGGCGCCCGCCAATATATTTGATGTTGTATTTAATGTATGTTCTTTGTTTTTACCTTCTTCACTGGCATCCGAACGAATTTTATCAGAATTGGCAACACCTGATGTTATTGTTCCGGCCATCCCAGTTCCCACACCAATTGCAGATAATACCATGGCACCCTTGGCCTTTTTATTTATTCCAGATAAATTCATATTCTTTATACCACTGCATTCATTTATTACGGTTTCTGCATATTGGATTTCTGTTTCATCGGCACTTTTATCTAAATAGGCCTGCATTTTTGTGTCATATAATTCGGATACTGATTTAATGCATTTTGTTATCATATTCGCTAAATCATCTTTAACCTGATTTTTGCTGGATATTACTGCACCTGCTATGTTCGTGGCCGTGCTGGTTGCCATTAAACCGGTTCGTATGTTACCTAATTTTTTCGATTTATTTAATTTATTTGATTTTTCAATTGCAACATTTTTCAAGGCTTCTATTCTTTTATCTTTTTCCGAATCTTCAACTATGCTCCCATTTTGTTCATTTATTGCATCCAACATCCATTTTTCAAGTTCATCATCAATACTATCTTTTTTAATACCAACAATTAATGCACCCGTTGCGGTCCCAGTTCCGACGGCGGTTATTGCTGTATTTATCCCCGCACGTGTCTTTATCTGGTTTAACTCTTCAGATATCCCCATACAATTATTACGCACATTATTTATTGCATTCGCTAGGTTTTCTGACACAGCCACAGATGTTTGTGTTGCCATTACCGATATTAACGGTATTAAATGTTTGATCTTTCTCATCCTGTTACACCCATATATTGTATTTATTGACTATTATAGCAAAAAAAAAAAATCGTCAACGATTTCTTTCCTGTCGCATGTATTGTGTTTTTTTGTGTACATTTATAAAATGATGTTCATATCACGTATTATTTGCTGTATAAAATACATCCCCACCGTTTTTGTGGTGTGCATTATACGTACAACAATGGCCCAAAATCCATTTATGGGAACATTTGACAACCAAATTACGATTGGTATCGGCCAAGGCGTCAACAGCGGTTTTTTAATTCCCCCACCATCACAATTTGTCCCATTTAATATAATAAATACTCAATATTCACAAAAAACAACTTTTTTTAAATTACCTGCCCGCCAATCAATTAATATCAGCCAAACCATTGGCGGTGGTAAAAAATATGGTTGGCAATGGGACAAATATACAATACCAATTGCATATTTATCAAAAGATGCTGCATTATTATGGGGATGTGATTGGTATTATGCAATCGGTGCGGGGGTTGGTTTTCAGGCCCAACAAAATAAACGCGAAGGGTCAAAATTATTATTTCAATTTAAAATAACGCTCGGATATAAATTTACAAATCGAAGCGGCATAGAATTATTTATTCAACATTTTTCAAATGGAAATACTGATCATAAAAATTATTCATACGCATTTTATGGGGCAAGCATAACATATAATTTTTAACATAAAAAGCCGGTAAAAACCGGTATTTTTATATTTTTTAATTATAATATTTTACCAATCTATTATCTTTTTTCCATGTTCTGCCAGATATTGATTTGCACGTGAAAAATGATGATTACCAAAAAAACCACGGTGGGCTGACAACGGCGATGGATGCACACTTTTTAAAATTAAATTGTTGTTTTTATCAACAAATTCTGCCTTACGTTGGGCATAACTGCCCCACAGCATATAAACAATATTTTTTTTTTGACTGACTGCACGAATTACTGCATCTGTAAATTTTTCCCATCCATGTCCCGCATGCGATGCCGCGACATGTGCACGCACGGTTAACGTCGAATTTAATAATAATACCCCCTGTTGGGCCCACTTTGTTAAATCGCCGTATGTACATGATGGGTGTCCTAAATCAGATTCAATTTCTTTATAAATATTAACCAATGAAGGCGGAACAGGTGTTGGTGGTAAAACAGAAAAACATAACCCATGGGCCTGGCCCGGTTCATGATATGGATCCTGACCAATGATAACAACCCGAACATCATCAATTGGACACAAATTAAATGCATTAAATATATTTTTTGGTTCTGGATATATACACTGACCAGATAAATATTCACCACGAACAAAATCTGTTAATTTTATAAAATATTCCTGATTGAATTCATCCACCAACGCATTTTTCCATGACGTTTCAATTTTTACATCCATTCATAAATCCTTTATTAATCCAATTTGACAAGCCTTCCACAATATAACATCAATATATCCACGTGGTAAACCTGTTTGATTAACTAAATGTGCAAACATTTTATCACATACCGAACGAACATCTGAATCTAAATTTCCATTATCTATTTTTTCTGCAATACGTTGATTTCCGGCGTATAAACATCCAAGACGTTGAATCCATATATCATATTTAACAACATCTTCGCCCAAATTTCTGGCTAAATGATTCGCGGTAATTTTCCCAATATGTGGCAATTTTTGTAAAAATAGTAAACGCGAATCCAAATCATTACATTTATAATAATCACGACATAAAATTTCACGATTTTTCCAAATTTTACAAATTGCGTTTATTTTATTCTTGTTATTGAATAATCTAATTAATGAATCAAACGACGCATCTTTATTTTTATCAATATTTTCTATAATTTTTGCATATATTTTTTTTGCTGTTTTTTGTGAAAATCCACCCGCCAATATCACATATACACAATGTTGAGCAAATTCATCCGGATTATATATTTTTCGTTTCATTAAATTTTCACGAATTTCATCAAAACTTTGTACATCAGAATCCATCCCCATCTTACGGATTTCTTTTTCTAAATATTCCAACCAAGATTTTGAAAATAATCCCAACATTGTATTTTCCATATTCGTTTGAATTATATAATAAAACGGGGCCTGTAAAAAAGCCCCCGTTCTAAAACATCGTTTCTTATCTTTGTCTATTTTTCCAACCAGAAAGATTCCTATTCCATCCACCATGTGTATTTGTTTCATAATTATCAACACACGATTGCCACCTTCTTTTGGCTTCGCAATCCTGTTTATATTGCGTCAATTCATTATAACGTTTTGTCTGTTCAGGCGTCGCTATGTTTTTACTAACAACCGATTTTAAAAATTCATATTCATCAACCTGTGTACAACCGGTTCCATCATTTACATTTTTCAGTTCTATCATTTTTATAAACTCCATAATTAGTGCATTTTGCAATTAAACAAGCATATTTTTCGCAATCAATACTCCGTTTAAACACAAATTCCACAAAACACAACAAAGTATATTTTTATACACTTTTTGTTTATTGTCAACTTAAATAATCAACACACCACATCCTGTGGTGTGCTGATATTATATTTGATCAGATTACACATCTAAATTTGCGTCCAAGGCGTTTTCAACAATAAAATCACGTCTTGGTTCAACAACATCACCCATTAGCATAGAAATAACTTCGTCTGCCTGGGATGCGTCATTGATTTTAACCTGGAACAACGAACGATTATTTGGATCCATTGTTGTTTCCCATAATTGTTCTGCATTCATTTCACCCAAACCTTTGTATCGCTGTATCTTTAACCCAGTTTTTGCATATTCAAATGCGGTATCCAATAATGTTAACGCCCCCCAAATCTTTTGCGATTTAGATTTAACACGTAATACAGTCGGTTTTGCAAAAATTTCCTGCAATTCATCACGTCCATCTAAACGCAACCAAGAACGAATTTCTGCAGATGCAATTTTTTCACGTGGCAATACATGTGTTTCTGTAACACTGCGCAATGTTCGTGTAATTGTAATACCGCGCTCGTCACCGGAAATTTTCCAACCACGTTCAAATTCTAATTCTTCGGCATCCAACATTTTTGCCGCTGAATCAAATGACATTGTGTTTTCGTTATCGAATACACCATTTAATGCCAACGCTTCGACAAAACGTAATGGGACAACATGATTCAATGGCAACAGTGTGTTTTTCATATTTAAAATTAATCCCAACAAACGTTTTAAATCAGCACCAGATATCTGTGCCCCCGCTGCTGTTTCTATTACCCCATCTGTGGCCAATTGATCCATTAAATAATCGTCCATTTCACGTTGATTTTGCAAATAAATTTGCTGTTTACCGCGTGTTACACCATACAATGGAGGTTTTGCAACATATATGTATCCACGTTCTATGGCCTGCGGCATATGCCGGTAAAAGAACGTCATCAACAACGTTTGAATATGTTGCCCGTCAACGTCAGCATCAGTCATGATGATAACTTTGTGATAACGCATTTTTTCAATATCAAAATCGTCTTTGCCTATACCAGCCCCCATTGTCGTAATCAATGCCCCAATAGTATCCGAGCCTAACATTTTATCGAAACGCACACGTTCAACATTTAATATTTTTCCACGCAATGGCAATATTGCCTGTGTTTTACGGTCGCGTCCCTGTTTTGCCGTACCACCAGCAGAATCCCCTTCAACGATAAACAATTCACATTTTTCTGGATCACGTTCTGAACAATTCGCCAATTTTCCCGGCAATCCACCTAATTCTGGCCCTGTTTTTTTACGCGACAATTCACGGGCCTTACGTGCGGCTTCGCGGGCTGTTGCCGCTTCAATAATTTTATCAATAATAGATTTAGCAATTGCCGGATTTTCATCCAAATATTCGTACAACATTTCAGATACAGTACTTTCTACAATTGGACGAACTTCACTGGAAACCAATTTATCCTTAGTCTGCGAACCAAATTTCGGATCAGGTATTTTAACACTTACGATACTGGTCAAGCCTTCACGAAAATCTTCACCAGATAAACTGATTTCTTTTTTCGTACTTTTTTCACCAATATATTTATTAATCGCACGAGTTAAACCTGCACGAAACCCGGCCAAGTGCGTTCCACCATCACGATTTGGAATATTATTTGTAAAGCATAAAGATGTCTCCGTATACGCAGTTGTCCATTGTAACACGATTTCTATATACGTATCTTCAATCTGTTTAATCATTTGAATCGGTTCACGGTTCAACAACTCTTTTGATTTATCCAGATATGTTGCAAAACCCTTCAAACCATCAACCGAATGAAATTCACGTGTCTTTTTTTCCGCACCACGAAAATCTTCTAAAATAATTCTTACATTTGCATTTAGATACGATTGTTCACGTAACCACGTTTCCAACGTATCAAAACTGAATTCAATTCCAGTAAACGTTTCTGCAGACGGCAAAAATGTAACTTCAGTCCCATGAGCATTCCCCGTCTTATTTTCAAAAATCTTTAAATCTGCAGTTGGCACACCATCAGCAAAAGACATCGTCGCTTCTTTATCTGCACGCCAAACACGAACATCCAACCATTTTGATAACGCATTAACAACAGACACACCTACACCATGCAAACCACCGGAAACTTTATAAGCCCCATTACCTTCGTTATCAAATTTTCCACCCGCATGCAATTCACACATAATCAATTCTAATGCAGAACGTCCAGTTTCATGATTAATATCAAATGGCATTCCACGACCGTTGTCACGAATTGTTACAGATCCATCCGCATTTAATGAAACATATACAGTATCAGCATAACCAGCCATTGCTTCGTCAATAGAATTATTAACAACCTCATATATCATGTGGTGCAAACCAGAACCACCCTCACCCACATCCCCAATATACATACCAGGGCGTTTTTTTACTGCTTCTAGTCCTTTCAACACTTTGATTGAATCACCAGTATATTCATTATTAACAGCCATATAAATTCCTTTCTTTTTTGATATGAAAAACATACCAATTTATGGTATAATTATCAAGAAAAAAGGATATATAAATCCCAACATTTTATATTCGAACTGTACAAATCAAGGACGCAACAAAATGAAATTTAAACTGTTGTATTTTGGCGATATTTTTGTTAATCCCAAACGACGCACACAACATATCGCAGATATCCGGATGCAATTTCATCCGCAATTAAAAAAATTGGTCGAACATCAGCCATGGAATAATTTAACAAAATTCATGGAACCTGGGGCGACAAAAAGTCCAATAACCACACGACATGTTGGCGGAATAGATTGGAATCCGATTATTACCCCAAATCTAAAATTATTAGCAGAATTAGATATTTTAATTATGCACCCCGAAATTATTGGCGTTCCACGTAGTGATATAGATAACCGTGTAAAAACATTATTTGATGGTCTGCGTTGTCCACAAAATGAGCATGAAATTGGCGACAACACACCACGTGATATCGGACCGATTTATACATTATTAGATGATGATCATTTGATAACAAAAATGTCAGTTAATACCAGCCATATGCTATCAACACACATGTTCAACCCGAACATTGCACGTTCACAGGATACGCTGTTTATGCTGATTGATGTAAATGTACGCGTTGCCGAGGGAACCTTAGAAAACCTGCCATTTATGGTATAAATAAAAAACACCGGCTTTTGCTGGTGTTTTTTTAATTTGATGAATGATACGTTTCACCATTATATTGCACATTTATACTCCCAGACAAATCCCCAAGTATCAAATTACCATAACATATTTGACCTGTCGGACTTTTCACATGAAGCGCCGGACGTGTTACCAGTGATTTATCACTGTATAATTGCACAGCAACACCTGTCGATGTTTTTAATTTTTGAAAACCAGCATCACATACCGGACACGGATCTTCATCTGTACAATTACGACACACTGCAACCCCATCAATTATTCGTTGATCATTGCCTACGCCCGCAGACATTGTACCGGTCGGACATTGTTTATCCATCAAAGTCGCCCCCGTAAACATTCCAGAATATACATTTGCATCACCACCAGTAATTTGTGCTAATAATTGTTTTGGGATATATCCCGTTAACTTTGCACAATTTGCAAACGTTCCGGCAAACATATTTGAAATCGCATCGCCTTTCACGCCTTCAAACAGATTTTCCGGTAATGGTCCTGATAAATTCAAACATCCAGAAAATGTATTTTGAAACCCCTGTTGCCCCCCAGGAACCGTGGCAAAAACCTTTCCCAAAGAACCACTGAGCTTAATTAATTTTAAATTATTTTGAAAACTTATTGCTGGATTTGCATTCGTTGTTGCCTGTCCATTAATAACAATATTATATTGACCGCTTGTCTGGTATTCACAGGTAATAACATGTGTTCCCGAAGTATTATAATTTTGCGTTGTTGCAGATTCTCCATTGCCACAATCAATAACAAAATTTCCGGCTGTATTTATTTCAAAACTAAATGTTTTATCAAAATTATCAATATTAACAGTTGCCGTAAATACCGTTTCATCTGGCCTACATATTACCCAACCAGTTACCTCATTTATTCCTTTTTGAACTGTTCCTGTTGGACATTGTATCGTTGCAATTACGGTATTATCAAACGTTCCATTAAATGCTGTATTATCATCTGTTCCTGTTATATCTTTGAAAATTTCTGTTGCATCACCCGATACATTTTTATCACCATTAAACGTATCTTTGAACATATTATTTTCGGCACTGCCTGAAATGCCATCAAATATACCCGATGGTATTGTGCCTGTCAAATTCGAACATCCCTTAAACGTTTCGATAAATACGGGCTGCGACCCATCTGATAACGTTGGAAATATATGTCCTAGATTTCCGGATATACTGGATAATTTTCCACCATTACTACAATAAAAGGTCAATACCGCATTATAATTACTGGCCCAATTAGCCCCCTTATTATAATCATATGCCGTAGCCAGACCGTCTAAAGAAATTGTGTATTGAACAGGATTCTTGTTATTATTTGGATAATTGTGCGATGCTTGGACTTTTTGTCCTTTACCTGGATTTGAGACAATTGTTTCAACCGTACCATCGCCCCAATCAATCGTAAATGTCCCAGTTGCCCCAAACCATATCCCCATCCAACCCGGATTCGGCGTCGTCTGAATATAAAATGCTGCAAATGCACTGCGTGCAAAAAATGCACACAAGAAAAATATTGTCAAAAATATGTACGTCCGTACTATTTTCAGCATTTACCATCCATATATAGTTTTCGCACAAAACAAAACGTGTTTTATACGAAATTATTGTTCTAATAACACAGTTCCTACATTCAATTAATCGATTTTTGAATGCAAAACCCCATTATTATATTTGGATAGTACAAAATTGGTAAAAATAATACAACGATATATTTTTAAAGTAAAAACAAACAGATAAAGCTATATTTATGATAATACAGCCGTCAATTGATCCTGCATTTGAAACGTCCCCAACACAACCCATGCAATTATTGCTGATACCAACAATATTCCTAAACTGTTCATTATATTGGAAATTGATTCCATTTTTCGAATTGATTCCGATAAATAATCATCTGCAACACGTGATAAATTATTTGCAAAACCGTTCATATCCGCATATATCGTTAAATCGCCGATTAATTCTGTATTTGGAAAATCACGTCCTGTTTTTGATAAAGCCGCCCCTAAATTATCACCATTTGCAATATATCGCAAAGTCACACTTAAAATGTTACGTAAATACCGATTTGATGAATCTGCCAACATCCGCATTGCATTTGGAATAGTTACACCAGCAGATAACATAGCCGCCAACGACATTAACCATCCAACAGACATATTTATTTTATAAATATTCCATGGTGGCAACTTATCAATTTTTGCACGTAACCAACCTGCCCAATTTGGCAAACTGAACCAAATCAAACCAACAACAGTTGCAAAAACAATCACGAACAGATACCAATATTTTATGGAAAAATCAGATAACCATATTAATGCTGATGCAGCAGATTGCCACATAACACCGGGCCCCGCAACCTCAACCAATGGTGGAACCAAATATAGACCAACCATGATAATTATGCCAAATGTTAACGCTAATAAAAACAAAGGATATGCAACCGCACCAATCATTGCACGGCGAATTCTTTGAACACCACCAACGACCCGTCCAACATTTTCCAATGCAACAACCAAATCCGATATATTTCCCGATGTAACTAACAAAATTTCTTCTGGTGGCAACCATTCCCGTGTTGCATCAGAAAAACTCATTCCACGTTCTAAATTAATTTGCCATTGACGCATTGCAATTGCAAACGGTTCCCCATTCTTTGTTCCACCATGCGATTCAATAGACTCTAAACGAGTTAATGCATCCATTAAATTAAAATCATTACGTAACATAGATGCCAATTTACGCAGTATTGCCATACGTTTATCAATACTATTTCTAAAGACCAGTTTAGCATACCACAATTCTATTTTACTCATATTAATACACTCCTGGCCTGTCTAATAATCCAACCCAACGCTCCAATTCATCAACACCGATAATTCCCTGTAACATTAATTCAGCAGCAGCTTCTTTCAAAGTACGCCCTTCCATTTCTTCTAACCAATATCGTACAGCACCATCTGTATCACCCATCAATGCCAAACGCAAAAATTCACTGTTTGTAATAATAATTTCACCGGCTTTAATACGGCCAAATGTTCCAGTTCCATTACAATGTTCGCACCCTATACCCCGAACATACACCTGGCGTAATCCCAATTGACCATATGCATCCAACACACGTTTATATGCCGGATTTTCTGGATGTTCTATTAACCGTTGTCGACAATGGGGACATAATTTTTTAAACAAACGCATTGATACCAAACCACGCATTAACGTTTCGTCTTTTAATTTAAATGCTTCTATACCTAAATCCAATAAACGTGTTAATGCAGCCATTGCAGAATTAGCATGCAATGTTGTCCAAACATTATGACCCGATAAAGCACCACGTACAGTCAATTCGGCAGCTGCCAATGTTCTGATTTCACCAACCATTAACGTATCCGGATCACTACGTAATGCCGCTGCCAATGCTTCTGTATATTTGTCTTCGCGTTGTTCTTCATTTGTTGTATTAACAACTGGCATTTGATGTGCCCCAAAAATCTTTTGTTCAACGGGGTTTTCCACCGTGATCAAATTTATTTCATAATTACGTTCCTTTAACATCATCGACATATTACGAACCAATGTCGTTGATTTTCCCGAACTGGTTGGCCCGGCAACAATTATCAACCCAGTTGGAAATGACCGCAAACGCATTAATAATTTTTGTTCATATTCGCCAAATTCTTGCTCTGTTTTAATACCTTCGGATGGATTATCGTATAACAAACGCATTACAACATAACGACTACCAAAGGCAACCGGATTAAATTGCATACGAATACTTAAAATTCCTAATGGTAAATATAAATCTTTAGTACCACGTAATGGTGTACGCCCATCTTTTTGTGCAGATTGATATTCATTTTGTGCATAGTTTGCGTTTGACATATCAGCAGATGCAAACGCAGCACGAACAAACGATTCACCCCAACCCGCATTATATTCCAACACCGGTTGCATGCTTCCATCTATGCGAAAATAAATTGTTGTTTGATCTGCAACCTCTATATGTATATCAGACACTTGTTGGGCAGCCGCCTTGGCAATAATATCAACAAAATTTTTCTGCATTTGATTGTCAAAATCACGGCTATTACGTCCATGTCCACCCAAACGACTATCATACGTTTTATATATTGCAGATACCAATCCTAAATCAGAATAAAACGGTTTACGCATTGGTATACCACTGCGTATTAATAAATCAATAAATGCTAATACCCGCCCATCATATCTGTGCGTCCGTGAAACGATTAATTCCCCACCAGAAAAATACGCAATAATCCCCTGGGTATCACGTGGCAATTCTTGACTTCCACCGGCCGCCGTTAACAAACGATTTCCATTTGAAAACAAATAATCAACAATGTCTTTGATATCGGCATTTTCCAACCCTGCAGGGACAGATGGGTGATCCGCGACTGAATCAACATTATTTTTTAATGTATTCTTTTTTGTAGTTTTCATCTGTCAGCATCCCAATTATTTTAATCATGTTTTGCCCCAACATTTAATGATTGAATGTCATTATTTTCTGTATTAACAAATACAACACCATCATCTAATGAAATCGATTTTACTGTATAGCCATCTAAAACCTTACCTACACCAATTTTACGTTTTTGACCAGATATTAGATCTGTAATAGTTGCTTGCAACTGATTACCTGCACCAATTACATTAATTAGTTTGTACCTTTCACTGAAAATAACGGATACATTTTCTTCAGCCTGTGCAGCTGTATTATCAACATGATGCTGTACGGTACTACTAGAAGATTTTAAATCATTTTCACGGGCCGCTAATGCTGCTTTTTCGTGTTCCAATTCTGCAACTTCGGCTTCTAATTTTGCACGTGCTGTCTCTATTTCTAATTGCTGTTGTTCAGCTTTGTCTGACAAATTATCAATTTCCATATGCAATTTAATTTTTTCAGCAGCTAATCTATCTAAATCCAGATCCAATTGGGCACGTTCTTTTTCCAACTGCATCAAAACTTTTTCCTGTTCTAAATTTGTAATTTGTTCAAACAAAGAACCATCTACCTTGTATTTTGATACAGCCTGAGCAGAAACGGATTCCATTTCAGCATCTACAGACGCATCCTCATTTTCATCAACGGCTGTTTCTGTAATTACAATTTCTTCATCCATAACATCTTCTGCATATGCATTTAAGTTAAAACAAAAAAATGCTACAACAATGGAATAAACAAAAATAAATTTTAAATTATTTTGCATAGATTATCACCTCATAGTTCCATGTACGATCTGTGACGTCCCATACGCTGCGCGTCATATAGACACCACTAAAATCATCAAAAATTTTCATAAATTGCATTGGCGCCAATTTGGATTCCACTGCAATCTCGACAACATTCAGCACAACCGTCTCGACACCATTTGTCAAAACATCAGATGTTACATCCACATCTACCGGCATTGCAGCAGATTGAAATGCTGTTCGCACAGCACGTGCTACACTGTCCGCATCACGTTCTTCAACAGAAGAATTTGTTGCTACCTGTGGTAACGCGACACGAACATTTACAGAATTTGGTGATTGTTCAACAACAAATGCCCCAGGAATTAATTCAGTGGCAATATCGTAAAAACTTGTTAATGTTCCAAATTGACGTGAAAAGGCGGCAATCGCATGTGTGGTATCACATTCAACAGAAACTTGACGCCAACCATAAATTGATTGCATTAATAACCCAATTGCCCGATAACACATATCCGCCCGCAACGCCACATCTGGCAATTTATCATATGGCAAAACGATTGGATCTGGTTCCGGAACGACTTCTTTGACTATTTCAAATTGTTCATCCAATTGTTTATTTTTCTCGTCAATTTGCCGATGATATTCTGCCGCCAATTCCGGATCAATTTGCGAAATCTGTGGACGCGGCATTATCATTTGAATAATCGGTTCGTAAAATATCATCCAAAAACTAACACAAAAACCAATCATTAATACAAATGACCACAAAAATGCTCTACCACGACTGATGGGCCGCAATTTTCCATGAACATTATTATGAATTAGATCATACAAATTATGTTCTGTTGCCCGCGGCATTCCCCATCCAGCCGGCGCAAACAAAGCCCCCCAATCAGGAATTTCAGATAACTTAAAATATTCAGCCCGTGCATCTTCTGCATGCGCAAAAATTGTATCAGTTAAAATAACCCCATTACGAACAGCAAGCAAATAAAAACCATGCCCTGTATCAAACACCCCCAAAAAAGAATTATATTCTGTTAATGTATTAACAATTTCTGCCGCGGCACTTGGCATTCCAACGCGATGCCCCATTCGTCGTGCCCCCAAGCCTAACATAGAATGATATTCTGTAAACAGGTTTAAATTTTTGTTTATTTTATACGCCAATGAACGTGCAAATGCACGTTGGTTACCCACCATCGCCATGGGTTGCCAAAACAATCCAACAGCGTATTTTTTTCGATTAATTGTAATTACTTGTGCTGACAATGTACCTCTCTGATCCCTGTTATGCTGATTATAACATAAAAATTATAGTTTTGGCAAACATAGAATTCGTTAATACATGATTAAAACACAATTAAAAAACGTCAAAATTGACGTTTTTAATAAAACTTAATGACACCCATAGGGTCGATTATCACAATGATTTCCGTCATCAATTATTGGAGTATACACACCAGCCTCATCTGATGCAATCCGTGCACTGCGTGGATTTGGACAATCATAAACATTTGCTGTTAAAACAAATGCACGTTCTGGTCCAAAAACAACCCATTCATTTGGCCGAGTTCGTTGACTGGTTATCCAATATGCATTACCTGGACGTGCCTGATCAACGATACGATTTTCCAAATAACGACGTGCATCATCGGCGTCATAGACAGAAACCTCAGATTCCAATTTATACAAATATGTACAACCGATTGGTTCACCTTTTAATTGGGTTAAATATTCACTGCCATTTTGATTTTGTATCATTCCACCACACGCTGCCAAAACAAACGATAACACACAAAAAATAAATATTTTTTTCATTTTGTAAATTCCCTGTTATAACTTATTGATTTTCGTCTTTTGCATAAACTATATCATAATTCAATCTATCACTGAACAATTTTTTCAACACCAAGTTATTCAATGCGTGGCTGCCTTTGAATGATTCTAAATGTCCAACGATAAAACCACCAGATGTGAACATATCTCCCAGCGCATCGATTATTTTATGACGTACAAATTCATCCGGCCAAATTGTTTCGTTTAACGTCCCATCACCTTCGTTATTTAATGCAATAACATTATTTTCATTTGCACCGCGCCCCATACCGTGTGCCTTTAGATATTCCCATTCAGAATATTTTCCAAATGTCCGTGCACGCGAAATATTTTTAACAAAATCTGTAACAGATGCATTTGTTCCATCAAACGAGTACGTATATGTTTGACATCCAATAATTTTTTCTGGATATACCAATGTTGCAGTTATTTCTAGCTTATCTGTATTGATTGGTTCTAAACGTACAAAACCATCTGTTTTGTGACCAGAAAATTTATTAAAAAGCCACAATTTCACACGCACAATGAATGGCAATTGGCGTATAATTTCCGTTGCATATACCGTTACAGGCCTACGCACAATAATTTTATGCATACGTCCATCAAATTTTGCCCCTGCATTTGCAAATGAATCAAAAAATATAGCAGCACTGCCATCTAAGATTGGAGTTTCCGGACCATCAATATCAATTACTGCACTATCAATTCCTGCGATAAATAATGCCGCCATTAAATGCTCAATCGTTTGAACATGTGCACCATCTGGATTACCAACGGTTGTATTGCGCATTCGTGTTTCACCAACATTATCAAAACGCCCTGATATCAGTTCTGCCTTAGCAATATCTGTACGACGAAAATATATTCCCGTAGTATCAGATGGATTTACAACCATGCGAACAGGTAAACCAGAATGTATCCCACACCCAGAAAATTCAACTTTATTTTTTAATCCGACCATATAATTTCTCCCTTAGCCATACAAAAAATCTATCTTCAATATTTACAACTAATTTTGCATATTTTATTTCTTCACGCACATTTTCTGGTAAACGAACCCAATCTTTTTCCGTCGTTAATAATTTTGCCCCTATTGAATTAGCCTGGGTTCTTAAATTCTCTATATCATCATCTGTATATTGATAATGATCTGCAAAACTCTTTGTTTTAACGACATTACGCCCCAACGCATTAAAAAACTTTTTTGGATACCCAATACCCGCAAATGCAAAAACACGACGAGACGAACCATATGGTGATACAGTTTGGCGCCGCGCATAAAATACCGGAATATTATCTGGCAAAATAAAATCACTACGTGGATTTTGCGAACGAATAACAATAATCGCATCTGCACCAACCGCCGCACTGATCGGTTCACGTAACGGTCCCGCAGGCAACAATAACCCATTACCATATCCGATACTATCATCAAAAACCAATATTGAAATATCTTTATGTATCCGAGGATTTTGTAATCCATCATCCATAACGATTGGACCACGCGCACCATTTTGACGATTTAATAACATTACATTACAAAGGCGACTGCCGGTATGAACCTGTAAACCGTATCTAGATAACATCAGTGCTTCATCCCCGACACCAGATGTTTTCATGTTACTTTTGTAGCCACGCATAATAATTGGTGCATCCAGGAAACTGGCAATATTACGAACAATTGGTGTTTTTCCAACCCCACCCGCCAATATATTACCAATACAAATTATCGGACGTCTGGATTTATAAACACGCAATTCTCGAATATTGTAAACAATACGTGTTATGCCGTAATAAACCCATGACACGGGTACCAAGATTATCGCCAACGGCGTTTTTTTTAAAAACCACCACGGTGTTTTCATTTATTATTTCCTTTGTTTTTTCGTTTAGCGGCCCGTTGTTCACGCAAAAACTTTTTATATTCACCGGCCTTTAAATCTTGTTCAACAATAGGTAAATTGTACTTAGCATCACATGAACGTATATGTTCCAACATTACATGTTCCAAATTTGCACGTACTTTTTCAAACTCTTCAACTGGCGTATTACGATCTATAAATACAGGTGCACCAAAAACATATGTTATTTTGGAAAACGGTAATGCAACCATAAATTTATCCCAACGTTTTAAGAAACGGACATTTGATGCAGAAAACGATACAGGAACAATCGGAGCCCCGGTCATTTTTGCAAAATATAACGCACCATCTTGCATGCGCATAGATGGTCCCCCAGGACCATCAGGGGAAATACATAACGAATAATTGCCATGTTGTAATACACGCACACCAGCACGCAAAACATTCAATGCTCCTTTGGTTGTGCTGCCATAAATTGCACCTAAACCAAATAAACGTTGCAATTTCGCAATTGTTCGTCCCCCATTATGTTGACTGGCAACAACACAACCACGACGCCCGGCCAGAAACATAACTGGCGACAACATCATCATTCGTCCATGCCAAAATGTGTATATAACTGATTTATTTTGGCACTGTTTGAAATATTCGTAATTGATATACTTACGGCGACTGGTAAAAAAAACAATCCAAATGTATATTGCCAATAATACTGCAACAATCCATTGTACGCCAAAAGACAATAAGACTGTTTGCCAAAACTTTTTCCATCTTTTCTTAAATTGTTTGTATGTCATAATTACGTCCTTAGTGGGAATAATAACAACAAACAAGATAGATTTCAAGACACCGCACAAAAGTTTCTGTTTGAGGTGCAAAAACAGAAACATCTTGACTTTGAATACTTAACCATGTATAATTATCATTGTTGTCGCGGGGTAGAGCAGTCCGGTAGCTCGTCAGGCTCATAACCTGAAGGTCAGTGGTTCAAATCCATTCCCCGCAACCAAGGTTTCGCCCAGACGTCTGGGCTTTTTAATTTTTATTGATATTATAAACATGGAAAGATTTTTTGAAGTATTTAAAAAAGATTTGGAAACAGAACGTTTAGAATTACGTATTCTAGAACAGAATGCAGAAAACGCTAAATTGGTGTGGAATGTATTAAAAACACAAAAAATGTCAGATTTTCAATATGCCCCTATGACGGATGATATTTTACCAAAATCACTTGAAGAGACATGTGATATAATGAAAAGACAAAATCAATGGTGTGAAACAAACGGCGTAAATTGGTATATTTTTTATAAAAACAACTTGATCGGATATCAACGTATCCATTATTGGGAAAATATAAAAACAGTTCAATGTGCAGATGTTTGGATTGTACGCCAATTCCAAGGTAACGGTTTTAATCAAGAAATTCATAAAAAAATTGAAGAATTAGCTTTTGATCAACTTGACGCCAATAGAATATGTCGTCAATGTATGAAAGATAATAAAAAATCATTTAATTCTATCATTAAATCTGGTTTTCATCTAGATGGCATTGACAGACAATCTGTTATTGGGCCAGATGGTTCATATATGGATCATTGTCATTTTTCAAAATTAAAATCTGAATACATAAAATAATCACTTTTTGGTAAGATTCATTAAAACTTATTTAGTAATATTTAATGATTATTGCATAATCTAGATCAAGTCATACAAAAAATCGTTGACGATTTTTTTTTTTTTCTACAATAACAATAAGAAACCAAAGGATTTTTCATTATGACTCTGATTGCACACGGTATTTTAGCCCTTAATAAATATATTAAAGAAAACAAACTGACAAATGCCCAAAAAAAATTATCTAATGCCCAAAGGGCTGGAATGTCTGAGCAAGATCTGTCCCCCCTCAAAACGAATGTATTAACTGCTCGTCGCGAATTTTTTGATTCGAGAGATCTGCTTGAAAAATTAAAACGATTTGAGGGAAAAATTGATATATTTATGCCTCAAACAGGTAAACCATATGATGGCAATCCTTTTGCCTTAGGCCGAACAGTTGGTTATATTGTTCTGGCCATACCTGTGTTAACTGGCCTGCTAGCGTATGAGACAGTAAAGTTGGCCGCTAATAATGTAAAAGAAAAACAAATATACAATAAAAAATTAAAAGAAGATGCCAAAATCAAAGCAGACGAAAAAGCAAAGCAGCTTGCCCAAGAAAAATTTGAAGAAACAGAAGAACTTAAAGAAAAACAAGAAATAACTATTTTAACAAAGGCCGTTTCAGAAGCAGATTTTATTGGGATTCGTAATGTGGATATACCAACCGATAAAACAGCTATTATTGTTGGTCTTGTTGATGAATACGGCAAAATTGCAGAAATTACTATGAAAGAAGGTAAAATGGTTTTATTTATGGATGACAATCCCCAATCAAAAATATTTTCTGCATTCTTTATAGATCCAGAAACAGGTAATTTTGAAGAAATTGCAAGGGTTAAATCTTCGAGAGGAATAGATAAAATACGTTCTTCTATAATAACTCAAATCAGCAAACAGGAAAAGAAACAGCAAGAACGTAAAAATGCAGAATTAAGGAACGAGCAAATTATGCACGCAATAAACCAACGACAATAAATATAAAAACCATCCAATCGGATGGTTTTTGTATGGTTATTTTTAAATTGACGATTACATATCACAAGATTAGAAAAATAAGGTTGTCGTGACTTTATTTGACATATTAGAGAACATTTTATCTTTGTTTCTGCCCCATTGCGATATTAAACGTATTAACATCGCTAATCTTTATTCCATTTTTTATATTTTTTAATTCCAATTTGTCCTTTTCTAACCTAAGTTGCGCCCTACTGCATTCACTTACCGCAATGCCGGCCACAGCACTTAATATTATGATCCACAAACAACCATCCAACCTGAATGTGATTTTATTTTTACCATTTACCTCATAATTTTGCATTTTTAATCCTTTGTGGTATAGATTAGTATATCAATATACTTTTTCAAGCATATTCTTGTATTTCACTATTTATAACATTTTAATGTTATGATTTTATATTTCTTTTATTCCACATTAAATTATATTATTTTCTGTAAAATATCATTGATAAAAATATTTATTACACTTCTTGAATTCGGAAAATTTAACTCTGTTAAACTAATCCTTTTCGTTCACAATTTATCATATCTACCCGGTATTGTGATTCTTTTTCATCTTTGTTTTTTATTTTTTGCCCACCGATATTAAATAAAAATTTATCTCTTAAATTATTATTGGCCAGAAAACCATCCTCAACATGTATTACAGAATGTATTTCTAATTCTGTTAAACATTTATTATTGTTCATAAACAGCCTAGCTATACGTTCTAAATTTGGCGCACAAACTTTTTTTACACTATCATTACAATTCATAAATCTGTACCCAACCTGTACTAATTCTGGAAAATATAACTCTATTAAACGATTATTATAATACATAAAATCATTCTCGACTTGGATCAAATTTGGTAAAACCAATTCTATCAACTTGATATTTCTATACAAAAAATCATTACCAACGTATTTCAAATTTGGTAAATATAATTTTACTAAATCTGTATTACTGCTCATAAAATCATTACCAACCCGGATTAAATTTGGCATATTTATTTTTATATCATTTTTATTGAAACGCAAAAATTCATTTTTTATTGTTGAAACTGATGGTAAATTTAATTCACGCAAACTGTTGTTATGGCGTAAAAATTTATCACCAATATGCGTTACGGTTGGAAAATTTATCGCTGTTATTTTACCATCTTCAATATGAACAATTTCAACACCGTCTGCCAATATTCCATTTTTATTTACTGTTACTTTTTTGTTTTTTATTTCTGTATTAAAAGCATCAATAAAACCATCATCCAAACCAGATGGATTTAATAATCGTTTTTCTTTATTATCCCATATAAAATAATCTAATACTGTTTGATTGTCTCGGTTTATTTCATGTATTTGACCATGTGATTCATAAAAATTTTCACCAAAATAAACATTACATATCTCATAATTATATTTCAAGAATATTATCTTGAATTAACGTAAACCCAGCAGGCAAATTAATGTCTGTTAGTTGCCAATCAATATTGAACTTTGCCTTTAATGCTAAAGATAACCCAGATATTATTTCATCTGGATTACTGCCAAACGTATTATCTGGATTTTCAACAGTATGATTATATCTATTTTTTATTGATATTCGTCCACCAGCTTTTAACATTTGAATTGATATAACACTGGTACCATACTCATCTTGACGTGCTGGATTTGGTGACGGTTTAATTGAATCAATATTATATTTAACCGCATTTACTATATAAAATTTTTCAAATCGGTGCGGATCTGTAAATGTACATAATTCTTCATGCGATCTAAAATATTTTTGTATCGCATTTTGTTTTTCCAACGTATCTGCATATTCAACAAATTCATACCCTGCCCGATGTAACAATTCAAATGGATCATTTGTATCTGTTGGTTGTGTCGTAAATACACGCAAAGAAGAAACATATGGCAATATGTCTTGTGCATCTCGTTCCGATTTACCCGCATATTTAATAATATCAACAATATTTGGTAAATCTAAAACCGGTCGCAAAACACGTGCAAACTTTTCACCATTTTGTTTCTTTATTATTTCATATACTGACTTTTTTACCATAACAAACCTCGTTTTCCCCCAATTCTACCACAAATTATAAAAAACACCCCTTTTTTGTGGGGTGTTTTGGAATTTTATTATGTATAACAAACGTTATTCTTGAGTTGAATTAATTCCAATCATCAAATTTTGTAAACGTTCCATACTTGTCGCATCATTCAACGCCGCAGCAATCGTATACGCAGATTCTAAATCACGACGCGCATCATCTATATTACCCAAATTCAAATTTAATGCAGCTGATTTTTCGTAATACGACATTGCATTACTGGATAATCTTTCCCGTTCTTCAGTGGTAGTAGTCCCGGCAATTTGTTCAGATATTACACGCACTGCAGAATCGTAATCCAAAACTGCTTCGCTGTACTTATTTAATGCAGTGTATGCCTCAGCACGTTCAGCATATACAGACGGGCTGATAATACCATCTGGTAATGCCAATGAATTTGTATAATCTGCAACAGCACCATCCCAATTTTTCAACCACAAATTCAATTGGCCACGTTTTGCATACAAATCGCGCATTTGTAAAATTTCACTTGGTGAAACAGTTTGGGCTGCCAACGCGGCATTCACATCAGCCAAGGCAGCATCATAATTTTCCATACGAGTATAAATTAATGCCCGATCATAATACGCAACAGCATTTCCTGCTTCTTTTTCAATCGCCATATTAAAATCATTTAAAGCTGCCGCATAATCACCAGATTGCATATATGCTTCGCCTCGTAGGATATACGCATCAACATTTGCCGTCCCTGTTTCAATTGCGGCTGTTAAATCTGAAATTGCATCTGCAATATTTTTTGCCAATAAATTAGTTTTTCCACGTTCGTAATAGTCAGATGCCTGCAGCAATGTTTCTTCACTAACACCATTTGACATGCTTTGTACCTGGTTCATCATGCCATGACTGCGTCCCAAAATATAAAATGTTGCGGATATAAAAAACAATATTATAAACCAATAAATATATATTGATAAAGACCACGGATTAAAGCATTGTTTACAATCCGGCGTTGCTTTGGTTCCTTTTACAGCCAAAACATCCTTGTTAACTTCCCGCATTTCTTTGGTTAATTTCTTTGTCATCGGTGCAACACTGGCGGTTTTAGCAGAATTGCGCCCCTTTTTAGAGGTATTTTTTTCCATAATAAAACTCCCTTCCATTTATATAATTAAAATATTAGAGAGATTTTAAAAGCGCGTCAACAGTTTTCTGTGAAATTTCAACAATTTTTCCAACCGGTAATTTTCCCAATTCAATATTTCCAAAAGAAATCCTATGTAATTTTTGTACTGGGGCACCACAGGCACGCAATACGATACGAATTTCATTTTTTTTTCCTTCAGTTACCGTAATACGTAAATCACCATTTGCCAATTCATGGATTTTCATCGGTCGATAAGTAATCCCATCAACAGTTATTCCACGACGTGCCAAATCTAAATTAATTTTCTGTCCACGCTTTACAGATGCAATATATGTCCGTTGTATTTGTGACGATGGTAATGTTAACTTACGGGCTAATTGACCATCATTGGTTAATAACAATAATCCCGTTGTTTTAAAATCTAACCGTCCAACATATTTCAACCCACGATACATCTGTGGCAAAAAATCATAAATTGTTTTTCGTCCATTTGGATCACATGTTGTTGTCATTGTATTTATTGGTTTGTGAAACATATATAATTTTTGCACACCATCTTTCGATATTGGTATTCCGTCCAACGTAACAACCGAACCATCTTCAATAAAAAATATCGGTGTATCAACCACAACCCCGTCAACCGCAATTCGCCCAGATACGATTAAATCTTCAGCCATACGCCGTGATGCAATACCCGTTTGAGCAATAAATTTTGCTATTCTTGTCGTCATTTATTGTATATAACCTTTGCAATTGCAATTACGGCAGCCAATTCCGCCCGTAACACTGTTTTTCCTAAACCAATACCACACGCCCCAGCAGCATCCAATGCAACAAACTCCGCATCAGAAAAACCGCCTTCTGGCCCAATCAAAACAGATTTTGTATTACAAACAGTATTTAATATTTGATGTCCGCGCGTCGCTCGCTCATCTGCAAAAACAATATCTGATAAATTTAAATCCACAAATTTCACGGGGGGCATAATTTTTGGAACACTGTTACGATTAGATTGTTCTGCAGCCTCAATCGCAATTTTTTGCATACGTTCCCAATTTACATGATTTGCTATTGTGTATTCCGTAATAACGGGCTGAAAACACGCAACCCCCATCTGGGTTGCCATATTTATCAATTCATCCGTACGTTTAATTGGGGCAAAGAACAATGTTATATCCATACTTGGATCTGTGTGTTCTGTTTTGTCACCAACAATAAAATATTTATCATCATCTGACAAATGTGCCTTATATTCATTCCCACAACCAAATACCAAACAATCGCGGCGGCGCATAACACGTGTTAAATAATGCATAACATCACGTGCCACCTCTACCACCATTCCGGTATTTATATCATCACCTAAAAATATACGTGGAATATTTTTCATATTTTTTTATTTCCTGATTTATCATTATGCTTTTTTCTGATATAATGGTAACATAATGGCAGAAAAGTTCAAGATTTTATCCGTTGGTGGTTCTGGCAAAGGGCTGAATATTTTCAAATCCAGCGCATACAAAGAACATGAAAAAAAACCGATGGCATCGTTATTTTGGTCAATACGATGGACGATCGGAATATGGTTGGTATGTGCTATGGCATTTTGCTTGTCGTTTATATTTGAACATATTTGGCGATACGGTTGGTCACCTGCAACCGCACATTGGACACAAATTTATTTACAGCATATGTTTTCAACCATGGGTTTATCTGTTATGGCAGAGATTCCCGATTGGTTTATTCGTACAGTTTTGCGTACAGATATAATGTGTATTATTCCACTGTTTCCAATAATTGCATTTTATATGATGGCTGATGCCACAATTACCAAAGAATTTAACCCATATGGGAATGATAAATTTTCTGAAAAATCATCTAATAAGGCCACCAAAGAAGATATTGAAAAAATGGGATTATTTAAGGGCTTTATGATGGTATTGGGATATTTTAAAGGCAAACCTTTGATGATGCCAGAAACATTATCCGCATTATGTTTAGCCCCTCCGGGGACCGGTAAAACCGCCGGGGTAGTAATTCCAACAATTTTGGATTGTGATGCTTCTTCAATGATAATAAACGATCCCAAACCCGAATTAAAACAAATTACATCGGCATACCGTGCAACCATAGGACCGGTGTTTATTATGAATTGGGCGGGTCAGGACGATCCAGAAAATGGAATCTATTACCCTTCATGGAATCCATTATCACCAGAACATATTCCTTTTAACCAGGAACAACGCGATTTGTATGTTGATTCAATGTGCAAAATTTTGGTTCAAGAAAGTAAAAATGATCCGCATTGGTCAAATACAGGGCGTGCTGGATTGGCTGGTATGATTCAATTTATGGTATCAAAAATTGAGCACGCACGTGCAGATGATTATTTTTATGCCAGACTTGATTCCGGAACATTTGATGCCGAAGATGCCGCAGTATTACAGGAATATTACCAACAGATGAGTTTTAGTGGTAATTCCAATGCATACGCCGCCATGGCCCAATTACAAGATGGCAAATTAAATACTGTAAATTATTTACATATTGGAACATGGGCCCATATTCCACAACGTTGGTTGGGCAAAGAGGCATCGTTATCATTAATTTTAGATTGGTTAACAGAAACCCAATTGCAGCTGGCGGCAGAATTGGAAGAACGTCGCCGTCAAGGTGATCAAACTGTTATGATGGCCGATCCAATGCGTGACGTGTTAGAAAATGCAGTAAACGAAGCCCGGGTATATGACTATTCCCGCCGCGCAATCCAAGAATTAACACAATTAGCAAATACCCCAGGTCAAGAACGTGGTTCTATTATTTCAACGATTATGGCGGGTTTGGCAATATTTAGAAATGCCGCTGTTCGTAATCGTACCAGTCATTCTGATTTTCATTTTGCAGATTTACGTGGTATGCTTGATCCCAGAGACGGCAAGATTAAACCTGTTACTGTTTACCTGTCAATTAATATGGTTGATGCCCAGGCGTTAAATCCAATTACGGGTATATTTATTGAACTGATGTCTAATTTCCTGTTGGCAAATGCCCCAGATAAAATTGGAACAACCGGTGAAAAAATGGGGCCGTATCCCGTATTATTCGTATTGGATGAAATGCCTAAAATGCAAAAATTGGACGCCGTTATACAGGGCCCCGATTTGGGACGTGGTCAAAAAATTTCATATTTGATTATTGGTCAGGATATTCACCAAATTCAAGAACGGTATGGTGCAGATGCAGCCTCAACAATTATATCAACAACCGCAGCAAAAATCGTATTACGTCAAAATGATCCAACAACAGCCAAGACATTTAGTGATATGATGGGCTATAAAATGAAAATAACAACTGTAAAGGGCGCAGACGGCAAAGATAAAGACGAGACAAAAGAAGAATTGTTATATACCCCAATGGATATTATGAAATTAGCAAAAGGTAAACAGATTGTCATTTTTCAAGGATACTATAATCGCCCGATCGAAGCAGATCAAGAATTGCATTTCTTGGGTAAAAATGATGTTCAAAAGAAATTGGCTGCTAAGATTGCAATGGGAGAATCAGCCCCAATGCCAGAATTTTTGATTCCATCACATTTTTCGGCATTGGGGTATACAGGGACGCCCAAAGTGTACGATCCAACAACAAAAGAAATTAAAATTTTGGATACGGTTACACAATAAAACACCATGGTAATAAAAATCCCCCATTCTGGGGGAATTTTTTATAATTGAGCACGTATTTCTTGCACTTCGTAACATTCAACACGGTCGCCTTCTTTCAAATCATTGTATTTATCAAAAGACATACCGAATTCAACACCTGCCCCAGATACTTCTTTAACCTCATTCTTTTCACGACGTAATTCGCCAATTTTGCCATCATATATGACAACATTATCACGCAATAGACGCACCAATGCATCTTTTTTGACAACACCCTCAGATATACGACATCCGGCAACACGTGTCCCCTTACCTACAGTAAACAGTGCAATTACATCGGCATAGCCAATAAAGTTTTCCTTGTGTTCTGGCGCCAGTTTTCCAGACAAAATTTCTTTGATTTCATCTGTAATACGATATACAACACTGTGATATCTAATATCAACACCACCAGAACGAGCCATGTCTCGAACAGCTGCATCCGCACGAACGTTGAACGCAATTATAACTGCACCAGATGCCGTTGCCAAACGAATATCACCTTCGGTTATTTGACCGACACCAGATGACAATATTTCAACCGCAGCTTTGTCAGTTTTAATATCACGCAACATATCGTTTATAGCTTCGACACTGCCTTGAACATCGGCACGCAAAATAACCGGTAAAGTTAATTTTTTTGTTTCATCACGCTTTGCGAATAATTCTTCCAATGTAGAACGTTTGATCGCATTAGCACGATCTTTAGCTTTTTGAGCACGATATGCCGCAACTTCACGTGTCTGTGCATCTGTTTCCATAACACGTAAATCATCACCAGCATTTGGAACAGAATCCAATCCCAAAACAACAACAGGTTGCCCAGGTTTAACAAATTTTACCCGTTCACCAGATGAATTGATTAACCCACGTACACGGCCAAATGTTTCCCCAACAACAAAAACATCACCTATTTTCAATGTTCCCTGACGCATTAATATTGTGGCAACGGATCCTAAACCTTTTTCCATTTTCGCCTCTACCACGTATGCAATAGCTGGCATTTCAGGATCAGCTTTTAAATCCATCATTTCTGCCTGTAATAAAATAGCTTCTTCTAATTTATCTAGCCCAATTTTCTTTGTTGCTGATATCTCAACACATTGAACATCGCCACCAAAATCTTCAACCTGGACTTCTTGTTGTAATAAATCCATTTTTACTTTTTCGGGGTTGGCCTCTGGCAAATCAATTTTATTAATTGCAACAATAAATGGAACTTTAGCAGCTCTAATGTGATTAATCGCCTCTACGGTTTGTGGCATAATAGAATCATTTGCCGCAACAACTAATACAACGATATCGGCCATTTGGGCTCCACGTGCTCTCATCGCAGTAAACGTTTCGTGTCCCGGTGTATCCAAAAACGTAATAACTGCCCCCGATTTTGTTTTAACTTCGTACGCGGATACATGTTGGGTAATACCACCTGCTTCACCTGCGGCAACGTTTGCATTACGGAACGCATCCAATAACGATGTTTTTCCATGATCAACATGTCCAACTACCGTAACAACGGGTGCACGTGGCTGCAATTTTTCTGGATTTGGTTCACGGTCTAATTGGTCTGCATACGGTTTTGCATCAACACGTTTTACTGTTGCGCCAAATTCGGTTGCAATCAATTCTGCCGTATCCGCATCAATTGATTGGTTTTGAGATGCCATCATCCCCATTTCCATCAATTTCTTAATAACATTACCAACTTTTTCCGCCATAGCGGCCGCCAAATCTTTGACAGTTATCGTATCGCCTAATGTTACAACATGTTCGACCTTTTGTGGTGCAGAAAATATTGCACGTGCTTTTTCACGAAAACGTTTCAACGAAGCTTCAGACCGACGACGGTTTGCACCGCGAATACCAATTTCATCATCATCTTCATCAATAACAATATCATGTAAAGAGATTTTACCAGATTTTTTAAAGTCTTTTTTAGACGCGTTATGACGATTACTAAAACCACGTCCAACATTTTCATCATCAGTCCCACGATTATTATTGTTCGAACGCGATGTTGAATATTGTTGATTATTTGTATTTTTCTTGGCCGATTGTGTCACAATTGGCGTTTCAACAGAATTATTCGTCTCATTTGTCACGTTTTCACGTGCCGCTAATTGTTCTTTAACCTGTTCATATTCACGCGTCTCACGTGCAATTTCTGCCTCGCGTGCGGCACGTGCCGCTTCTTCTTCGGCTTCTCGCTGTCTACGTTCTTCTTCACGTGCACGTGCCGCCTCTAATACGGCACGTAATTTTTCATCGGTGGCATTATGCTGTGGTTGTGGTGTCTTGGGTTCATCCCGTAATTCACGGGTTCCTGGTGCCACAACACGTCGACGACGTTCAACAAAAACCGCGTCACCTTTCTTGCTTTGTACAGCATCAATTGTTACAGATTTTCCAAGTGTCAATGTTGCCATTTTTTCACCTTTGGTTATTAATTTTCACCCTGGGTTATACCGTATGCTAATTCGCGTGCCTTCATAACAATACGTCCCGCCAAACGTGCAGATACAATATCTTCACCCAATATTTCAACCAATTCATCAGATGCTAAATCTGCCAAATCAGATAACGATTTAATACCATTTTCACCCAATTTCATAATCATTGGACGTTTAATGAAATCAAATTTTAACAAATCGTCTTGCATTCCTAATTTGTGTCCTTGGTCAATGTAATCTTGTTCAACTTTTTCCAAATACGCCTTTGCACGTGTCTGCAATTCTGTTGCTAATTCAGAATTAAAGCCTTCGATTGCTTCTAATTCACTTGGGTTAACAAATGCGATTTCTTCTATTGTACGAAAACCTTCTGTTATTAACAAATGTGCAATCATTTCATCGACATCCAATCCCTGAACAAATAATTCTGTTTTTTCTTTGAATTCTTTAGCACGACGTTCTTGCTCAGTCTGTTCATTCATAACATCGATATTCCATCCTGTTAATTGGGACGCTAAACGAACATTCTGTCCACGACGACCGATTGCCAAGGATTGTTGATCATCGTTTACAACAACATCTGCGCGATGTGCATCCTCATCAACAATAATTTTTGCAACTTTGGCGGGTTGCATTGCATTAACAATGAACACAGCAGGATCTTCTGAGTACAAGATAACATCTATTTTTTCACCATGACATTCATTGATAACAGGTTGAATACGTGTTCCTTTGATACCAACTGTCATACCAACCGCATCAATTGACGGATCCTGGGTTTCAACTGCAATTTTTGCATGCGACCCCGGGGCACGTGATACAGATTTAATTTTAATAATCCCCTCATAGATTTCTGGAACTTCTTGCATAAACAATTTTTCCATAAACATTGGGTGTGTACGTGTTAAAAATATTTGCGGTCCTGAATTACTGCGTGCAACATCCATAATCAATGCACGAACCCGGTCTCCAACTGCCAAACGTTCACCTGGGATCAATTCATTACCACGAATATAACCTTCGGCTTTACCATTTATATCTACAAAAACATTTCCAAATTCGATACGTTTTACAACACCAGATACAATATCGCCAATATTGTCTTTGAATTCCTCATATTGACGCCCTTTTTCTGCATCACGAACACGTGCCGTCATAATTTGTTTTGCAGTTTGGAATGCCATACGTCCAAATTCTGGTTCTGGTAATGCATCTTCAACAACATCACCAACCTGTGGATTCTTGGCATACTTTTTTGCCTGTTCTACCGTTAGCATTGTATTTGCGTCATATTCTTCACCAACAGCTTCCGGAGATTTAATAACATCGAACAAACGTTTCACATAAATCGCACCGTTTTTACGATCAATTTGTGCAGTTATATTAAATTCTTCACCATATTTATGCTTCGCAATTTTGGCAATTGCTGCCTCTAACGATTCAATAACTATTTCACGATCAATTACCTTTTCTTGGGCCAAAGAATCAATTGCTAATAACAAATCCTGGCGTGGCATTGAAACAAAAGACATTTTTTTCTCCTTGCTTTTTTTATTCTATCGCTTTTGTTTTTGTTATTTATAAGGGCGGGGTTTCTTCAACCCCGCCCTTAAAAAACTTTTTAAGAACACTGCAAAGTGTATCACCGAATTACCAAAATGCAAGTAAAAACCACTTTATTATTTGACGATTGGACTTTGGGGCTTTATACTACAACTATTATGAAAATACTGGATAAATATTTTTCACGCCAATTGGTGACAATTTTTGTCATGCTGTTATTGATTTTAACAGGCTTGGCTTGGATGGTCCAAATCATGTCCATGATGAAATTTTTATTAAATTATGGTATTGCGTTAAGCAATTTTTTGGGACTTACCGTTTTAATGATTCCATTTATTATTTCAATCATTATCCCGTTTGTATGCTTTATATCCGTTATATTCGTTTACAATAAGATGATTTCTGATAACGAAATTACAGTTATGATGGCATCTGGGTTATCGCCCCACCAAATTGCCCGTCCAGCATTACGATTGGCCGGATTATTAACATTGGTACATTTTTTATTGAATTTATGGATTGTTCCGGCGTCTCAATCATACTTTTATACAACGCAATGGAATTTGCGTTACGGATTGGCCCATATGAAATTACAGGAATCCGCATTTACACAACTGTCGAACGGTTTGGTTGTTTATGTAGACAAAGTGGCGGGGCATGATTTATCACAGGTTATGTTATCAGATACACGTGATAAAAATTCATCGATTGTTATTTTTGCTGAACAGGGAAAATTAGTATCAACGCCGCGTGGCTTATCAATTGTCATGCAAAATGGTTCATTACAGTCAAATGGCAAAAATATGACCACCGGAACCTTTGACAGTTTTGATATGGATTTAAATATCGCGGATAAAGGTGGTGACACAAGTTTCAAGGTGCGCCGTATATCGACATTAAATTTAATTAAATCTGTATTAAACGCAAAAAATGCAAAACAACAACGTTTGATTTTATCTGAATTGTGTAATAGATTTTTAAATCCGTTAATGAATTTAATTTTAGTCGCTGTATGTACATTGATATTATTACGAACATCACTATTGCGCCGTCGGGCCAGTTTTGCACCACTTATGGCGGTAACCGCAATGGCAGCGATAATGTCTTTATTTATGTCTGCAACCAATATGGTTAATAGCTTTACAGATTTATTTTTGTTAACTATGGCTGTATTTGGAACGTTAGGTTTAATTACATTTGCATTATATAGAAGATGAGAAAGATTATACAATTTTTTACTGCATTAATTTCATCTGGTTCTGCATTTGCATTATCTGTGGATACCAATACCCCTAAAACAATAACTGCGGATAAAATTGAATATAATATAAAATCAGAAACAATGAAAACGTCCGGAAAAACAGAAATTGTTAATCAAGCAGGACAACGTGTAACATTAAGTGATTCTTATATGTCTCGAAATGGTAAAATAGATGGTCAAGAAATAAAAATATGGTTAGGAAATCATGTGTATATGGAATCTGAAAACGTATCATATGAATTACCTAAAACAATTGCAACTGATGCTATGTTTACTGCATGTGATGGATGTGATTCGTATGGAAATGCATGGGAGATATCCGCAAAAAAGATTATCCATAATAACGATACAAAAATGATACGGTTTTATGATTCTGTATTTTGGTTGTATGATATGCCAGTATTGTGGTTTCCTGTGTTCGCAATGCCAGACCCAAGTGTAAAACACAAATCTGGAATTTTGATACCTGATTTAAAATCAACCAATAAGATGGGGACACAAATAAATTTACCAATATATGTAGCATTTTCTGACACACATGATGCAACATTAACATTATCTTATTTAACAAAAGAAAATCCATTATTACAATTGGAACATCGATTGAATTCAGAACATTCCGAATACAGGACACGTGGTGCCTTTACACGTAATCGAGATGGTGAGAATCGTTGGTATATTTTTAATAATGATATCGTTGAATTAGGAGAATATGCACGTGCTTCTGTATATCTTGAACGTACATCTGATAAAACGTTTTTGCAAAAATACGGTTTCTATGGCGATCAACCATTTTTAGATTCTGGGGTAAAATTAGAATTGTTTAGCCAAACTGGATACGTTGTTGCAGATACGCATAAATTCCAAGAATTGCGTTATATTTCCAAATACAGCAAAAATACAACTATTCCGAGTGGGGACATTTTACCAAATATACGTGGTGTTTATCAAACAGCACCAATCTATAAAGAAACATACGCTTTATTAAAAACCGATGTTTTAGGAATATCTGGTGATGGTACTGCATCACAACGTGTAATTGGTGATGTTCGTATGATATCGCCATGGACATTACCATTTGGTAACCGTTTAACTGCAAGCATTTCTGCCCGTTATGATTTATATAATTTTGAACATACTGATATGATAGATGGCGAATCTTTTTCTGGGTTAAAAAATCGTTTCTTGCCCAGTGGTTATTTAGAATGGGGATTACCGTTAATGCGTCCTGCAAACACGTGGACACAGGTTATTGAACCACGTGCACGCGTAACAATTATGCGTCATATTGATGATGCCCAGTTCGCAATCAATGGTGATTCTGCCGGAGCATTATTATCAGATGCAACATTATTTTCAAATAAACGTTTTTCTGGTTTAGATTTATGGGAAAATGGAACGTACGCAGATTATGGTATGCGATATGCCGCATTTAATCAAATAGGACAAATGTACGAATTATTCTTTGGGCAAACTTATGATTTTCAGACCAGGGAAACTATTGATCCAAACAGTGGTTTTTATAATGGGGCATCTGATTATGTTGGACGTATTTCTTTCAATAATACTAAATGGTTCGACATCAGCAGTCGTTTTCGTTTATCCAAAGAAGATTTATCACTAAATCATATAGAAACATCTGCTGTTATTGGTGATTCAAAAAACTATATTGATATAGGACATATCTGGTCTCAGCAATTTATTGATGCATATACAGCAGATGACGATATAAACGAATTAACGGCAGGCTTGGGCGTTCAGCTATCTGGCCGTTGGTCTGTTCGGTTTAACTCGATATATAATTTAACATATGAACGATTTCAACGTCATTCTGGGGGTGTGTATTATACTCATCCGTGTTATTATATTGCATTAGAATATCATCATGATAATGCAATCAAGGAAGATTACGTTGGAACAACATCATATCAATTTCGTTTTGGTATGAGCATTGACGGAAAGAAATACTAAAAGCAAAGGAAACAAACAGATGAAAAAGTATTATATCTCTGCAATTATATTTGGTCTGTTTACAATACCACTGCATGCCACCAGTATCATTGCAAATATAAATGGTGAACCAATTTCTGATACAGATATAACCGCACGAACAAAATTAATGGCCCGTCAAGGACGTACTTCTGTTGATAATCGACGCGTTGCATTACAAAATATAATTGATGATAACATCAAAGTAGAATACGCGTCTAACTTTAATGCTGTTCCTGACGAGAAAACAGTTGATACAGAATTAAAGAAAATGAATCTTGGTGTTTTACCTGCATCTGAAATAACAATGGCAAAACGTGCCTTACGTGCAGAAATGGCATGGCAAATGGTTGTTGCACGTACAATTATGCCAACAATCAAAATTTCAGATGAACAAATTACATCTGAAACCGCAGATTTAGCACGTACTCACGGATTACCAATTGAAATGACAATTATACGTTTAATTGATATTCCAAGCGATATCGCGGCCAAATTATCAAAACCATCCAGTTGTGATAACGCAATGGAAATAGCAGAACGTTTTGGTGGTGCACCACAAAAATTTACTGCGGCACAATATGAACTATCGGCAGACATTCGAGAACGCGTTGCAACATTAGCTAAATTAACATGGTCGCCTGTTGTTGATCGTAGTGTATTATTAGTATGTAATACAAAAAAAATGCCAGAATATAAAAATTTAGATAAAACAATAAAACAAAATGCAATATTTAAACAGGCAATGTTCACTGCAGACCAGCAATTAAAACAATTACGCCGCAAAGCGATTATCATTATAAACGACGACAGATATAAATTATGAAACAAATATTATTTAATATGACGCCCAGCCAATTGGAAGCATTCGTTACAGAGATTGGACAACCAAAATTTCGGGCAAAACAAATTTCAGAATGGTTAATGCGTGGGGCACCAAATTTTTCAGTAATGAAAAATTTACCAGAATCGTTGCGTCATGATTTAGATGAACGTGCCCAAACATTACCAGTAAATATTGTAAAAAAATTAGAATCCCGCGATGGTGAAACAACAAAATTTTTATTGGAATTATACGATGGTGAACAAATTGAATGCGTATTGATGCGGACATCATACGGCAATAGTGTATGCGTTAGTTCACAGGCTGGATGTGCAATGGGTTGTAAATTTTGTGCATCAACATTATTAGGTTTAAAACGTAATCTAAGTACCAATGAAATATTTTCGCAAATATTGGTTGCACAATGGGAATTACGATCAGATAAATTTGATAAGCACCAAATTCACCCAAATGGTGATGCCAATAATGGTGATGTATCACATATTGTTGTAATGGGAACAGGTGAACCGTTACAAAATACAGAAAATGTTATTGGATTTATTGAACGAGCAAACCATGAAATGGGGATAGGATGGCGACATATCACAGTATCGACATGTGGTATTGTCCCTGGAATACATGATTTAATAAAATGGGGACGTCCAATTAATCTAGCAATATCACTGCACGCGCCAACCGATGAATTGCGCAGTCAGATTATGCCAATCAATAATAAATATAAATTATCCGATGTTTTAACCGCTGCTAATGAATTCACAAATGCACATAATCGACAACTGATGATTGAATATATATTATTGGGGCATAAAAATGAAAATGGTGAAACAGAATTATATAACGCAACTATAGAATATGCTGAAAAATTGGCAGACTTGCTACATGGTAAAAATTGTATGGTAAATCTGATACCATGGAATGCGGTCGATGAACGTGATTTTGCATCCCCATCGGGTAATGCTGTTCACAGATTCCAAGATATATTAATTCAACGTGGTATTCATACCAGAATACGTCGTGAACGTGGCACTGATATTGGCAGTGCATGTGGACAATTACGATTAAATAATGCAAAAAAAATAAATGATCAACGTTGAATTTTACTGAATAAAATTATTAAAAAATCCCATCATAACGACGGGATTTTCATATTCTAAAAACAAAATTATTTGTTTGGAATAATTTTGATTTCTACACGACGATTTTGCTGACGACCAGCCGCTGTAGAATTAGATGCAATTGGATTTGATGGTCCCATTCCCATAATTTCAAAACGAGATGACTTTACACCCTGTCCTTGTAAATATGATGCAACTGCATTCGCACGATTGCGTGATAATGTTTGATTGTAATCTAAACTACCAGTGTTGTCGGTATAACCTGCAACCATAACTGTCGTGTTACTGTATTTATTCAATACCTTAGCTACAGCATTTAATGTTGTATAAAAACCCGAATTAATATCGGCAGAATCCGTCTTAAATGTTATATTTCCCGGCATAATTAAACGAATACTATCATCTGTACGTTCAATACCAACACCCGCACCAGCCAATTCTTGACGCAATTCTGCTTCTTGAACATCTAAATAATACCCAATGCCACCACCCAATGCGGCACCGGCAGCAGCACCAACCAAGGCACCCTTCTTTTTATTTTTTGATACCAATGCACCCGTAGCAGCACCAGCAGCGGTCCCCAACGCAGTACCCCATACCGCTTTGGCAGTCTGAGATTCACCAGTATATGGATTTACCGTACAACCGGCCATTAATGCAGCAATTGCAGTAAAAGTAATTATTTTTTTCATATGCTTTCTCCTTTGTATGAATATATTCTAAAATAAATTTTTCCGTTTTTCAAATTTTATAAATCTCGAATTGAATGATTTTCATAAATGGCACTCTGTTCTGTTTGACTATTTTTTTGTTCTAAAATATCGGTAGCAGCACGCAATTTGTGTGTATTGTTTTCCGTTTTTATTAAAAAATATTCTTTGGTTAAATTTACCAATTCTTTTTCTATTTTTTCAAAATTTATTTTGGGGTTATCCTGCCATTACAATGGTTGTGTAGTTTTAAATATATTTTTATCGTGGGTAATAATATTATAAAAATATTCGCGCATTTTTTCCGACCACTTATCATATTTATCACTATTTTTATACCGAAAACCTGTTAAAACAATTGAAATCCCAGCATACCCACCCGTACGTCCACCACTTTCACGAGATGGTGTCATAAATGTATAAACGTATTTATCGTTTCCAATTTCATCATAGTGAAATTCTTCTTTTTTATGACGTGATTATAAAATGACATAAAAAAACTTTTATCTATTGTGTTTTTAACAACATTGTCTTTTTCGTTAATGAAAACAGCATGTCCATACGGATTTCCATGAATTACAACATCAAATCTTGGCATATACCCCCCCCTTATTCTATTACACATAATTTATCATACTTTTTCTGGCTTATCAATTGATACAAAAAAGACCGCCAAACAGCGGTCTCCAATCATTGGTGGATGTTGAGGGACTCAAACCCCCGACCCTCTCGGTGTAAACGAGATGCTCTAATCAACTGAGCTAAACATCCGAAAAGCAAATGCATAATAAATCATTTTTTTTGCTTTGTCCAGTATTTTATTCTGATATTTTCATATCATTTGTTGCATTACCCATAACACGATCAATTAAGGCATCCGCTTTAGTTTTAGCATCTTTATATGCATCCATAAAAATCTCTGCGACAGTATCTGCACCACATGATAAAATATCTTCATTGATTTTTACACCTAATAAATCATATTTTCCAGACATATCCATAATGCAACCACCATTTGCAGAGATTCCACGAACGCGTGTTTTACTCAATTCTTCTTGTGCTTTGCTAACCTTGTCCTGTAATGCCTGGGCCTGGGCCATTAAATCATCAAAATCCATTATTAAGTCCTTTTTTGATAATATCCCGCCATAACGGCGGGATATTTATTAATTTATTTTTTAATCTCTGCACCAGTATTTTGATCAATACCAACCATAGACATACGTGTTTTACCACGTTTATCTGCACCTAAGTACCGAACAAATACTTTGTCGCCTTCTTTGATCTTTGTATCTTCAATTTTGGCAATACGTTCACCGGTGATTTCAGAAATATGAACCATCGATTCGAAACCATTCAAGATTTTTACAAATAAACCAAAGTCTTTTATCCCAGAAACCGTCCCAGCATAAATCATACCAACTTCGGGTTCTGCAACAATATCCTTAATACGTGCAATTGCTGCATCCGCATCTTCTTTTGTTGTCGCCATGATTTTTACTGTTCCATCATCTTCCAAATCAATTGTCGTATTTGTATCACGCGTTAATGCCTGAATAACGACACCACCCTTACCGATAACATCACGAACCTTATCTGGATTGATTTTCATTGTATACATCTGTGGTGCATATTCTGAAACATGATCACGTGGGTTTTTAATTGCTTTTTCAATTTTACCCAATATATGCATACGACCATCTTTAGCTTGTGCCAATGCACGTTCCATAATTTCAAATGTTATAGATGTAATTTTAATATCCATCTGCAATGCGGTAATACCATCTTTAGTACCTGTAACCTTAAAGTCCATGTCACCTAAATGGTCTTCATCGCCCAAGATATCTGTCAAAATCGCATAATCATCACCTTCTTTGATTAAGCCCATTGCGATACCTGCAACAGGACGTGTTAATGGAACACCACCATCCATCATTGCCAATGTTGCACCACATGTTGTTGCCATTGATGACGAACCGTTAGATTCCAAAATATCGGAAACAACACGAATAACATAATCAAATTTTTCACGGCTTGGAACCATAGGATGCAATGCACGCCATGCCAAATTACCATGTCCCAATTCACGACGACCTGGTGATTTTAATCCTTTGCATTCACCAACAGAATAACCTGGGAAGTTATAATTTAAAATAAAATCACGTTCTTCTGCACCATCTAAACCTTCTAATGGTAGGGCATCTTTGCCACCACCCAATGTTAATGATACCAATGCCTGTGTTTCGCCACGGGTAAATAATGCGGAACCATGTGCACGCGGTAATACACCTAATTCAATTTCAATCGGACGAACTGTCTTTGTATCACGTCCATCGATACGTGGTTTACCATTCAATATATTGCCACGCATAATACGTGCTGTTATATTTTCAACAATTTCATCTGCAAACGATTCCAATGTTGATTTTGCAACTGTTGTATCTGGGAATAATTCTGTGATACGCGCCTTGGCCTGTGAATGAATATCCGCCAATGTATCCAAACGAACTAATTTTTCTTTGATTAATAATGCCTCTTCAATTGCTGGTGCAAACTGTTCAAAGTCTGATTCCATTGCAATATATTCTGATGTTTTTTCAGGTGTTGCCCAACGTTCTTTGCCTGCTTTGGCCGTTAATTCATTAATTGCACGAATAACCGTCTGTTGTGCATCAAAACCAAATTTAACCGCACCCAACGTTGTTTTTTCATCTAATTCACCAATTTCTGATTCAACCATCAAAACACCATCTTTGGTTGCAGCAACAACTAAATCCATCTGTGATTCTTCAACCTGTTTTTTAGATGGATTCAAAATATATTTGCCGTCTGCATATCCCACACGTGCCGCTCCAATTGGTCCTGCAAATGGAACACCAGACAACGCCAATGCTGCAGACGAAGCAATCATAGACAAAACATCTGGTTGGTTCTTTTTATCATATGAAAAAACCTGTGCAATTATTTGAACCTTATTCTTAAATGTTTCTGGGAACAATGGTCGAATTGGACGATCAATCAAACGTGCAATCAATGTTTCAGAAACACTGGCTTTACCTTCACGTCTATCACGCGAACCTGGAATACGACCAGCAGATGCGAATTTTTCTTGGTAATCAACCGTTAATGGGAAAAAATCTTGCCCTTCAACTGCAGATTTTTCTGCACATACGGTTGCCAAAACCATTGTACCACCCATTGTTGCTAATACGGCACCATTTGCCTGTTTTGCCATACGCCCTGTTTCCAAACGTAATACTTCATCACCGTATGGAACCTCTACAACAATCGGATTATTCAGATGTGTTTCACCATCTTTACCAAATAAACCAAATAACATTTATTTTTCTCCATATTTAATTGTTAATATAAAACACGAAGAAAAATCATTCGTTATTGCATTCCGATTAAAAATGCAAAAATGAATAATTAATCCCCCGTGCTATACGAATTATAAATAATATTTACCTGTTTGCAAATATTTTCAGTAAAAAACAACTATTACTTATGTTTATACGCCAAAACATACGGAACCAATTTTTCTATTGGTGCGTTAAATAACCATGTACGTGGGATAACAATACTGTTATGCTGACCCGCAGATAATTTTGGCAATATTTCATGATTTTTTGCATTTATTATTTGTGATAACTTAACCGTATATTTATCACCATACGGCAATATAAATGTTATTTCATCGCCAGAATAAATTTCATTTCGTAATTCTAATGTTATTTCAGATGAATTTATATTTGTAATTACACCGATGGCATGATAATCGGATGTACTGCGTGCTGTTTCATAATTATGTGCCGCCGGTCCTAATGGGCCATCAAAAAATGCAGTTGTATATCCACGCGTTTCTAATTTTTCTAAATCCGCCATAAATGGCATTGGGTTAAAATTATCGGGATTTACAGCATACGCATCCATTGCACTGCGGTATGCATGAACAACACTACCAACATAATATTCGCTGCGGTTGCGCCCCTCGATTTTTAATGAATCTGCGCCCGATGAAATAACGTCTGCTAATTTTGGCATTAAACATAAATCACGCGAATTCATTATGTATGCACCACGTTCATCTTCATCGATCGGCATTTCAATACCTGTTTCACGTTCACGTAATAAAATATCATACTTCCAACGACACAATTGAGCACATGCCCCCCGATTTGCTGGACGTCCTGTAATAAAATTCGATAACAAACAACGACCAGAATAACTCATACACATCGCACCGTGGATAAATATTTCTAATTTTATATCTGGGCATGCACTACGAATGGTTTTAAACTCAGAATGTGAAACTTCGCGTGCTAAAACACACAAAGCAGCACCAGCATTTTGCCAAAACTTAACAGATGCAGCTGAACAAATATTTGCCTGGGTTGAAACATGTAATGGCATATTTGGGTGATTTTCATGTACCCACATCATAACACCAGGGTCTGCTACAATCAATGCATCTGGGGACAAATAATTTATGATTTCACTGACACGTGACATATTTGCATATTCATGATCATGTGCAAATAAATTAAATGCCAGATAAACTTTTTTTCCAGCAGCATGTGCTAATTCTATACCCTGCTTTACCTCATCAACTGTGATTTTAGCACGTGCCCGCATTGAAAATCCAGGTAAACCGGCATATATTGCATCCGCACCGTATAATATTGCGGTTTTAAATGCATCTAATGTCCCGGCCGGTGCCAACAATTCAGGTAATTTTATCATGTTTAATATTCTGCCCCAATATTAATGAAATGCAAGGTATTTTTTGCCCATGTGTGATTTTGGCAATGGGGTTATGCGTGCCAACACACGCACCATTTCTGTAGACATATCTATATTTTCTATATCCAAAATATAATGCGGTCGCCCACCACGATATGGTATATCCGAATCCGGTGATATATCATATAACATAAACACAGATAACGTTTCTGGTATTTGTTTTACGTAAACAGTATCATCACATATCAGTAATACAGGTCGTTCATCACAATACAGCATATATTCACCGAACATTTTACGATATGAGATATCACCAGCATCTGAAACCTGATCAGCAACAAATTGAACAAAATCTGCACTGGATGACATTATTTATTTTCCAATAAATTTAATGTTTCTTTATTCATTTCTAAATTTGAACGCGAATTCATTACAACATGAACATCCGCACCAATTAAAAAACCTGTTCCATACCAACCATTTAATAAAAATGCTTTGATTATACTGTTGCCTTCGTTTATGTCGTTTACAACAATTATTTTTGCGTTTTTATCAATTGTATCACCGTTTTTTATTTTTCGTATTTCGTATGATAATGCGGAATCTAATTGCCCACAATTACATTGGGTCAAACCCATTTGTTTGTATCCAATTACCAATAATTCTGATTCATTTGACGTTTTATTTTTTAAGTTAAAATGCCCACTATGATTTAAAAACCATACAACATCTGATGTCGTCATTTGATGATTTTGCAAACACCATTTTGCCGTTTGAACAGCAAAATATAATCTTTCATCCAATGACGGAAACATATTTAATGCCCCATCTGTGATAAAAACGGATTCTGATTCACGATATAATCGAAAGACATGGAATAATTTATTTTTATTCGGATTATGATACTTTATAACTGTACGCAAAAAATCATCAGAATTAATCATATCTTTTACAACAGCATTTGTATTATTTGGCGTATATTTACGAAAATCAATCCAAACATTTTCACTATCTGAATGTTCAAACACATTATATTTTTTTGTATCGATTAAATGGTAAATCATTATTTTATCCCCATTATATTTTTTTACAAAATTGGTATTTTCAGTATGCTAGATTGATTTACATATTGTCAATTTAAATCAGGATCATTGTATAAAAACACCGGCAATTGCCGGTGTTTAATATTATTTTAAAATAAAATGTACACTGTATTGTGGTTTTTTGTCTGGGCCCAAAGATGCGCGAACAACCTTGTTCGATGCTGTTTGAACTGCACGTATCAAATTATCACGATCTTTGCGTTCTGATTTTGATAAACCATCAACTGCGCGTGCGATTTCAATTTGTATTTGACGTTTCATAAAACCTGTATCGTCTGTTTCAAATATACCTGCACTTGATACCTCTGGTACACCCTTTAAAAATCCGCGTTTATCAACTGGTAATGTTACAAACACTGCACCATTTGTCGCAATTTTTTTACGGTTTTTATAAACTTGATCATTAGCACTGCGTTCTGTTTCACCTTCCATAACAACGAAACCTGTTTCAATTGTTTCACAAATATATGGCTCTGCACCGTCACCCAAAGCAATCATTTCACCATTGTGAACAACCATCATGTATTTTGCACCACCACGTTCCATTGCCATTTTACCATTTAACATTTCATTAATATAGTCACCATGCATTGGAACGGATACCTGTGGATGAACTAAATCATAAAAACGTTCTAATTCTGGACGACCGGCATGACCACTGGCATGTAAATGATCTGTATCAAAAATAGTATGTGTTTTTATTCCCATGCGTGCCAATTTATTATACAAATATGAAACATCTTGTTCGCGTCCCGGAATAATAATTGAACTGAATAAAACCGTATCTGTTGGCATCAATTTCATTTCTTTAACATGTCCGCGACACAAACGTGTTAACATTGCAAATTGTTCCCCCTGGGAACCGGTTAAAAATATCGCTTGTTTTTCGGCCGGTAAATCTTTTATTTCACTGTGTAAATAAACATCATCTTTGTTTAAATAACCGAATTCAATACCCATTTCACGAAACTCTGGTAATCCAACATATGGAACTGGGTTTGGATTACTGCGTTCTTTTATCGCGGCAACACGGCCCGCCGCACGTGCAGCCTGGGCGAACATTTTCATACGTGCAATCGAACGTGAATATCCAGTTACAATTACCCGCCCCGGTGCATTTTTCATTAGCTCTGTAAATGTTTCACGAACCTGAACTTCGGTTGTTTGTTTTTCTTGACGCTGTGCAGATGTTGAATCACACATACATGCCAATAATTTTGGATCAGAACCAATTTCAGTTAAACGTGCAAAATCGGTTGGATTTTCAACAGGATTATCATCATTAAATGTCCAATCGCCTGTATGCAATATTTTACCGGCCGGTGTTTTTATTATTAACATCTGGGCTTCGGGAACACTGTGTGTTACATGAAACGTTTCAACTGTAAATGGTGCTAAATCCAATGTTGCACCGTTATGGTCAAAAACGATTAAATCACGTCCTTCGGCCAAATCTATTTCAATTCCATGAAATGTTTCACGAATAATTTCTGCGGGGAAACGTGTGCAATATATTGGTTTTCTAAATTTTGGCCAAATATATTTTAATGCACCAATATGATCTTCATGACCGTGTGTAATAACAAATCCAACAACATCTTTTTTACGTTTTTCCAACCATGATGTATCACAGTATTGAACATCACCAGCCCCAATTTCTTCTTCTAAGAAACCCATACCACAATCAACAATTAAATATTTCCCATTGTATTTGTATAAATACATGTTTTGGCCGATATGTTCCAAACCACCCAATGCCATAAAATACATTTTATCAGAATTATTTTCTTCATTTTTTTGTATTTCTGCTGTTTTTTCTTTTTTTACCCTTTTTATATCAGATTTTTTTTGTGCAGATTGTTTTTTATCTGCATGTTTTCTTTCAAGTATTTTTACCATACCATTTCCTTTGTCTTGTTTTATTTTCACATCGCCCCGAAATTCATTGCCAATAAAGATTTTTCTTTATTTGTAGTGAATCTGGTGGCGATGCCCCAATTGTCCCACATTTAAAACGAATACATAACACCATACAAATATATCGTGGGAATACATATTTGCGCATAAAAAGATGCATTATGTATGCGCATTTTCATGAAAAATTGTACCAGTAAATTATATAATTGCAAGAAAATTCAACAATTTATTACGCCACAATCTTAGACATAAATTCATTATGTGCAGTTAATTCATCATCATGTGGCAAAAATTGTCTATATGGAAAATCTGCACCAATTTTTGGATGTGATAAAAACGCATCATGCTGTTTTTTGATTATTTCACATATATCCGGTGCTGGTTCTGTATTTTCCAGTTCTTTATAAACCTTTGCCAAAATTTCTGCGTCAATTAATGCACCATGTGCATCAGCACGTGCAGTCAATGATATACCATACCATTTTGCCAACGCATCTAATGAATAACTTTTAGGACCAAAAACACGATTTCGCGCGATTACAATTGAATCAGATTGTTGGGTACGCGGAATTTGTGGCAACCCCAACATATCTAATTCATGATTCATAAAAGGAAAGTCAAAATCAAAACCATTATGTGCAACGATTACGCTATCACCAATAAAATCTAAAAATTTGGGGGCAATCACGGACATTTTTGGTTTATCTTCCAAAAATGCATTTGAAATTTTATGAACCATATATGATTCTGGGGGGATAATTTTACCATCTGGGTTAATATATTCATGAAATGTGTTATCTGTGATATGTCCATCTATCATTTCAACGGCCCCAATTTCGATACAACGGTCACCCTTTAAATAATCTAATCCCGTTGTTTCGATATCAAAACATATAACACGTGCCATCTTTACCCCCATAAAATAACTTTTGATAACAATTGCGATATGCATTATAATCATTGGGTGAATTTAATGCTAGAAAATCTTAATCCAAATCAAAAATTGGCGGTCGAAACAACCGATGGTCCATTATTGGTATTATCTGGGGCAGGAACTGGTAAAACGTGTGTATTAACAACCCGGATTGCATATATTTTGGCCCGTGGTCTGGCCATGCCATGGCAAATATTGGCATTAACATTTACAAACAAGGCCGCAAATGAAATGAAAACACGGATTGCTGCATTTACAAATGAAAAATCGGCAGGATTGTGGTGTGGAACATTTCATTCAATCTGTTTACGTATATTGCGTGCAAATGCTGGTGCTGCTGGATTACGGCCAGATTTCCTAATTTACGGACCGGACGAACAAAAAACCGTTTTAAAGGGTGTTTTGACGGAAATGGGGTTGGATATCAAGGATTATAATCCATCTGATTGGGTTGAACGAATTTCCACAATAAAAGATCGTGGTTTGGTAAATAATATCGGTGACGGTAATACAATCACAACAAAAATCATAAATGCATATAATGCGGAAATGTCACGTTTGGGTGCGGTTGATTTTGGTGATTTGATATTTATGGTATTAAAATTATTCGATACATCTCCAGATATTTTGGAACGATATAAAAAACAATTTAAATATATCTTAGTTGATGAATTTCAAGATACCAATCGTGCCCAGATGCAATTATTAGAAATGTTAACACGTGATATTGATATACCAAATATATGTTGTGTCGGTGATGACGATCAATCCATATATTCGTGGCGTGGTGCCGAGATTAAAAACATTTTAGAATTTGAAAAAACTTTTCCTGGTGCAACAGTAATTCGTTTGGAAATAAATTATCGCAGCACATCAAATATTTTAGGGGCTGCCAATTCGTTAATTCGTCACAACCAAGGACGTTTGGGCAAAGATTTACGTGCCGCAAATGAACAAAATAATGGGGAACCGGTGTATGTTTTAACCGTCCCATCCGATCGGGACGAGGTCCGTGTTATCGCCGATGCAATTGAACGAAAACCAAATGATTTACCATATAATACTCATGCTGTTTTAATTCGCGCGGGTGCATTATCACGATTATTTGAAGAAGAATTTGCATCACGCGGATTACCATATAAATTGGTTGGTGCAACAAAATTCTATGATCGTACAGAAATACGTGATGCAATTGCATATTTACGGTTATTGGTATATCCATTTGATGATTTATCATTTTTACGCGTTATTGCAAAACCACGACGTGGTTTTGGGCCCGCGGCGATTGCACGTCTGCGATCATGTGGTTCAAATTTAATGTCTGGTTTAAAATCAGCACAATTGGCACCAAAATTACGGGCGGCTGCAAATGATTTTTTAAATGCATTTGATTTTACGTGGGATTTGGTTTCACCAAAGGATGCCGCACAGACATTATTGGATAAATCTGGTTATATAAAAATGTGGCGCGAATCCAAAGATCCGGATGCATCTGATCGATTGGATAACATTCGTGAATTAATAACGAACGTGATTTCAAAATACGATACATTGGCTGATTTTTTAGAACATGCTGCATTAATGATGACAGATGATAATGATTCTGATGATGCTGAAAATAATAATGATGCGGTAAGCATTATGACGATACACGCCGCAAAAGGGTTGGAATTTGATACAGTATTTTTACCGGCATGGGAAGATGGTATATTTCCAAACGAAAAATCCACAAATGACGGCAGTTTAGAAGAAGAACGCCGATTGGCATACGTTGCGATAACACGCGGCCGTAAACGCGTAATTATATCCAATGCAATGCAACGATTAATTTTTGGTGAAATCAAATATAATTCACCATCACGGTTTATAACCGAAATGGATAATAAATTTTTAGACTTTCAGGGTGCTGCTGTAAATCCATACGCCCGCAGTTATACACCATCATACGATACACAAAAAACATATAAACAAGTAAAAACAACCGAAACGGTAAAAAAATCGTTGGTTGGTAAATTGGTTTCACATATTGAAATGGGCCATGGTGTTGTTTTAGAAGATGGTGGTGATATATTAACAATTGCATTTGGAACGCGTGGGATAAAAAAGGTTGCCAAAGAATTTATAAAATTTGATTAATAAAAAATATCCCAAAAAATTGGGATATTTTTTTATTTATTATTATAATACTTTCGTTTCTCAACCTCATCATACATTTTAGATACTTCATTATTAAGTGTATCCATACATGATTCTATGGATTCTTTATTGTTTTTTAAATTATTACATTGTGTTTCACATTCTTTTACAGTATCACCCGCTTTGCTGGCTGCCATTTTACAATCTGTTAACATTTTTTTAAATAATACACTTTTGTTAACATTTTTCGCATTTATATATGTTTGCATTTTATCTATGTTTCTTTTTAAACATTTTGCCGCATCTTCAAGACTATATGCCGAACAATTTTCGAATTGTTGCATTATATTATTTGCGTTTTTCGAATCGGATGTTTCGGCACCGTTGGCCTCTAATTTAGCCTGTAAAACCGATTTTTCCAATTGTGCCTTTAAACGACGAAGGGTGGCCTCTAAAAAATCGTATTGTTTTTTCATTTGTTGTGTAACAACGGTTGTTTTTAAAGCAACAACTTCATTCATTAATTCGCGTTCTGTGAACGTTGTAACATTTCCTGTATTACCGATATTATAAACATGCGTACTGCATATCGCCAATGTTGGATTTATATATGAATTATTATCGTCATCACAACCGGTTTTGTTTTCTGCATTTACCGGTGAATAAATACAAAAACACAACAAAATCACCGCAAAAAATTTGCTTACAACAGATTTATAAAAATTCATTTTATATTGCGACATTATTTAAAATCTTTTTGTATTTTCCCATTACATCTATCAAATGCATCTTTATCTTTAAAAAATTTACTACAATCACATTCTCCATTTGTATAAAATCCACCTGCTCCTTCACAAAACTTTTGTTCATATACATTCTTTCTAATAATGCTATTATTTTTATCACATTTATATATGCTGTAATCTAAACTAGATTCATTAGAATCATAACAAAAACACTGTCCCAAATATTCAGACCATATAGCATCATTCTTTGCCGGTTGAATTTCCACTATTTCATAATTATCCTTATCGTCGTACACAAGTTCTTTTTCAACTATTTTTTCCTCACAAAGATTTCTTCTATTCTCCATTATAGAACTATCATTTGCAATATAATCATGCGAACTTTTTAAACCAGACTCGCTAATACAAATTTTGTCTGGTAATTTTTTTGATGCCGTATATTTTAATAAATTTCCATAATCATGTGATGTTATTGCACAATATTTTACAATATCATCATTTTCCAATTTTTTATTGCGGCCTGAACGGATGCTGTCCTGTTCAATGATACGTTTTAACGTTTCAATATCTATATTTGATGCCTTTCTGCGGTTTTTAAATAATGTGGATGTTTCCAGGGCCTCTGACGCGCAGGCAATACGAACCTCGCCACCACTGCCATTTTCTGGGTTTAACCAACTTGTTTTTACATCATCTTCGTTATTTAATAATTTAATTAATCTACAATTTCCTTCTTTCACTTCTTCTTCAATTTTTTTACCTGCAACGACATTAGAACACACATATTCGCCCCATACATTGCATGTGCCATTTAACATTAAATAAATATTCGTTAAATCAACACCAACCGTTTGTGCCAATGTCAATGCATCGTATAATTCATCCAAAACGTTTTCATACGGATCAAAAAATTCCATTGCATTTTGTTTAAATTTTTTCACACGTTTTGGTCCGGTACAATTACTGCCCGTTGAATCACAGCCCGCATAATCAAATGTTGTTTTCATTACGGCCTTTAACGTTTTTAATTGCGTTTCGGCATTTTCTATTTTTGATAAAATCTGGCCTGAAATTTGTTCACGAATCAAAACATCTGATGAAACACCATTTTGTGCCGCATTAATCTGTGAATCTGATACATTTATTGGATTTGTTGCCTGGGCAACGGCCGCCGCCTGGGCCTGGGCGGCAACACGTTTTTGTTCTTCTAATGCGTTTTGCAATTGTGAAACGGTTGCCTGATTTTGTGCTGCCATTTCTTGCTGCATTTGTTGCATCTGCTGTTGCATTTGTTGAATTTGTTGTGCACTTTGTTGGGCCGCCATTTGTGCCGCAGAATTTTGTGCATCTGCCGCCATTTGATTCGCACGTGCTGTGGAATTTGCAACCAATTGTGCTGCAATATAATTAACTAATTCATCGCCATATTTTTGACATTCTTCTTTGGATGCAACACATCCGGCAACAATTGATGATGCCACAGACATATCTGTACACCCACCGGATGAACATTTTGGTGTCGCACAACGCATAATTATCGCATTACAATTTCCAAAATTTGCCTCTGGTGCGGTGGTGGCAGAACTGCGGCCGCTGACCATTGCATTCCAATTATTACCAATTCCTAAACCATTATTACTGTTAAATGCAGTCAAATTATCACCGGCCGTCGTTGGCACAGGCGACGCATGTACACCATACGTGGCCAACGCAAATGCAATTGGTAAAATTTTTGGCAATGATATCATATTCTCTCTTAATCTATATAATAAAATATTATCATAATTTTCTGTTACATGAAAGATAAAAAATTATTATCAAAAAAAACGTAAAACTATAAAATACATCTTTTTAATGCGGCCCCTGTATCATTAATATCAACACGACGATTACGTATTTCTTCGGCAGCCTTTATTTTTTGCATAATCAATATTAAATCTGGATGTGAACGCAAATCTTGGTTCATTTTATCAACCGCCGTATCAATATCTGTGGCATCACGAACAAATATTGGTGTTATTGAATCGGATGCAATTTGTATTGATTTTTTTAAATCATTATTAAATTCATCCATAATCGACATGTATGCACGTATATGTTCATCTTCGTGTGTTAATATTGCGTTATATGAACATGTATCTGGTATATGTCGTATATCAATTTGAACCAAAAAATCACTGTATCCTACAGATGCATCTACACTTTTTAATGAAACACAATAACCATCTTCAATTTGTGTAATATCGGCAATTATTTCATAATTATCGGTCATTGTTGCAATTACATTTCCATGTAATAAATCCATTTCACGTAATGGTTGAACAACCTGTTTTGTCCATACCGGGGTTATTATATTTACATTTGGATGTAATTTATACGCTAAACAATCATCTGATGCATTTGAAACAAATGGTAAAAAAAACATGAATAATATCAATATTTTTGACCAAAACATTTTTATTATTACAGGTCACCTGCCCCCTGTTTTTTCAAATATTCTGAAACAAATGCATTACCGTATTGTGAATACAATTCTTCTGCCAATAATACAGATGGACGGCCTGATTCAAATAATCGTAACATATTCCCCAAACCACCCAATTCCGTATTCAATATTACAGATTCACCGGTTACAGGACGAGATAACAACACCGCACGTTTCAAATTCGGATATGCACGTCCACGTATAAAATCCATTTCCAACGGATTTAAATTCCAATGTGAATAATCATTTGTATCCGCTGCAGGATTCCTGAAAAACATTACCGTTTGAATTTGCCCACGTGCAACATCACCTATGCCCAATTTATCTAAAATATTTGCACGTTGGAATGCCACCATATATGCCTGACGATTTTTTCGCCCCTCTTGTAAACCAGCAATAAAATTATCACGAAACATTTTATTTTCTAACATTGGTGCCGTTTCATCAATCATTATCAGTGATGGGTTACCACCGGATACTGTAATATTGTTTATTCTGTGTAATATATACGATAACACTGCTGGGGCCAATGTTTCATCCTGTAAAACATCCGTAAAATCAAATGTTGTTAATCGTGATTGTAAATCCAGTGTATCATTTTCTTCATTAAACATATCCCCATATTGTAATGGATCAATCCATTTTTTTAATTGTGGTCTGACATTGCCAGATGCAGAAAAACAACTTTCCCATAAATTTTTTAATAATCTGTCTTTTTCAGATAAATAATCAAAATTAACAGATACTGCACGTGCAATTTCATCAGCAGATTCTGAGTCCGTTGCACCCGTAATTATTGAAAACCAACGACGCAAAAATGCACGATTTGCCGCCGTATCCGGCATTTTTAATGGATTTAAACGGGTTTGAAATGATATACCAGATTCATTTTTTTCACGTCCCTGCATGGTGATATATTTACCGCCAACCGCCAATGTAAATATTTCAGCCCCATGATTACGATCAAAGAAAAATGCCTTTAATTTTGGATGACGTAATGACTGTGAAATTAAAAAACTGAACAATGTTGTTTTACCGCCGCCTGTTGGTCCAATTGTCATTGTATGTCCAACAGCAGCCGGTTTATCTGATACATGAAATTGAAATTGATATGGCGTACCCTGGGCTGTAGGAAAAACAACCAATGGTCCTGATCCCCAATCAGAATTTGCGACACCACGTGGTTGTGAATCCATTGGTATACTGGTGGCAGCCGTTTTTGACAACATTTTGAAACTGCGTGGAAATGTATCAAAACCCGGAATTAATGAAAACCATGAAACTTTTGCTGCATATGTTTCAACAATCGGTGATACACCATATGATGCAGATATTTTTTTAAATTCATCAACGTACTTATTTAATTCATCAATATTGTCTGCATACAAAACAAATAAAGGGTAATAATTAACCAAATTTTGATTTCCAACAATATTTTCATCCATTGCGTTTTTTGCAACATCAATTTGTTGTTCTGTTGTTTCAAAATTATCATCATTTGCAGTCGCACGTCGTTGACGTAAAACATTTTGAATATCTGCTGTTCCCATTATATGAAATGCATTCATACAAATCATTTCTGTTTGTATTGTTGAAATTGCCGAAAAGAATTCTTCATCCATATAATCTGGGGATATTTTAAATGATATCATTGCAGAAAATGAATTTTTATCACCACTGGTATATTGAACATAACCATTTTTTAAAAATTTAATATCATCAACAGTTGTAACATCTGCAATACTGTTATCACATACAATGGGCTGTGGTTTTGTAATTGGTGATAAAATCCGACCAAAAAAACGTGCCATATTATCTGTTGAATTATTTTTCAATAACATCGGTTTATATGCTGCCAAAACAGATTCAATATAATTCCCATATTGATTCAGTTTTTCACGTGAATTAGAACCATAAACAGATAAAACAATATAATAATCATTTAAAAATATCTGCAAACCACGTGTTTGCCATTTATCATATATTTTTTGTAATACAGGTTGATCAAATTCATAATCTGTATTTTCATCAGATGCATTACGAACAGTAAAAAAACGAATTATTACATTCGGATCACGAATTTGATTAAATAAACTGGCACGTAAATCCAAAAATTTTTCGTGTGCTGTTGGATTTTGCATACTTGTTTGTATACCTGCAACACGATAAACACGCACCAATGCACCATTAATCAATTGTAACGAATTATCATTGTATACAGTATTAAATGGTAAATACTGAGAATAACTACCATATCCAAATTTTGGCAAAATACGCCGTGTTAAAACAGGTAAATATATCATCAACGCAATAAAAACCAATATGACTGCCATAGATAAAACAAGCATCGTCATCGGAAATCCACTACCTGCAAAGTATTCAAAAAAATTATTCATGTTATGCAATTAATCTCCCTGGGATTTTTTGTTTAAACAGTTGGAATTTTGATGCCAAAATCTGTCCCAATTGTGGATCACGTTTCGCAAATGGCATCAGTATTAAATGAACACATATAACTGATAACAAAAACCAAAGTGGGTTTGGAGCTTCATGCCATAATATTAATTCCGATACCATAACAATAATAAATACCAAAAACTGAACCGCAAAATTCAACACCGCCAACGTGTACGGTACAAAAAATATACGTGCTGGATTTGCCAATGCTTTCAGTACTGGTTGTCGCATAATTGTAAAATCCCCCCCCTGTTAATGTTTGAATTATACCAATTTCGACATTTTTCAACAAGCATAAAAATTTTTTTCAAAATTTGGTTAATTATGTAAAAAAAGATGTATTTTTTAACATGTTCATAAAACATATATTTTTTTAACAAATTTAATATAACCACCGTAAATTCTAGAAAAAATTGTTGAAAAACTGTTTACAAATAAATGAAAAGTATTTTCAACAAAATAAACAATCCCAACAATAACAACAAAAAAAATATAATAATAATTTGATTTTTTATAAAAAGCGTTTATAATGCCAAGGCAAAAAGGATCCAAATATGAAATTTTTAAGTTCTTTAAAGGCTTGGAAAAAACGCGGTAATGTTAAACAAATTCGCCGTGGAAAACAGGTTATTTTAATCGACCCTGAAAATCCTAAATTCAAGGCCAAACAGGGGTTCAAAAAGAAATAATAGATCATATATTATATATTGTTATAATATTGATTTTGTCTTTTATGCCGGCACGTTAGTGTCGGTTTTTTTAATAATTATGTATTAAAATAGAGAAAAGTCGTTTTTGAAAGCTTCGCGTTTAATGATATCTATTTCTTGATTAGATAAACCTGAATTATGTAAAAATTGAATTTGAAAATTAGACAGATTATTTATTGATGCACTATGATCCGCCGATTTTGGTATTGATGATATATGTTGAGTTGGATTAAATTCTATTTTTGCATTTTTTGTCGTTATTGCCGAAAAACCGATATCATTTATTACATTTTCTATATTTGACGATATTATTGAATTACCAGTTAATTTTGAAATACTGTTGGTATTTGCAATTAATTTTGCTTTTAGTAAAATGGTTGTATTTGAACAATCATGAATACCTGTGCAATCAAATGTTAAATTTTTCGAATTTTCTAACATAACATGCCCGCGAAATTCTGAATTTTCACCATGATTATTAATTTTTAGATATATTTTTGCATCTGTATCATTTTTTATATTCATACTTAAATATATTGGTTGATGTTGGGCTGTGATATTTATATCTAATATATTTTCACCAGATATTTCACCAATGTATATTATATGTACGGGTTTATCGTAATTACAATCAATATTGGTATTTTTTAGTGTAGATGATTCTGGTAAATATTTGCCATTACGGAAAACAATTGTTTCCGCGGGAAATGTTTTTATGTTGAATTCGTTCCACATGTGTGACATATTAACCACATTATAAAGGATTTATAAATGGGATTCAATTGCGGAATTGTTGGTTTACCAAATGTTGGGAAATCTACGTTGTTTAATGCGTTAACACAAAGTGCGGCGGCTGATGCACAAAATTATCCGTTTTGTACGATTGAACCGAATACAGGACGTGTAGTTGTCCCTGATGAAACGTTGTTAAATTTGGCTGCTGTTGATAATTCTGCAAAAATTATACCAACCCAATTAGAAATTGTTGATATTGCCGGTTTGGTTAAGGGGGCATCATCTGGTGAGGGGTTAGGAAATAAATTCTTGGGAAATATTTTATCAACTGATGCAATTATTCACGTTGTGCGTTGTTTTGAAAATGATGATATAGTTCACGTTAATGGAAAAATAGATCCTATATCAGATATTGATACAATTGAAACAGAATTAGCTTTGGCTGATTTGGAAAGTTTAGAAAAACAAATTAAAAATTTGGAAAAAAAAGCTCACGGATTAGATAAGGTTGCTATAAAATTATTGGCTGATGCTAATAAGATAAAAAGTGATTTAGAAAATGGAATACCGGCACGTAAATCTGGTGTTGATGCATCGCCCTTTAATTTGTTGACGGCCAAACCTGTCATTTATGTGTGTAACGTTGAAGAAAAATCTGCCGCAACCGGAAATATTTATTCGGATATGGTTAAACAAAAATTCGGTAATACTAATGCGGTATTGGTTATTTCTTCAAAAATAGAAATGGAAATTGCGCAAATTGTTGATACAGATGAACGTAAAATGTTTTTAAATGAATTAGGCTTGAATCAATCAGGTTTGGATCAGGTTATAAAAACTGGATATGAAACATTAGGATTACAAACATTTTATACAGTTGGTCCAAAAGAAGCACATGCGTGGACTATAACCCGTGGTATGACTGCACCACAGGCTGCTGGTAAGATTCATACTGATTTTGAAAAAGGCTTTATTCGTGCAGAAATAATTTCACCATCAGATTATATAGAATTTGGTGGAGAGGTGCCGGTAAAAGAAGCCGGTAAAATGCGTTTAGTTGGTAAAGAATACGTTATGCAGGATGGTGATATTTGCCATTTCTTGTTTAATAAATAAAAAAATTAAAATACCGGCTTTTTTATATGTTTTTATTAAAATTGCCGGTTTTTTTTGCAGTTATAATTGTAAAACTGTGTCTGTTTATCGTTAGTGTGACGTCGTTATTTGAAACATAATAATTTTTGCCGGCAATTGTTATGTTTGATTTTGGATTTTTTATAATTTGTTTACAAAAATTTAAAATAAATTCCCGGTTTTTTTGTATATTTTTATCAAAAATACCGACGTTTTTAATGATTCTTTGGTATCCCATTTCAGTTGTATGGATTAAATTAATGTTTTTAATTAAATTGTTCATTTTAGATTGATGATAAATCTTCTAATTTTTTTATGGATTTATTTATTTCATTATCAATTTGTGTTATTTTTTCTATTACAGATGAATCACCGGATAAACCAGCGATAACCATTTCTTTTTTCTGATTGTTTAATTTTTCTAAATATTTTTTTATTTTTAATGAAACTATGAATTTTTCGGCAGACGATTGGTCAAAACTCAAATCAGATACAGATTCATTGTCATAATTTATATTCAATGTTGATAAAAAATCGCAATATCTTTCAGCAACTTCTGGAAATTTATTTACTATATAGATTAATGTATTTTGCGCCAATGAATCAATTTCCGGTAATTTTATTTCTGGGGTGTTTTCTGTATTTTTTTTCCATTTATGCCAATTATTAAATTTTTTAGCATTATATTCGTGATTATATTCACGACGTAGATTATTATCTGTAATTTTGTTTATCAAATCATTTAAAAATTTTTCCGCTTGTGTTCTACCGCCTGGTGTTGATGTATTATAATTTTTATTTGTTATTTCCCATAAAAAGTCTACCAAGCTGGTTGCATTATCGATAATTTTGCGCATTGAATCAGGTCCAGATTTCTTTAAAACTTCGTCTGGATCTTTACCACCGGTCACAAATGCAAATTTAATTTCAGAATTATCGCGTACAAACGGCATTACAATATTAGCAGCACGGGCGGCGGCTTTTTGGCCGGCACCATCACCGTCAAAACAAAATGTTATATTTCGATTTGATTTACATAATATTGCAATGTGTTCTTCTGTTAATGCTGTTCCCAATGGGGCAACAGTTTCACCAAAACCGTTACATTGCATTTGTATTGCATCTATTTGACCTTCGACAATAATACTGCGATTTGCACGGTGTATTGCATCACGTGCAAAATTTAATCCAAATATTGTTTGCCGTTTATGAAATATTTCTGTATCGGATGTATTTATATATTTTGGTTCACTTCCATCTAATGAACGGCCTGAAAATGCAACTATTTGACCATTCGCAGAAAATATAGGGAACATCAATTTGTCACGAAAAAAATCGTACATACCATAATCACCACGGCGGCAAAGGCCGGTTGCAATTAATGTATCTTGTTTTGAATTAATAAATTTTGTTGAAATAATATTATTTTTTGGCGCATATCCAATATGGTATTTTTTTATCATTTCATCGTTAAAACCACGACTACGTATGTATTCCAATGCATGTGTGCCATCTGATGAATATAAATATTGGCTGTATATATCCGCAGCATTTTTCATAATTTGAAAATATGATTCTTCACGGGCAATCTGAGCGGCCGGTTTTGGCTTATATTCTGGCATTTTTAAGCCGGCCATATCTGCCAATTCTGTTATTGCGGCACGGAAATCTAAATTTTCAGATTTCATTGTAAAAGAAATAATATCTCCGTGTTCACCACAACCAAAACAGTGATAGAACCCTTTTTCTTCGTTTACAGAAAAACTTGGGGTTTTTTCATTATGAAATGGGCAACATCCCCAATAATTTTGTCCTTTTTTTGTTAATGGTATACGACGGTTAACAACATCAACAATAGATAAGCGTGCGCGCAAATCATCTGTAAAATTTGATGAATATCCATATTTTGATGGTGCCATTATTTTTCTGTTTTACGTTTAAATTTTGTCGAACGGTTTGATGGCTTTTTATTATTTATTAAATCTATCGCCATTTCTAGGTTCGGTTGTTCTTTAACACTGACATTGACTTTGTTTGATGAAATGTATGCACCATATCTACCCGTTGGATAAAAATAAATCATTTGTTTTGTCACAGGGTTTATACCTATTTCAATAGGATCTGCTTTTTTCGATGTACCAGACAATAATTCATTGGCAATATCTATAGTTATTGTTTCGGCTGTATATTGTTTAGCTGGAACGTTTTTTTCACCGTTTGTTACATAAGGGCCAAAACGTCCAATACGAAATGATATACCATTACCCAAATCAACAGATGTTTGTGACGGCTTTGTTGGTGTACCGGATTCATCTGTAATATTTTCATTTTTTACAGTATCAGATAAATGGCGTGTGTAATCACAATTTGGATAATTTTCACATCCAACAAATGCACCAAATTTTGATAATTTTATTCCAAGTTTTCCACCACATTTTGGGCATTTATTGTTTCCATCTGGGAATAAATGTAAATTCATAACATCATTAATTGTATCGATAATTTCTGTTGTTTTTACATCACGTGCCCCAGAAATCATGGTATTTGTGGGAATCCAAAAATTTTCTAGTGCGGCAAGTCGTTCCTGTTTACCATTTGAAACATCATCTAATGTGTCTTCTGTTTTGGCTGTAAAATTCACATCTACCAAATCTGCAAAATATTTTGATAGATATGCAGAAATTACCCAGCCACCTGGCGTTGGATGAAATCTGCGTTGTTTATCTTGTTCAACATATTTCCTGTCGACAATCGTTGACATAATTGTCGCATATGTTGATGGGCGCCCTATTCCTAATTCTTCTAACTTTTTTACCAATGATGCTTCGGTAAAACGTGCTGGTGGTTGTGTAAAATGTTGTTCTGGTATAAGTTTTTTTATTTGTATATCGTTACCAACGGATAATGGCGGTAATATAGATGTGTCAGAATCTGTAGAATCGTCTTTATCTTCAATATATACACGCATAAAGCCGTCAAATGTTCGTGTTGTCCCAACTGCATGAAAAATCCCAGATTTATTTTCTGTTTCAATATCAACTGATACGCTGTCAAATTCTGCATTTGACATTTGGCATGCTATGGTTCGTTTCCAGATAAGATTATATAATTTTTCTTCATCACCAGATAAATTATTAACAGATCCATCAAAATGTGTCGGACGAATGGCTTCATGCGCTTCCTGAGCATTTTTTGATTTTGTTATATATATATTTGGTGTTTTTGGGATAAATTTATCACCGTATTCATCCGAGATATAATTACGAATATCATTTACAGCATCAGCTGATAAATTCGTTGCATCGGTTCGCATATATGTAATTAACCCCTGTTCATACAATTTTTGTGCTGCAGACATAGTTCTTTTTGATGAAAAAAATAATTTACGTGCAGCTTCTTGCTGTAAAGTACTGGTTGTAAATGGTGCAGCGGCGTGTCTGGATGTCTTTTTCTTATCTACGGATAATACCTTTCCAATAATTGTCGGATTTCCAATTGTTGATAAAATGTTATTCATTTGATTATTTGTTGATATAGACATCTTATCTATTTTGTCGCCATTGAACTTAGACAATATTGCAGAAAAAGTTGTGTCATTTGCGACACATTCGGCATCTAATGACCAATATTCAACTGGTTTAAATGATTCAATTTCACGTTCACGATCAACAACCAGTTTTACCGCCACAGATTGTACACGACCGGCAGATTTACCCAAATTGCGGCGCCATAATAATGGCGATATACCAAAACCAATTAAATAATCTAATGCACGTCTAACCATATATGCATCAACCAGATTTAGATCTATTTCACGTGGATGTTCAATCGCATTTTGGACCGCCTTTTTTGTTATTTCGTGAAATGCAACCCGGTAAACATTTTTATTGGTTAAAACTTTTTTTGATTTCAATATATCCAATATGTGCCAAGCTATGGCTTCTCCTTCTCTATCAGGGTCTGATGCCAAATAAATATTATCTGCTTTTTTTAATTCATCTATAATTAATTTAATTTGTTTTTCTTTACTGGGCATTATCTGCCACCGCATGGCAAAGTTATTTTCTGTATCAACACTGCCATTTTCTGGAACTAAATCACGAACATGACCAACAGATGCGATAACCCGCCATCCATTTCCTAAGTATTTTTCAATTGTTTTTGCTTTGGACGGTGATTCAACAATCAATAGATTCATAATTTAGCTTCCTTTTGCGGATAATTGTTGGTCTTTGTGAATATGTGCATTTTGGCATAATCCGAATCCAAACATCAGGGATAAAAGACTGCTGCCACCAAATGACATTAATGGCAACGGTACCCCAACTGTTGGCATCAGCCCCAAAACCATGGATATATTTATAAAATAATAAATGAAAAAGTTCAACATAAAACCAATACATACCAATTGTCCAAATCGGTTTCTGCATGTTTTTGCACACCAAAATAAAACCAGAATAATAATTGTATACAATGTTAACAATGAAAAAGCACCTATAAATCCAAATTCTTCACCTAACATTGTAAATATGAAGTCAGTATGTTTTTCTGGTAAAAATGATTGTTGGGCCTGTGAACCATTAATATACCCCTTCCCTGTAATACCACCACTGCCAAATGCAATTTTTGCTTGATTTATTTGATAACCGGCACCACGGGCATCTTTTTCTGGGTTAATAAATGTTATAATACGTGAACGTTGATAATCGTGCAATCCGCCAAACCATACAACAGGCATTGCTAATACGCCCAATATTGATGCAATAATAAACCATTTTTTTGGTAAACCGGCAATATAAAACATTCCAACCGTAATCATTCCAAGGGACATTGCAGTACCCAAATCGGGTTGTATAACAATTAATCCAAATGGTATCAATAACAATACAGATGGGATTAAATAATTTTTTATTTGTGATAATTCAACAGAATTCATCCATGCAAAATATCTTGCTAAGACCAATACTAAGGCAATTTTTATAAATTCTGATGGTTGAACGTGTATAATACCAAGATTTAACCAACGTTGAGCCCCCATACCTGTGTGTCCAACAAAGGTTACTAAAATAATCATTAATAATGCGATTGCATAAATAATATATGCAGATTTTATCCATGTTTTTATATTACTAAATGCTGCGACACAAAATACGATAAATCCCAGTATAATTTTGCTAAGTTGAGATAATGCAAATGGACGCCATCCGCCACCGCCGGCAGAAAAAAGGACAATTATTGATAGTGATAATACCAAAAACATCGGAATAAATGTCCCCCATGAAAAACGATCCATTTTTTCAGAGAATGTCATTTTATCTGCATTTGATACACGGGTTTGACGTGACATTTTATTTGCGTCCTTTTAACAGTTCTGTCATTGTTGCGGCTGCAGCATGTGCGGCAGGACTACTGCCACCGGAATGTTCTGTTATTACGCATACCGCATATCTTGGTTTATTTGTTGGGGCATATCCAACGAATAAACCATGATTTCGCATATTCCATTTTAGTTGTTCGTTGGTTAGAACACCTGATGCTCGTTCTGCCTTGGAAATACTGCGAACTTGCGATGTTCCGGTTTTTCCACCCATTTTCATACCATCAACATTTATGGCACTGCCAGCAGCTGTTCCACCAGGACGGGTAACTTGTTCTAACCCCATTAAAACATAATTTATATTCTTTTTTTGCAGGCCCAATGGTGCAAACGATTGTCTTTCGGAGTGGATTAAACGTGGAATAACAACTTTATTTGATGCTGTTCGCGCCATCATAACCGATAATTGAAGACAATTTGCTAAAATGAATCCTTGTCCGATACCAGAAATAATTGTATCACCATGAACCCAGCGACTACCAATTTTACGTTCTTTCCAATATCTGTCTGGAATTATTCCTGGCATTTCACGTGAAATTATTTCTTCCATATATTTTTCTGTAAATCCTAGTTTTACAGCCATTGCTTTGATTGAATCAATACCAATTCTTAAGGCAACCTGATAAAAATAGGTGTCACATGAATGCTTTAATGCAGCTGCTAAATCAACCCAACCATGTCCATATGATTCCCAGCAATGATATCTATGATCGCCATAATCCCAATGGCCTGGACAGAATATTTTTTCATTTGGTGATATTGCTCCAGATTCTAATGCGGCCAGTGCAACAACAATTTTAAATGTTGATCCAGGGGGATATAACCCTTCCAGGGTTTTATTCATAAATGGATTTGCTGGATCACGACGCAATTGTGATATGTATTCACCACCGTCATCCGCACCAAATATATTAGGATCAAAACTGGGAATAGATACCATTGCCAATATATCACCTGTTTCTATATCTAATGCAACACCGCATCCTGCTTTATGTGGAACTAATGCATCATACAATGCACGTTGAACATTGTCTTTTATAGTTGTTTGTAAATTTTGTCCAGGAATCGTCGCAATATATTGAGATTTATCTTCCCCTGTAACACGTCCAACTGCATTTGTAATCATTACGGTTTGACCTAGTGTCCCCGTTAATTTGTCGTTGAATTTCTTTTCTAAACCGGTTATTCCTGTTGTGAAAAACGGTGCATTTGGTACAGATTTTTCAGGCGAACCTATATATCCAAATATTTGTGCACCAGCTGGTCCCAGTTCATATAATCGAACAAAACCGCTGTCTATACGTAAACCTGGTAAATTTTTTGCACGTAATTTTGCTAATTTTGACCATTCCGAATTTTCACTGACTAATACAGGTTGAAAACGTGGTTGTTTTTTTATACGTTCGCGTATTTTTTTTACTTTTTTTGCACTAAGATTTAATTCTGATGTAATTTCATCAATTAATTTGTTTAAATCTTTCGATTCTTCTGGAATTATATATGTTCTGTAAATTTTTGCATCGCGTGAAATTGGTTTCCCAGATGCTGCCAATATTTTGCCACGTTCTGGCATATTTATCTGAATACGAAATAAATTATTTTCACTTTTTTTTGTGTATTCTTGGTAATTAAATAATTGCATTTGTAACATTCGCAATATTAATGCTGATGTTAGTATAGTTCCGCCTGTTAAAAACAATGCAGCACGTCGATCAAATACACGGGCAACTTCTTTATCTATCATCGCAAATCCTTGCAATCAGACCTGTAATTGGTATATATAATATCGATGCCAAACAAAATATCCATAATGCACGAATTACATTTGATAAACTGATGTGGACACACGATAAAATCAGCACCCCTACCCCAAAAAATATCATAAAAGCGACAATTGCACGATTTCCGGCACGTGGTAAATCTATAAATCCTTGAAAACCATTTATGGAATATACCAAACAATATAATACTGTCCAATATACCAATGTGTTAAATTTATAATCAATTAAAAAGCAAAACAAAATAGAAATCACTGAAAACCAAGGAACAGGTTTAACAAATGAACAATAAAAAATAGGTATTATTGCCAATATTCCCGCAGGATTCCAAAATGGAACAGACAACCGCCATAAAACAAGCGTTGTTAAAAATGGAAATATAGTGCAAAAAAATCGTTTAACACTGTTTTTCATTTGTATTCGTTTTGACTATTGAACTTTAAAATCATTACACGTGATAAACGACTAACATGAACAATATCAACATCTGTATTGTTAATAATCGTTCCAACGGGAATACCTGCTGGTAAAATACCACTTATGTTGCTTGTTACTAATTTTGTACCAGGTGTTGGTTGATAATCAGGATCACTAAAAAAACCAATTGTTGGCTGTTGTCCACCATTACCCGACATAAAACCATAAATTTCGGAACCAACCACTCGAACAGCTATGTTTGATTCAGAATCATTAATTGCACGTACTCTAGAAAATGTTTTTCCAGAATCAATTATTATGCCGACCAAGGTTCCATCTAATGATACTGCGATCATGCCTTTTGATAAACCTTGATTAGATCCTTTATTTATGAAGAAATTGCTGTGATGAAATGCGGTATTATCATGTACAATATCAGCAAGAACTACATCATAAGGTTCGTTTTGTACGATATCAAGTTCACGTGCCATCTTTTGGTTTTCACGTATTGCAATATCGCATGATACCTGGTTCCGTAATGCTGCCTGCAATTGTTTATGTAATTCTTCGTTTTCGGCACGTAATTCGGACAGTTCGTGTAATTTTTGTACACGTCCGCCAAATGCCCGAACAGGCCAAGTTACAATATCTCCAATTGTTTCTGCAGCGGGCAGAACAATGTGTGCCAGCGCATTCATTATTGTATAATCTGGTTTAGCAATCATTATATAAATAAACAATATAGGCATAACCGCCGCCATTGCGGCAGATTTTATAAGTGATTGCACACGGGAAGATATTTTATTATAAATCATTTCATGTATAGTTTAATCTATAAAAAGAAAACATTCAATAAAAACTTGATTTTTTGTTTTATTATGCCAGAATAACAGCGTTACTTTCAGTAAACATCCAAAGTGGCACGGCATTGCCATCAGGGTAAACAAAAAGAGGTGAAAATGCCAAAATTAAAAACAAAGTCGTACTTGAAAAAGCGCGCATCTATGACTGCAACCGGTAAAATTCGCGTTGCCAGAAATGCCCACAAAAAATTGTTACGTCACAAATCTGCACGTGCAAATAATGCGGGTTCAAAACCACAATATTTGAATGATAATATGGTTGGACAGGCTAAAATCTTGGCCCCATATGGTTTGAAATAAAAGGGGTTAAATTATGGCAAGAGTAAAACGCGGTACAACCGTAAAACAGAAACATAGTAAAATATTGGCACGTGCCAAGGGATACTTGGGACGTCATAGCACGACATATCGCGCTGCACGTGAAAAAACGGAAAAAGCGGGGCAGTATGCTTATCGTGATCGTCGCGTTAAAAAACGTGAATTTCGCAGTTTGTGGATTGTCCGCATTAATGCTGCAGTTCGTGGTAACGGATTGACATACAGCCAGTTCATGAATGGTTTGAAAAAGGCCGGTGTTGTTCTGGATCGTAAAGTATTAGCCGAAATGGCATACGCTGGTGATGCAAATTTTGCGAAATTGGTTGAAACTGCAAAACGATTTATCGGTGCCGATGCGAAATAAACCCTTGGCGGCGAATGCTTGTTTTGTAATAATAAAAGCCGTCAAATGACGGCTTTTTAATTTTTTAAAGGTATAAGTTATGCAGGAACAAATTAGAAATGTAAACACTTTGGAAGAATTACAGACGCTATATGCATCTGTGTTTGGAAAAAATGGAACAATGACGATCAGATTAAAGGAAATGAAAAATCTGGACAATGAACAACGCGCAGCATTAAATTTGGAAAATACCGCATTGCGCGAGGCTTTTAAAAATCGTCAAATAGAAATAGAAAATGCCGTTATGATGGCGGGGTTGGAAAAACAAAAGTTAGATATGACGTTAAATCCAGAATCTGAAAATTTTGGAACTTTACATCCGTTAACTTGTTCATTGGCCGATATATCATATATTTTAGAATCTTTTGGTTATGAATTACGTACTGGACCGGAAATTGAAGATGATTGGCATAATTTTACCGCATTAAATACCCCATCATATCATCCAGCACGTGATATGCAGGATACATTTTTTCTGCCAAATGATAATGTTATGCGTACGCAAACATCCGCAATTCAAATTCGTAGTATGGATGAATCAAAGGGACCGATTAAAATGTTTGGTATCGGGGCGACGTATCGCAAAGAAATGGATGCTACACACAGTCCAATGTTCCATCAAATCGAAGGATTAAATATTGGTAAAAATATAACAATGTCGGATTTGATTGCTGACATTCGTGTATTTTTACAAAAATTCTTTAATTTAGATAATGTTGAATTACGTATTCGGCCGTCGTATTTCCCTTTTACAGAACCAGGTATTGAAATTGATATGAAATGGCATGGTGATAAATGGTTAGAAATTATGGGTGCTGGTATGGTTCATCCGAATGTTTTAAGGAATTGTAATATTAACCCAGATGAATACCAGGGATATGCCTTCGGTTTTGGTTGGGATAGATTGGCAATGTTGAAATATGGTTTTGATGACATAAGAAAGTTTTATGACGGTGATATTCGTTGGTTAAAAATGGCAGGCAAATAAAGGAGCGTATAATATGAAATGGACTTATGATTGGTTGACTGATTATTTACAAACTGATATGTCACCAGAACAAATTGCCGATATTTTAACACGTACCGGTTTAGAGGTTGATTCTGTTACAGAAACGGTTGTACCTGTGGCCGCAAAAATTGTTGATTGCCAGCCGGTAACAGGCAGCGATCATTTACATGTTTTACAGGTTGACGATGGTGTTTCTGTGCATCAGGTTGTTTGTGGTGCACCAAATGCCCGTATAGGCTTGATTTCTGCTTTGGCAAAACCTGGATGTGTTATTCAAGGACATGAAATTCGCAGCGGAAAATTACGTGGCGTTGAATCAAATGGTATGATGTGCAGTGGTTTTGAATTGGGGGTAAATACTGATAACAGTGGTATTATAGAATTGCCGGATAATACAGAATTAGGTTCTTCTATTCTAGAAAAAATGATTGTTTTTGAGGCTGGAATTACCCCAAATAGACCGGATTATTTATCTGTTCGCGGAATTGCACATGATTTAAGTGTTTGTGGTGCTGGTAAGTATGTTTTGCAGGAAATAAATATTCAAGATACACCAAAATCAGTACGCCAGGCAATTATTGAAACAGATAAATGTGCAGTTTATCAATTTTGTGAAATTTCAGACATAACTGTCCGTGCGTCTGCCCCAAAAATAGTGTCACGTTTAACAGCAATTGGTATAAATCCAAAAAATGCCCCAATAGATACAACAAATTATATTTGTTATGATATGGGGCAACCAATGCATTGTTTTGATGCAGATGAAGTTTGTGGAAATATTAAAATACGTATGGCAACAGATGGTGAAGATTTTACAGATTTATTTGGAAATAACCATAAATTAACTGTGAATGATATTGTTATTGCAGATGACAATGGGGTTTTGGCTTTGGCTGGTGTTATTGGTGGTGCACGTGGGTGTACAACAGATAACACTAAAAATATTATATTAGAAAGTGCATATTTTGATCCGGTGTCTGTCAGAAAAACATCAAAACGTTTTGGTATATCAACAGATGCTTCATATCGTTATGAACGTGGAATTGATCCAACAATTTCGCGTATTGCGATGCATCAGGCGATTAAAATGATAATGAATGTTTGTGGTGGTAAAATCTGTGGATGTGGAATGGCCGGACAAATTCCATTAGAAACACGAAAAATAATATATAAACCAGAATTATTATATGCAAAAACTGGTGTTGATATACCAATGGCCCAGCAACGTGAAATTTTAGAAAAATTTGGTTATAATATTTCTGATAATGGTGATGTTTGGGAAATTGTACCGACATCAGCACGTGTTGATATAGAAATACCTGAAACTATTGTTGCAGAATTAATGCGTATTTATGGGTATGATAAAATTGCAACTTCTGCTAAACGTCATGCGGATTTTACAGCAAAGCATAATGCACAAGATATTGATTTAAAGCTAAAATTGTCTGCACGTGGTTTAAATGAATGCAAGTCTTTTGGTTTTGGTGATTCAAAGGTTGAGGCATTGCTGTTTGACAAACCGTCTATTATAGTTGCTAATCCGATTACAGCGGAATTAAATACAGCACGAAATACATTGTTGGGAAATATGTTAATGTTTGTTGCCGACAACGAAAAACGTGGATATCCAGATTTAAATCTGTTTGAATTAGGAACCGTATTTGACGGAAATAATCCAAAAGAACAACATACACAGATTTGTATCGTTCGTACAGGTGACACGTCGCCCAAACATTGGCAACGCCGTAATCGTCCAGTTGATGTTTATGATACCAAAGCAGATATTATTGCTTTGTTAAACAATCAAAAATTTGATGTCCAGACTGATAATGCCCCACGTTGGGCACATCCGTTCAGATATGGACGAATCGTTTGTGATGGTGTTATTGTTGCAGAATTTGGTGAACTACATCCAGCAGTTACACGTGCAATGAAAATTAAAACAAATGTATGTGTTGCGATTGTTGATGACATTATGAACCTGCCGCAAAAAGTGTCACAGAATTTTGAAGATTTATCTGATTTTCAACCGATTAAACGCGATTTTGCTTTTATTGTTGATACAGATACACCTGCGGATAAACTGGTATCAGTTGCGGCCAAGACAGATTCCCGTATAAAAAATATTATTGTTTTCGATACATTTGATATGGGAAATGGCAAAAAATCAATTGCATTTACAATAACAATTATTCCTCATGAAAATATGACTGATGTTGAATTGTTAAAAATGCAAGATAATATAATTGCTGCAGTTTCATCTGAATGTGGTGCGATTATTCGTGATAAATAACGATAGATATCGTGAAAAAACTGGGACTGTGTAGTCCCAGTTTTTTTTGTGTAAAAACGATTTATTCAATCAAATGGATTTTCATCTTTTTTATATTCAATAACAATTGGCAAATGATCCCATTTTAATTCGGTTGCCAGGCCACGTCGTAAATACCGTGTATATGATTCTGGTATATCAGATGCACCACCAACATTTATCGTTATCCGCATTGGATGACGTCCTGTTTGACGTGCAAATTTTATTTTCATTGGGCGTTTTAACCGTGACATTGGTGGTTGTCGTGTTGTTACTAAGTTTTCTATGATACGGTTAATTAAACTGGTTGGTGCCTGGGCATTTGATATATCCCATTGTTCGTAAATGCGACGAAACATGTTTTGAACACCCGTGCCTGTTTCTGCAGATATGGCCAAAATCATTGGTTTTATAATCTGGTGAAATGAATTTGTGAATTGGTGTTTTAATTTTAATAATTTTTCATCACGTTCCGCTGGATTTATTAAATCCCATTTATTTAATGCCAAACATAAAATTTTCCCGGCATTGTAAACACGGGCTGCAATCCCCAGTGCTTGATTTTCAATATTACGTGTGGCATCAACCACCAAAATAACAACATTTGCACGTTCAATTGCATCCAACGATTTTAATGCAGACAGTGTTTCAACATCATCTGTAACACCGGCTTTGCGTCGCAGACCTGCGGTATCCATTAATAAAATTTCACGTCCATAAAAGTGTGTTGGAATTTTTACTGTATCTCGTGTAACTCCGGGTTCATTACGCACGATTTGCCGGTTTTCGCCTAATATGCGATTTACCAGTGTAGATTTACCAACATTTGGTTGTCCCAAGATAGCAATTTTTAATTTATTATCTTCAATTTGTTTATTTTGTTCGACTGTTTCATCTGACGATTTTTCTGCTATTTTGTCCAAAAAATCATAAATTGCATTAAATCCCGTCTTATGTTCTGCAGATATTTTTACAGGTTCACCAAAACCTAATTTATAAAATTCTTGAATATCCGTCATACGTTTTGCAGATTCTGCTTTGTTTGCTAATAATAATACAGGGGCATGTGTTTTTCGGTGTACTAAGCGTGCCCATTGCAGATCTTCATCCGTTAAACCTGTACGACCGTCTACAACAAATAACACTGCATCTGCATCAGTAATGGCTGAAATTGCCATATTGGTTGAATCACATGCAATACCGTTTGATGCTTTTTCTAAACCGGCTGTATCGCACAAAGAATATGGTCTGTCCGCAAAGATTCCACATATACAATCGCGTGTAACACCCGGTCTATCATGGACCAGTGCATCACGAGTATTTGTTAAGCCATTAAACAGTGTAGATTTACCAGTATTTGGTCGTCCAGCAATAGTTACTTTTATCATTGTTTTTTCCATTGATTTTTTATTATTATAAAGCAAAAATACAAATAATCAAATAGAGGAGTATTAAATGTTTAATAGGACGATAAGCGCTTTTTCGCATGTAAAAAATATTTTGGTTAATCCAAGACGTTATTTTACAAAAATAGTTGCCGATGGAAATATGGATGAATCTATGTTACAGGCTTTTTTGTATGGATTATTGGGTGGAATATCTGTTTTATTAATACGATTGATTGGTGGGGCAACGGTTACGATAAGTTCTGTTTTTACAGCAATTGTAATAATTCCAGTATTGGCGGTTGCAATGTTGTTTGTATTGGGGGGACTGATGATGTTGTTATCAGAAATAACCGGTGGTGAACGTGATTGGGAAATTGCAATTAAAGGTTTGGCATCGATTTTCTTTCTTTATCCAGTAATTTTGGTACTAAATTCGTTGGCGTTTAATTGTACATCAATGTGGGTTATCAGTTTGATTGTAGATGCGTATATTTTATTTTTGTTTTATAATATATCGCTGTATTGTATGCGTGGTAAAAAAAGTGATATAATTGTTGTAATCGGAATATTATCTTTGTTTTTGATAACAGTTTATGCAACAGATTATCGAATAGGTTGGTTTTGGTTGAAAAATTCTGGTGCAACATTGTCATGTTTGATATAAAAAAATCCCGTTGAAAACGGGATTTTTTAACATACGCATTATTTTATTAAACTTCCTGTTGTTGCATCAAATATTTGGTTGCCAACATGTATGTTTTTATTGTGATATTCGGGTGTAATTTGCTTTTTTATTGGTGACATCCAATAAATCGCACCATCGTTGGGACGAATTGCATATAAATTATCGTCCGTAGATACAACAAAAATCGCATTTTGTGTAACAATAAAAGGTAAACCAACACTGATATCTGTGCACCATGTTTTGGCCCCAGTTTTATCATTAATTTTACACAAAGCATCGCCCAAACCACCTGCGTATATGTTGGTACCGTTTATTACAATTGGGGCAATTATATCTACAATTGTCGCACCGCCAGTCATGTTACTGTTGCGGTACACGTCTGCTATCCAGGCAATTTGACGATTTTTTGCATCAATTTTTACCAATTCACCGGTTGTTAAACCTGCGTATATGTAATTTCCATTACATACAGGTTTTTTTACACTTTTTACAGAATTACCTGTTGGAAAACCGCTAAAAACCTTTTTTTCTCCATCCCAAATGACGTTTTCTTGGTCTTGGGTATATGTGCATTTTTCGTTTTGTTCCGCAGATATTTTTGGCGATGTTTCTGGCAATTGTTCAATATTTATATTTAATATATTTTTTTGTGTTGTGCTAAATACTGCGGTTCTTGTTCCTGGTAATATCGGATCGTGGCTTGAACAGGCACATAATCCCGCTAAACACCCTAGAATTGAAACTAAATTTTTCATTTTATCCCCCTGTTACCCTATTTCAATGTTTGGGCTGTTGCAGAAATTGTTGCCGGTGTATCTGCATCATTTATTATTTCATCTAATATACGGTTGGCCGCATCACGATCACCATCGCTTAAATATTTACGTGCTACGGTTAAACGTGATGTATAATAAAATGGTGATTTTTTTGTATTTGCACTATTTAAATAACTGGCAACCTCATGTGCGGTCATATCATCCCCACGTAATCCAACAATATGCATTTTTGCTAAATCACGAAAATCACGTGTTGAACCGTGTTCTGCTAATTTTTCCAATTTTTCTATATCTTTATCCAATAAATAAGATTGAAACAATGCTAAATCGGCGATGGCTCCGTTGGAATTTTTTGAAATAGATTCTAAAACAGCAGCATCCGCATTAACGATACCGTTTTCATACAATCCAGCGTATTTGATTTTACTGTTGGTATGTATGTTAACCGTAATTTGAATTGATGCAGCAATGGCAACAATAATTAATGCGGCCCCAAGCATATGTTTTGCATATTTTTTTATAAACTTAGTGGTTTTTTCATTGTTAACCTCTTCCCAAACCTCACGATATAACGCATCTTCGGCGTATTCTTCACGTGTTTTCTTTGGTTGATTTACCTTATTGTTTCTTTCCAATATTGATGTCATCGAATAATCTCCTGTTTGACATAGTATAATGATGATTCTATACTATAAAAGTTATGAAAAAGCAAATCAAGAACGCTTTGACTGTTTATTCTGCCCCAAGTTTGGATGCCGGACGTGGGGGGGTGGAAGATGTAAGTTTTTCTAAATATTTAAAAATGATACAACAGTTTCCGATTCTAACTGCAGAAGAGGAATATCAATACGCGGTTGCATGGGTTAAAAATCAAGATAAATTTGCCGCAGAAAAATTGGTGGCCAGTCATTTACGGTTGGTTGTGTCTGTGGCATATGATTTTAAAAATTATGGTATCCCTGTGCAAGAATTGGTGGCCAGTGGTAATATGGGCTTGATGCAGGCAATGCAAAAATTTGATCCCGAAAAAGGTTTTCGTTTTTCAACATATGCCATGTTCTGGATTCGGGCAGAAATTTACGAAACAATATTGAATAATTGGTCTATTGTAAAAATAGGTACTTCTGCAAATCAAAAGCGTGTATTTTTTAATCTTGCACGTGCAAAACGGGCATTAGGGATAATGGACAACAACATGTCAGACGAGCAAACAAAACGTGTTGCGGAATATCTGGCGGTTCCTGAAACTGATGTCCAGCGTATGTCAACACGAATCGGTGCACGTGATGTTTCATTAAATACACCGGCCTATTCTGATGATGAAACGCATGATATTTTATCGAATTTGCCGGATAACCGTGAAAATGTTGCTGAAGTTATGGAAAACGTAGAATTTAAACGACGTGGATATGATTTGTTGCGTCGACATTTAAATGCCCTGCCCCAACGTGATCGTGAAATTCTGGTCGCACGAAGGTTAAGTGATCCTGTTTTAACATTAGAGGCATTGTCTCAAAAATACAGTATTTCACGTGAACGGGTTCGACAAATTGAAGAACGGGCATTTTCAAAGTTAAAAGCGGCTGTTTTAGAAGATACTAAAGAATAAGGTAATTGTATGAATTTTTATAGTCGGTATTTATTTTATAGTGTTGTATTGGTTTGTGGTGTTATCGGTTCTGCGGATGCATTTCAATATAATGTTGGGAATTATTCATTTGGATTAACTGGATATGGAACGGCTGGTTTTATTAAAAATGATACAAAAAAGCCGGATTTTATTGGTGATTGGCGTTTGCGTGCTCAAATGCAATATCGTCTGGGATCGCAACATTCGTTGGGGATGGTTTATGCGATTGATGATGTTGCGATTAATGAAGACAATTTCATGCGTGAAGCATTTGTTTTCTGGGAAAACCGCAAATTTTTTCGTATTGAATTTGGAATGATGGAATCTGTGGCGCGTAAACTTGGGGTTGGGCTGCCGGATGTTGGGGCTTTGCGTATAAATGATAGACCATTATTTTATGACAAGATTTCACAACGTGGTCCAATTATTGCGGATACAGTTTTAACTACGGGATACAAGGCGTTGCGTGCAAATATTGTATCTGTTCCTTTTTCTGGGGTGCAATATGGTGTATCGGTGGCCGGAATAACAGATGATTACGATTATACTGCGGATTTCGGATTGAAAATAAGGCGCCCTACTGGCAAATTAAAATCTGTGTATTCTTTTGCTTCATCATTTACAAAAGCACCAGAACATTATAGACCTGATTATTTTTCATATGATGTTAACGCTGATTGGCGAATGCAGGCATCTATGGGGATGAATTTACAATATAACAGTTGGGTTTTGGGTTTAAATACGCGTGTAATTTATGATGAAGATCCAACAGGTGCTGTTTCAGATGGTTTGTCAGCTGGTGCTGGCCTTAGTTACGATATATTAAATTACAGTTTATCAATGTCATATATTTTATCAGATACCGGTATTTGGCACCATAATTTTGAAAATTATATTGATAATACGCTGGTTGCATCATTCAGATATAAATACAGTGAAAACGTAGAGGCTTGGTTTTCAACCGGTTTTTCATCAAATAAATCATTTTTGATGTTTGGATTAAAAGCTGTTTTTTAATAATAACTATTTTTTATATATACTGGAACTTGTTGCCGCGTATGCGTTTTTTGTCGTTTTTTTTATAGATATTAGAAGTCTTAGATTTTTTAGAATATATTTTATATAAAAACGTATTTTTATGCATCGTTTTATTAACGTAAAAATACGTTTTTATATCATTTATATATCCATTATTTTTTTCATATTTGATAATATTGGGGTTTCTATACCCATTTGTTGTGCGCGATGAACCAATGCCTTTAATGCAGAAATGCCTTCGACTGTTGAATCTGTAACAGATTCGTGTTTGGCGATAGATAAACCGGCTGAAAAATTGCGACTGGTTTCAGATGTTGCGGTCAAAAATAAATCACCAATACCACAAAAATCTAAAAATGATTGGATTTGTCCACCCATGGCCAAACCAATTTTAATAACCTCGTTCCAGGCACGTGTAAATATCAATGCACGTTCGTTTTCTCCGCGTGAACTAATTTTCATATAACCACAGATTAATGCCACTGCATTTTTACCAACACTGCATATTTCTGTTCCAATTATGTCGGTACTATTGCTTAAATAAATATGATTCAATGCCTTTGTTCCCATTTTACATGCAAAATCACTGTTTGTTGCTAAGGTTGATCCTGTTGGGACATCCATTGCGACCTCTTGGGCGAATTGTGGACCAGCCAATGTCCCAAAATTTTTGCATTGTGGTAATTCTTGTTGTAAAATTTCAGACATAAAGTATAAATTGTCTTTTTGGATTTCAGCACCCTTTGTACATATGATAACAGGTTGATTGTTATAAAATTTGGACGCATTCCGAATTGTTTCGCGAAAAAATGCGGCTGGGGTTACAATTAACCATATATCACACATTTTTAAATCTGCTAAATCTTGGCAAATTTTTATGTTTTTTGGCATTTCAACATTGTCAAATAACCGGTATTCACCGTTATATGCCCACAATATAACATCGCAGTTGCTGCGTGTTGCGTTTATTGCCAATGCACTGCCCCATGCACCAGCCCCAATAATCCCGACATTCATTTTAAATCCCGTAATTTTTTGTTTATTTTTTGTACAATAATTAATCCATCATCAGATAATTCTATTGCGCGCGCATATGATTCGCGGGCCATTCGAATATTTCCTGTTTTCATGTATAAATCACCCAGATATTCAAATAATGCAGAATTTTCTACTGATGCTTGACCAATGCGTTCTAATATTTCCAGTGCCGCATTTGGACCTTCGCGTGCGGCAATAACCAATCCTAATGTATTCCATGCATTAATATCGGTTGGTGCATGTCGAACCAGTTTCATTGCATAATCATATGCATTTTCTAATTCGCGTCCCTGTGATGCCCATATTTTTGCTTGTAATGACAGTATTTCTGGATCTGTGACCAATGTTTTCGATGCAATTTGAATATCCGATTGTGCAGCTGAAAGATTATCAAACATGAAATGTATATTTGCACGATTTTTTATAAAAAATGCACGTATCGTATCAGATATGTTTTGGTTATTCAGTGCCGCATTTATTATACGAAGCGCCTGGTGCTTTTTTCCATTTTTTATATTGGTTGCAATAAGTTTATTAATTCCAGGAACGAATAATGGATTTTTTTGTATTGCCGATTTTAATGTATTCAAATTGCCAGTTTTTTCGGCTGTCCGCATAACTGTAAACAAATAATATGGACTGTTTGAATCGATTGTATTAAAAAAAGATTGATAATTTCCACCGTTGTTAAAGAAAAATTGCCCCAGATAATAATTTATTGCATCATTTTCAGAGGTAAAAGATGGACCTGTTATTTCTGCAAAACGTAACATTAATAACATTAAATCGGAATACATCATCATTTGGCTGTGCGATACTGTTTGTATCATATCAAATGCTAATGCGTTTTTATATCCGATATAGTTGGACCAGTTTGGTATATTATCAAAATCAGTCATAAATACCCCACCTGGTCGGGATGTAAAATCGTTGTGTAAATCATCGGCACGTTCTGGCATATCGTTGTCACGATAAAACGACATTATATATATGTAATCATTTATATTCATAAAGTCGGTACTTACATTGTCGAATTCTGCTGTGGCACGTTCCAAATCACCGGTTTCTACGAAAATTTGACCGCGAATAAAAGATTTCCATGAATCGTTCGTTGGTAATTTTTCAATAAAACTTAACGCATCCGATGTGTTTCCTGATGCTACAGATGCCCATATTCGCAGTGGCGCGGCCAATGCAGAAAAATCTGATTTATGACGTGCGTATAATTCGGTCCAATTGTCATTGTTAACCAAAAATGCGTCATATATCATTCTGGCGGCGGTATTCTTTTCATTTTTTAATACCTCAACATCAGATGACATATTGCCATTTAAAAATTCTGCAATATATTTAGCGTTTTGTACCATTGAATAATTTACATCCTGTAAATCATTCACAAAATGTGCCGCTGCACCAAAGTCATTAACGGTAATTGCGTGTTGTGCTGCCAAAAACGAACCATATTTTGTCGCTTGGTGTTGTGGGACGATATTACGATTTTCTGTGTGTAAAACATTTGCCCCCATGGCAATTAAAATCAATCCCAAACACGCACCAATAAATAAATTTTCTTTTTTTATCATGATTATGATAGAATACCGCTTATGAACAATAAAGTCAAATTTGAACAATACGAATCGTTGTTGCGACAATGGTCAAAACGGATGAATTTGGTCGCCCCCAGTACATTGAATGATGTGGCGGGACGACATTTTGCAGATTCTGCACAATTGGCAGATGTTTTGCCCCACGGTGTTGATATTATTGATTTGGGCAGTGGGGCTGGCTTTCCTGGTGTTGTTTTAGCGATTTTGGGATGGAATGTAACATGTGTTGAATCGATTGGTAAAAAGGTTGCTTTTTTAACAGAATTAAAAAAACAATTAGATTTACCAAATTTACAAATTTTTCATGGTCGTTTAGAAAACTTTATCGAAAATATACGATATTATGAAAAACAGCCGGTTTTTACCGCCCGTGCATTTGCATCGTTAATAAAAATTTTAGACTATGTTGGTAAAACAAAATACCGGTTGTTTTTATTAAAAGGCCGGGAAGTTATGGCAGAGATAAATGAAGCCAAACATAAATATAAATTTAAGTATGAATTAATTCCGTCAAAAACAGGCGATGGTTTTATTACAATAATCTCCGATATAAAATAATTTCATATGAAATCGATAAAAACCGGTTGTTTTTAGCTGGTTTTATGTTTTTTATAATAATATTATAAAAATGACTTGTTAAAAGTTAATTTCATATGAAATGGTGTGTAATTTATTGTTTTTAGTTAAAAAATATTTTTCTTAATAGGTTACTTGACTATTCTGTTTTTGTTTTATATCTTATTGGTGTTAAAATAAAAAGGGAAGGGTGAAATGGTAAAAATAATTGCATTTGCAAATCAAAAAGGTGGTGTTGGAAAAACTACAACCGCGATAAATATTGCAACGTCATTGGCGGCAATAAAAAAACGTGTTTTGTTGGTTGATTTGGATCCACAGGGAAATGCTGGAACTGGGTTGGGGTTTAATCGTGCGTCGCATCCGCAAAGTGTTTATGGTGTTATTATGGGAACTGCAACTGCTGGGGATAATATATTGTCAACTGCGGTTCAGGGGTTGCATATGATGCCTGCGTCAATGGCGTTGGGAAATGCGGAAATTGAATTGTTGGATGTTGCAAATAATGCATTTCGTTTGCGTGATGCTTTGGCTTCTGTTGCAGAATTTTATGATTATATATTGTTGGATTGTCCGCCGGCATTGGGATTTTTAACTTTGAATGCTTTAACAACGGCAGATAGTGTTGTTATTCCATCACAATGTGAATTTTATTCGTTGGAGGGTTTATCACAATTGGAAACTTCGATTCAAGAAGTTAAGACAAAATATAATCCAAAATTAGAAATATTGGGGATTTTGTTGACGATGTATGATAAACGTTATGGAATTACCCGCGCGGTTGAAGATGAATTACGTGAAATGTTTGGTGATAAAGTGTTTAAAACGGTTGTTCCACGTAATATTCGTATATCAGAGGCACCGAGTCATGGCAAACCTGCGTTGTTGTATGATTTTCAATCACCCGGTGCGCAGGCGTATTTGCGTGTTGCAACAGAAATAGTTCAAAAAACAGAAGGAGAGTAAAATGTCGTCTAAATTTGGGTTGGGACGCGGATTGGCGGAAATAAAACAAGAAATGGGTGTTGCAACAAATATATCGGTTTTATCCGGTGCAGAACGTGTTGTTGTAAAACAGATACCTTTGGTACAAATTGGTGCAAATCCCGACCAACCACGTAAAACGTTTTCTGATGAAGAATTACAGGATTTGTCTGCATCAATCAAAGAAAAGGGTGTTTTACAACCGATTTTGTTGCGTGCAGTTCAAAATCGTCCGTATTTATATGAAATTGTTGCTGGTGAACGTCGTTACCGTGCCAGCAAATTGGCTGGCTTGGCAGAAATACCGGCGTTGGTAAAGGTGTTAAGTAATGAAAATGCGATGGAAATTGCATTGATTGAAAATGTTCAACGTGAAAATTTAAATCCAATTGAAGAGGCGGCTGCGTATAAAAATTTAATGGATAAATGTGGATATGAATTGGATGATGTATCACGTTTAATTGGTAAATCCGTCAGTTATATTCGTAATGCGTTGCGTATATCTGAATTGCCAAATGAAGTTTTAGAAATGGTTAAAAGCGGTGAATTGTCTGCATCACATGCACGTACAATTGCGGTGGCGGAAAATTCGGCTGAATTGGCTAAACAAATTGTTTTAAATAAATTATCCGTATCGGATACGCAAAAATTGGTAAAACAGGGTGAACGTAAAAAGGGAACCCGTGCATATGTCAATCAATCAATAAAATCAGATGCAGTCCAAGAAATTGAAACAAAAATCAGCAATGCTTTGGGTGTTTCTGTTGAATTGCGGGAACGTCGTGGTGGGGCTGGACAAATAATTTTATCGTTTGTATCACGAACTCAGATGCATGAATTGATTGATAAATTGACGAAATAAATAAAACCGGCAATCGCCGGTTTTATTTATTATCCATAATTTGTTTGTAACACTATAAAAATCATGTGTTTTGTGATATAATGGCTGCATTAGTATAAAGGATATTATATGTCAGAAATTATAAATTTGGTTGATGTTAAACCGGTATTAAATTATTTGGAACGTGTGTGCTTTATGCATGAAAATCGCGAACGTCGTGATGATTTTATGATGCAACCGCAAACAACTGCGCAAAAATTAAAAGATAAACAATTTGTGGCAGATAACAAAGAATATTTAATTCGTTCGATATGTTTTGGATGGTTCAAAAGTAAATTTATAAAAACATATTTTACGGATGAACGTATAAAAAATTGTAAATTTATAACATCTGTTACAACAAACGATAAAAATGCACCGAAATGGTTAAAAGCTGGGGATGTTGCATATGTGTTTGATGAAACAAAAATTCCAGACGGTGTAAAAAATGAATTAACCGAAATACGTGATTATTTATATAACGTTGCAAATGCATATATAACCAAAGAATTAATTAAAAATAAAACAGGTGTAAAATTAGACGCATTATCAGCCAACCGAAATATTGGAACGTATGATTTGGCGATAACAGAATCAAAAAAATGGCATTCGAAAATAAAACAACAAAAAATTGATTTAGAAAAAACTATAAAAGACACTTGTATTGTTCATGATTTTAAAAATGGAATGAAGTTCAGGCAATTATTAACCCCAGATGCATTGGATGCAGAATCAAAAATGATGGGGCATTGTGTTGGTGATGGTGGATATGATGAAGGGGTAAAAAAAGGAACAACGCAAATATATTCATTACGCGATGAAAACGAAGAAGCCCATGCCACGTTAGAGGTAAAAGCTGGTAAAGTATACCAATGTAAGGGAAAAGGTAACAAAGCCCCCATTGCAAAATATGTTCCATATATACAGAAATTTATAGAAAAAACGAAATTTGAACCGGTTGGTGATCTGGGGAAAATGGGATTAATAAAAGATGACAAAAATGGGAAATTGTATAGTATATATAATTTTCCAAGTAATGTTGAGTTTTACGAAGTTTGTTTATCTGGTGCAGACGGCATAGAAATCTCCGAAGGGTTAAAGTGTAAAAAGTTAGATTTAAGT
>JAKSTF010000010.1 GCA_024402715.1 Alphaproteobacteria bacterium
GCAGTGCATATTCAAATACATTGTCACAACGTAAAACGGCCAGTGCACAAAAATTACAGGCCGCCCAAAGGGCATTACGTGAAGAAGCGTTGGAACAAATACAAAACGCAAATAAATATGATTTAGGTCAGTGTGTTATTGAATTTTCAAAATGCATGCAAACAACCGCTGGTTGCGGGGCCGATTATACAGCGTGCACATCAATGTCTGTTATGGATAATGTAAATTCCCAAAAATCTACAAGCGCTGGTGTCAAAAATTATCAAATCAAGGGTGCCATCACAAATATTGAAATTACGGCATCTACGTATGATGCCTTGATGTCAAAGAAACCTTTGTGTGAAACGGTTACCAAACAGTGTACACGTGTTGCAGGACAGGTTTGGGATACCTTTTTACAAAATGTGGCACCACAGTTAAAATCGGCGGAATTGATTGCTGAAGATAATGCACGTCAAAATTGCATCGGTACAATTTCAGATTGCTTTAAAAAAGCGTGTAAGGATAACATGGATCCAAATGACCCCGATGGATCATATGATATGTGTCTGTCACGGCCCGAGACCATGTTAAACGTTTGCAAAATCCCGTTAAATAATTGCGGTATTGATTCATCCAATGCGGCCAACGCTCAAAAGTCTAACGTTTGGGGGTTTGTGGTTGCACGTTTGGCTTCAATGCGTGTTGATTCATGTACGACCGAAGTTAAACAATGTTTAATATCGGATGACAGATGTGGTACAGATTATTTGAATTGTATCGGTTTGGATACAGATACAATTATTAGAATGTGTCCATACGATAAATTAGTGGGTTGTCAAAAGGTTTACGGCGATACCGATATAACGGGTGATAAGGTATATGAAGAACTGTCAACAATGGTTCAGGGGTTAATGTTGAATATTGATAACAATATGTTGACCCAATGTCAAAAAGCGGCCAATGATGCAATGATTAAGGTATGTGGTGATACAGAAAATTGTAATGGACTGACGGTTGAAGAAAATATGGGGGCCAGATCTTTGGAATATAGAATATGTGAATATTCAAACAATGATGGTAAGGCAGAAATTGCATACAACAGTTGTCGCAACGATGTATCCCAGATAACGGATGGTGAATTAGGACGTGTAAATGGTATGGTGGGAAATGCTCAAACAACATTGGGACCAATAACACCGTTGGCAGGTGTATTGGATGGCACGATTTATTGGGAAAGTTTAAAAGTCAATGATGATGGACGTTTATCAAGTGTTGAAGAATATTTAGCAACCATAAATGAAACATCTGCAACTTCTGATCAAAAACACAGATTGTCATCTGAAATATCAATGTTACAATCTAATATTGATTCTGCTATTAATGCCATCGAATCTGATCCAACGGTACAGTTTTGCATGACTGGACGGGAAGTTCAGGGAATGAAGATTAATAATGAACGTAAAAATATCGGTGGTACAGGTGCCGATAATGCACGTTTTCCCGAATTAACCAAACAAATGCGTTTAATTATAGCAAATGCCGCACTAAAAAAGGCAAAAGATAATTATTATAAAAAATATGATGAATTAAATGCAAAAATGTTACAAGATTATACAACTATTGGGGAACGCATCGCAGAAATTCAGGGCGAAAATTCAAAAGATGCACGTCGTGAACTTGGCAGACAGGCCTGTATAGCATTTGCAGACGCATCAGCATTACCAAAATCACCAAATCCACCCAAAAATGTATTCGGAAAGGTACTGGTGGTAACTGCGGTTGCTGTTGCCAGTGTGTTCACAGCAGGTGCTGCAGCTGGTGTTGCAGCTGGTGTTGCAGCAGGTGCTACAGCTGGTGTTGCAGCGACGGCTGGTGCGGGAGCGTCACTGGCTGTTGGAGGTGCGCTTTCTGCTACGGCTGGTTTAGCGGCAACCGCGGGGTCTGTAGCAGTAGCGACAGGTTTGGGTATTGCCGCATCTGGTTCGAACAACGCGAACGGCAGTGATGGTAAATTCAAATTAGACTTAATCGGTTCTAAACAAGTTAATCAATGGAACTATAAAGAAAGCATTACTTCAACATACGATTGGGAAACATTAAATTGTCACAGATGTATACGTTCACAAAAATGTTCAACAACCAAGAACCCATTATTTGGCAAAAAATATTGTAAGAAATGGGCGGAATCTGTTGAAAACTGTACAGATACTCAGTTCTAAAGAATTGTATAGATACTTAAAAAGTTTATAAAAAATTCCCCAATTAGGGAATTTTTTATTTTTCATTTTCATTCACATACAACAGGTTCGGCCTCTGACCATTCTTTACATTTTGTGCAGTGTTTATCATTGCGAAATAAACCAGTACCTTTTAAACTGCATGTTTTCTTTATCGTTGTTGCAGTGCATTTTTTTGCCACAGCATCACTGTTTTTTTACAATTCGGTCTTCTGATCCGCCCTTAGTTCTTAATATATGGTATGTCTTTTCAAAATACTCTTTTCCTTTTTCAACTTTTACATTCAAAACCTTTCCAAAGATAGTATGGATATCTTGTTGTTTTATTTCATCTTCGGTTGTGGTGGCGTAGTTCTGATATAAGCTTCATATAAATTATTCATTTCTTTTGAATCGGGAATTCCTTTTATTAAGCATTGTGCAATTATTGTACGCCAATCTTTGGTATTTACAATCCGTTCCATCTGTTGTCTTGCACTTAATCATTGTTTGTTCTAATGTATCTGTTGCACATTTGGTTTCCGCTGTTCCACCCCACAGTGCACATGCACCCGATGCCGCCGAATATGACGCATTGATTATGTACAAATAATCATCAGATATTTCAAAAAAATTCACATATACAGACAAAAAATCCCGCATCTTGCGGGATTTTTAATCATCAATATACAAATCAATTATACACGACGAACTTTCTTTGGACGGCAACCATTATGCGGAATACGTGTTGTATCCGTAATAGATTGAACAACCAAACCGGCGTTCGCCAAACCACGAACAGCAGATTCACGACCCTGACCAATACCACGCATCAAAACATCAACTGTTTTCATCCCCATTTCTGCAACCTTCTTGCCGACGGCATCTGCAACAACAGTCGCAGCATATGGTGTTGATTTTTTTGCACCTTTAAAATTATTTGCACCAGCGGTCGCCCATGTCAAAACCGCACCTGACTGGTCTGTGATTGTGATACGTGTATTGTTATTTGTCGCAACAACATGTGCAATACCGTGTGATACTTTCTTTACAACTTTTTTCTTTACTTTTGTAACTGCCATTTATTTTTACCTTTTTTAGATGTCTTCAATTAACTGACGTGTTAATCTCTACCCAATACTAAATCTTATTTACCCTTAACTGCAGACCCTGCAACAACAACGCGTTTTCCTTTGCGGGTACGTGCATTTGTACGTGTTCTTTGACCACGAACCGGTAAACGATTACGATGACGAATACCACGATATGATTTCAAATCTTGTAAACGTTTGATATTCATCGCAACTTCACGACGAACGTCACCTTCTACGGTAAAGTTCTGTTCAATATAATTAGAAATTTTAACAACATCCGCGTCTGTCAAATCTTTTGCGCGTAAACCATCTTTTAAATCCAATGCTTGGCAAATTTGTGCAGCCTTGGCTGGTCCGATACCATGAATGTATCTTAACGCGATTTCAATGCGCTTTTCTGACGGAATGTTAACACCTGCTATACGTGCCATCTTTTATTTTCCCTTTGTTGTTATACACGGTGCACAATAAACTATCATACCCCGATACCCGACACCCAAATCTTGGTTTCCCAATTTACTGGATGTATTTTATTTTGCCTGCATTATTTTATACAAAATGCGACAAAAGTCAAATCTTGTTTTTATTTTCGTTATATTTTAATATTTATTAACGAAAACGCCCTTTCTTTTGTGTATTACTGCCAATTACCCCACGGTACTGTTTTGCAACCAAATACGATTGAACCTGGTTCATTGTATCCAATACAACCCCCGCAACAATCAATACACTGGTACCACCAATTGCCAACGGCATACCCAAATGAGTGTTCAATATTATTGGAATTACACAAACTACAACCAAATACATCACACCGATTGCAGTTGTCCGCGATACAACACCATCTAAATACTGAACAGTCTGTTCCCCAGGACGAATCCCCGGTATATAACCACCAGCATTTTTCAAATTATTTCCAGTTTCTTCAGAATTAAAAATAACCGCTGTCTGAAAATATGCAAAAAATGCAATTAATACAGTGTACATTATTATGTATGACCATGCACCATACGTAAAAAATCCCATAACACTTTGCACAATCATATTTTCACTTTGAACAAAACGCTGCACAAACGCAGGCAACATCATTATGCTGGATGCAAATACCGGTCCCATAACACCAGACATATTTATTTTTAACGGCAAATATGATGCGTTCGTATTTGTAACCCCATTCGCAATAACCTGACGTGGATACAAGATTTGAATACGACGTTGTGCCTGTTCAAAAAATGCAATTAACGCAACAATTCCGATAACAAATGCAATAACCAACAATATCATCGCGGGTGACATTTGCCCAACAGAACCCAATGAAAATATTTTCGCAATACCTGTTGGAACTTCGGCAATAATACCCGCAAAAATCAATAAAGATGCCCCCTGTCCTATGCCACGTGCAGTAATTTGTTCTGCCAACCACATAACGAACACAGTTCCACCGACTAACGCAATAACCGCAGATAATTCAAATGCCAAACCTGGATTCACAACCGCTGCAACACCATTTACAGGTGCCATTGCTTGCAACCCACGAACAATTGCCCATCCCTGAACAACCGCCAAAACTACTGCCAAATAACGTGTGTATTGATTTATTTTTATGCGTCCGGATTCCCCCTCTTTACGTAACTCATTTAAAGATTTACTTGTTGCGGTAAGCAATTGCAATACAATTGACGCAGAAATGTATGGAAAAATATTTAATGCCAGAACAGACATACGCGACAAAGAACCGCCAGAAAACATATCAAACATTCCCATCATACCACTGCCTTCACCAGAAAACAAATGCAACACAGCCGTCGCATTAACACCCGGTAATGGGATAAACGATCCAATACGATACACAATCAACGCCATCAATGTAAACATTACACGACGCTGTAAATCTGACATATTACTGAAAAAGTCACGTACCAATTTCATTATAGACACCTGTCCATACTAAATCAGTATCGCATCCCGAAAACGGGATGCAAATACATTTTATTTATTTTTGATTGAACCACCGACTTTTTCGATCGCCGCCTGTGCAGACTTTGACCATTTATCGGCAATAATGTTAACCGCTGTTTTGATTTCGCCTTTGCCCAAAACTTTTAATCCAGACATAGCTCGATTCAAAATCTTTGCAGCCAACAATGTGTCCATTGTTATTACCTGTTTGGCATCAATTTTACCCGACGCAATAAATTTTTCAATATCACCTAAATTAATTGTAGCATATTCTTTTGCGAACGGGTTATTAAAACCAAATTTTGGAAAACGACGCAAAATTGGCATCTGACCACCTTGGAACGTTGCCTGTTTACGTGAGCCACTGCGTGATTTCTGTCCTTTGTTACCACGGCCAGATGTTTTTCCCATTCCACTGCCCAAACCGCGACCTACGCGTTTAACATTGCTGCGGGCACCCAAATTATCCATCAAAGCATTCAGTTTCATTTTTATTCCTTTTTTTATCCTGTGGTCAATATCAATATATGACCATTTGTCGCATACAGCTAAAACTGTACACTCGGTTTAACAATTATTTTTCAACAATTTCAACCAAATGTGAAATTTTTGCAACCATACCACGTACAGCAGCATTATCATTCAATTCTTTGGTTTTACCGATACGTCCTAATCCCAAAGACGCAACTATTTTGCGTTGTGATTCTGGACAACCAATAATACTTTTCACCTGTTTTACAATAATCTTAGCCATAACTTTACTCCGTATATTTTGTTGTTGAATTATTCAGCAACTGTCTCATCGGACTTTCTACCATCGCGCCCTGCGATAATTTCCGCAACTGTTTTGCCGCGACGTGCCGCAACCGTCTTTGGAGAGTTCATTTTTGCAAACGCCAAAAACGCTGCACGGATCATGTTATTTGGATTATTTGATCCCTGTGATTTAACAACAACATCCTGAACGCCCAGACATTCAAACACTGCACGCAACGCACCACCGGCAATAATACCCGTACCTGGAACTGCACTGCGAACAACCAATTTGCTGGCGCCATATTTTGCTTCAACATCATGATGTAATGTACGTCCTTCTTTCAACGGAACGCGTATCATTTTTGCCTTTGCAGCTTTGGTCGCTTTTTGAACTGCACTTTGTACTTCCAAAGCCTTACCTTTACCAAAACCTACCTTACCAGATTTATCACCAACCACAACCAATGCCGAAAAAGACATATTGCGGCCACCCTTTACAGTTTTAGAAACGCGATTGATAGAAACTAACTTATCAACCAGGTTGTCAGACTGCAATTTTTTATCATCAAAACGTGCCATTATATAACTCCGTAATATTTCATTAGATTCTTACACCGCCGGCACGAATAGCCTCGCACAGCGCCTTTACACGGCCGTGATAACGATAACCGCCACGGTCGAAATAACAATTTTCTGCAATTCCTGCTTTGACTGCACGTTGTGCAAACGCTTGGCCAACTAATTCTGCGCCAGCTACATTCCATCCCTTGCCAGAAAATGCTTTTTCCTTTGAAGATGCCGCACAAATAGTATGACCGCGAACATCATCAATCGCTTGGATTTCAATATGACGACCGGAACGAAAAACCGACAAACGAATTTTACCCGGATTCTTTCTTTTTAACGCACCGCGATTTGCCAACGTGCGTCTTTCATCTGTAGACAAATGTTTTAACATTGTGTTTCCTTTTTTTCAATTCCCGTAACAGCGGGAATCAACCCTTAATTATTTCTTTTTACCTTCTTTGCGACGAATCTTTTCGCCTTTGTAGAATATACCCTTACCTTTATAAGGATCAGCGCGACGAACTTTGTGAATTTTGTCCGCGAACTGGCCAACCAGGCATTTATCAATTCCACGAACGGTAAATTCAGTCTGAGCCCCACCCATTTCTACGGACAAACCCGCTGGAATTTCCATGATAACATCATGAGAATACCCCGCAACCAAAACCAATTTATTGCCTGAAACAGATGCCTTATAACCAACGCCTTTCATGTACATTTCTTTGGCGAAACCAACTGATACCCCTTCAACGGCAGCACGAATATTACGTGTCATCGTTCCCCACATAGCACGTGATGCTTTATCTTCTGCATCTTTTGGGGTTACAACAACATGGTTCGCATCAACAACAATATCGACCAAACCAGAATTTTTTGTATCTAAAGGTAATTTTATTTCACCCTTTGGGCCCTTGACAACCAACGCACCATCGACAATTGCCGCTGATACGCCATCTTTTAAAATAACCGGATATTTTCCTGCACGAGACATAACTTAATCCTCACTTTAATTATATAACTTTGCACAATACTTCGCCACCGACATTCATCATGCGTGCTTTGTGATCAGTCATGACACCATTTGGTGTGGAAACAATCGCTATACCCAAACCGCCCATTACGCGTGGCATCTTGGCTGAACCTGAATAAACACGACGTCCAGGTTTGGATACAACTGAAATTTCTTGGATTGCACCGTTCCCGCCAACATACTTTAATTCAATAACCAAGTTGGAACGATTTTCATCAATTTGTTCTTTACGAAAATCTTTAATAAAACCTTCGTCTTTTAAAACAGTCAATACTGCTGCGCGCAACTTACTGGATGGCACAACGACTGTTTCTTTACCGGCATTCTGCCCATTACGAATACGGGTCAGCATATCTCCGATTGGGTGTGATAATGACATCTTTTACTCCTTATGGTTATGGGATTACCCATACCTTTTGTTTTACCCCAGTTGCATTGTCCACAACTGGGTTGTTTTTTTTACCAGCTGGATTTACGAACGCCCGGTAATTCACCTTTGGACGCCTTTTCGCGTAATTGCTGGCGGCACAGACCGAACAGACGTGAGAAACCACGTGCACGTCCAGTCACTGAACAACGATTATGCAAACGTGTTGGATTTGCATTACGCGGCAACTTTGCCAATTTTTTCATTGCTTCAATACGTTCATCTGGTGTCGCATTAACAGACATTTTTGCTTTAATTGCTTCACGTTTTTTTGCGTATTTAGCAACCAATTGTTCACGTCTTTTCTGTTTGTTTACTAACGCTAATTTTGCCATTTTAATACCTTTTGTAATTATTTCAAAACCAACGGCAAGCCGATTTTCGTCAACAATGCACGTGCTTCGTCATCTGTTTTTGCGGTTGTTGCAATAACAATATCCATTCCACGAATTGCATCGATTTTATCAACAGAAATTTCTGGGAATATCAAATGTTCTTTGATACCAAAGGCATAATTACCGCGACCATCAAATTTTGATTTTGACAAACCACGAAAGTCTTTTACACGTGGTAATGCAACTGTAATCAATTTATCCAAGAAATCATACATTCTTTTTCCACGCAATGTAACCTTTGTACCAATCGCCTGACCTTCACGTAAACGATATGTTGCAATAGATTTTTTCGCATGTGTGATTACTGATTTTTGTGCTGCAATTGCTGTCAAATCAGCTGCTGCAGAATCCAATTTCTTTTTATCAGAAACGGCTTCACCAACCCCCATATTCAAAACAATCTTTGTCAGTTTTGGAACCGCTAATGCATTCGTATAACCGAATTCTTTTACTAAATCCGGAACGATTTCTTTTTCATAAATTTCACGCAATCTACTTTGCATTTTTTTAATCCTCTGTTTTACATTCCCGTAACAGCGGGAACAATTAATTGTTATATTTCCGCACCAGACTTTTTGGCAACACGAACCTTCTTGTCACCGTCTATTTTATACCCAACACGTGTTGCTTTTTTGGTTTTCGGATCAACCAACGCAACATTAGAAACATGAATCGGGGCCTCACGATCAACAATGTGACCTGCCTGATCCTGTGTTGGCTTTATATGCCATTTGCGACGGTTAACACCTTCGACAACAACACGAGATTCTGATGGGCGTGCTTCCAGTACTTTACCGTTCACACCTTTGTATTTTCCAGAAATAACTACGACTTCGTCGCCTTTCTTAATTTTCATTTTGTACCCTCTTGCGATTATCTTATATAACTTCTGGCGCCAAAGATACAATCTTTTGAACGTCATATTTACGCCGAACTTCACGTGCAATCGGCCCAAATATACGCGTGCCGATTGGTTCGAAATTATTTTTGTTGATCAAAACAACCGCATTATCGTCAAAACGAATTATTGAACCATCCGGACGTTTTACCGGGAATTTTGTACGAACGATAATTGCACGTTGTACAGTTCCCTTTTGAACCTTACCACGTGGGATCGCTTCTTTAATAGCAACAACGATTTTATCACCAACTGTTGCATAACGACGATGTGAACCACCTAAAACTTTGATACACATTGCTTTACGTGCACCAGAGTTATCAGCAACCGTCATAACTGTTTCATTCTGTATCATGTTTTTTCCTTATTACTGCAGGCAGGGCCATCCCCCACCGCTTTGTTATAGGTTCCGACTGTTTTATTTTATATAAACCTCAAAGAACCTCTTCACATCCGTCGGTATTTAGTCTGAAACCTCTACCGCGCCGTCTTTGGAAACACCAACGTGCCCCTTAACGATCCAAGATTTAGTCTTGGAAATCGGACGATGTTCTTCAATCGCAACAATATCCCCAATCTTAAATTGGTTATTTTCATCGTGCGCCTTATACTTTTTATTCTGCTTCACGAACTTGCCATACAGTGGATGACGGAAACGACGTTCCACCTCAACAACAACTGTTTTGTCGTTCGCTGTACTTGTTACTGTTCCTTGCAGTATACGTTTTGGCATAACTATTATTCCTTATACTTTGACAGTTTCTCAAAATTGCCGGATTAATCATAAACTAAACCGACAAAATTGACAACTGTATTTTTTGTTTTTTAATCCAATTCTGTTATATGATAACTAAATATTTAGAAATCGCAACAAAAATCGGTATTTTAATTATTTGACGCATTCAATTGTGTTTTTATGCGTGCAATATCACGACGCGTTTTACGCATTACGTGTGTCTTTGGCAACTGCCCCGCTGAATGTTGGAAACGCTGATTCATCTGTTCTTTCTTCAAATCAGCCAACTTGCTGTGCAGTGCTTCTGTTGTCAAAGCTTCTTTTTCAACTTTTTTTTCTGCCATTTTTTTCAACCTTTTTTGCCTTAAACATCCTATCAAAGATGCAAAAATTATATTAGTTGATCTTACGTTCAACAACTTTTGTTTTCACCGGCAATTTGGCCGCTGCTAATGCAAATGCTTCATATGCAACTTCAGGTTTAACACCATCCAGTTCAAACATTATACGACCCGGTTTTACACGGCAAATCCAATATTCAACTGCACCCTTACCTTTACCCATACGAACTTCGGCTGGTTTTTTGGTTACAGGAACATCTGGGAATATACGAATCCATAATTTTCCCATACGTCTCATATGACGTGTGATTGCACGACGTGCTGCTTCAATTTGACGTGCAGTTACACGTTCTGGTGTCATCGCTTTCAGTCCAAATGAACCGAATGCCAATTCACTGCCACCTTTGGCAACACCATGAATGCGGCCCTTGTGCTGTTTGCGAAATTTTGTTTTATTTGGCATCAACATAACTAACTACCTTTTTTACTTTTTCAATTTTTGTTTTCCCTGCACCATATAGATGCAGGCAAAAATTACTTTGTTTTCCTTTCGCTGCTACCGGCATATTCTGTTGGTCTTGCCATTTCAGAAGCCAGCTTCTCTTTATTAACAACATCACCTGTGTAAATCCAAACTTTTACGCCAATAACACCGTATGTTGTTTTTGCCTGAATCGATGCATAATCGATATCAGCACGCAAAGTATGCAATGGAATGCGTCCTTCGCGAATCTGTTCACTACGCGCAATTTCTGCACCATTTAAACGCCCAGAACACATTACTTTGATTCCCTGTGCTCCAGCCTTTTGAGCATTTTGAACTGCCTTTTTCATTGCACGTTTGAAAGAAACACGACCTTCAATCTGTTGTGCGATATTCTGGGCAACCAATTGTGCATTCAAATCAGGGCGACGAACTTCGTAAATATTAACAACAACTTGGTCATTCTTAACCAACTTTTTGATATCATTACGCAATATTTCAATATCCGCACCATTTTTCCCGATAATCATACCCGGACGTGATGTATGAATTGTAACAACTACTTTCTTGGCAAAACGTTCAATAACAATTTTTGCCAATCCCGCTTTCTTCAGTTTCTTTTCAATGAACTTACGAATTTTTATGTCTTCTGCCAATAAAGATGCATACTCTTTTTTGCCAGCAATCCAACGAGAATCTGTCATTTTATTGATAAATTCACGCAATGAAATTGGTGATACTTTCTGTCCCATTTTCTTTTTCCTTAAATTTCACAGCAAATGTTCTTGAAATCTTTTGATTTTATTCAGGATAAAAATCCATACCACTTGCTTTTTTGTTCTAATTATTCAGCCTTTGTTTTAGCAGCCGATTTCTTGCTTGGTGCAACCCCTGATTCCAAAACGATAGTCAAATTGGAAAATGGTTTCAAAATTGGACGTGCACTGCCACGAGGACCAGCCATAACACGTTTCATTGTTAAAGCCTTGCCACACCAAATTTCTTTGACAAACAATGTATCTGCAGCCAAATTTTTATTATGTTCCGCATTTGCAATCGCAGACAATAATGTTTTCAAAACTTCACCTGAAACGCGTTTTTTTGAAAATTTCAAAACATCAATTGCACGATCAACCGGCAAATTGCGAACCATATCACAAACCAAGTTCAACTTCTGATGACTGACGCGAATCATTTTATTGAATGCACGAACCTGATTATCTTTTATTCCATATCTTGTCGTTGTCATAATTATACCCTATTTCTTTATTTTTTCGCCGCCGCTGCTTTTTTATTTGCAGCATGGCCTTTGAACGTACGAGTCGGTGCAAATTCCCCCAACTTGTGTCCAATCATTTCTTCTGTAACAGAAACAGGAATAAACTTGTTTCCATTATGAACATCAAAAATCAATCCAACCATAGACGGCACAATTGTGCTGCTGCGGGACCATGTTTTAATTGGTTTATGATCATTTGTTTCATTCGCAACGGCCGCTTTTTTCAAAACAGACGGATGAACATAAGGACCTTTCCAAACTGAACGAGACATTAATTACTCCGTTTTTCTTTTTCCCTGCACCATATAGATGCAGGGTTTATTATTTTATTAATTTTTCTTTGCCAAATGTCTGCTGCGGATAATCATCTTTGCAGTACGTTTGTTTGTACGTGTACGATAACCCTTCGCTGGAATACCAGTACGTGACACTGGTTCATGTCCCTTAGAGTGACCGTTACCACCACCCATTGGGTGATCATTCGGGTTCATTGCCATACCACGAACAGATGGGCGAACACCCAACCAACGTGCACGACCGGCTTTGCCTAAGTTAACATTACGTTGATCTGGATTAGATACACTGCCGACCGTAGCCAAACAATCTGAATGAACTTTGCGTAATTCACCGCTGTTCATCTTAATCTGAGCATAAACACCGTCTTTACCCATTAATTGAGCATAACATCCCGCACTACGTGCCAATTGACCGCCTGCACCTGGTTTCAATTCAACGTTGTGAACAATTGTACCAATTGGCATATTTTTCAACGGCATTGCATTACCTGGTTTAATATCTTCGCGAATACCAGAAATAACAATATCCCCTGCTTTCAAATCACGTGGTGCCAAAATATACGAACGAACACCATCTTTGTATTCAATCAACGCGATAAACGCTGTACGATTCGGATCATATTCTAAACGAATAACTGTTGCAGGCATGTCCGTCTTTTTACGGTTAAAATCAATTAAACGATATTTACGTTTATGACCACCACCTTGGTGCATAACTGTAACATGCCCAAAATTATTACGGCCACCCTTGGATTTTAAACCAACTGTCAATGCCTTTTCCGGTGCACCGCGATGCAAACCACTGCGATCAACCAATGTCAACCCACGTGTTCCCGGCGTATTTGGCTTATAATGTTTTAATGCCATTTTTTTTACCTTTATTATATGTCTTGACATTAACGTCCGATAAAATATCAGGATTATCTGCCAAGACGTTTATTTATTATGCGTTCTGCGCTGCTAAATCCAAATTTGCATCAGCAGGCAAAGACACATACGCTTTTTTAACAGCACGCTGTGTGCCAATTCCACGACCGCGGAAAGATTTAATCTTACCTTTGGCAACAACAATGTTTACCTTAGTCGGTGTAACATTATAAATCGCCTGAACCGCACGCGCAACATCTTCTTTGGTGGCGGACATAGCAATTTCAAATGCGATGCCGTTATTTTCAGACAGTCTTGCTGCCTTTTCTGAAACTATCGGTCGACGCAGTATATCATAAATACCGGCGGTCGCAACGATTTTTTTATCTGCTTTAACTTTTTTTTCTGCCATTTTATTGACCTCTGTGTAAATTATGCCAATCTTGTTTCCAATGCACTAACTGCATCAGCTGTTAACACCAATTTTTCGTGTTTCAGAATATCCAAAACATTCAAACCAATCGACGGCAACATATCAACATTTTCAATATTTGCAGCAGATTTTTTGAAATTGCTGTCTAAATCAGCACCGCCAACAAACAAAGCCGAAGTCAAGCCTAACTTTTTAATTTGCTTGGCCAACACTGATGTTTTTGCGGCTGGTAATTTTTCTGAATCTATAACCATCAACGCACCTTCTTTGACCTTAGATGACAAAGCCATCTTCAATCCCAGACTGCGAATTTTCTTTGGCAAATCAATCGAATGATCACGCACAACTGGTCCGTGAACAACACCACCACCACGCATATGAACATTATACTTTTCACCCTGGCGTGCGTTACCTGTTTTCTTTTGTTTAAAAGCTTTCTTTCCACTGCCCGCAACATCTGATACAGTTTTTACGGCATGTGTACCTGCACGGGAGTTTGCACGTTGCCAAGTAACAACCCTGTGCAAAATATCTGCGCGCGGATCCAAACCAAAAATACTATCGGACAAATCAATCTTGCTGACTGCTTTGCCATCAAAATTTATAACATCTATCTGCATTTTAAATCACCTTGTATTCTGTCGCCCGTTATTATTCCGCAACATTCTCTGTTACTTGTTCTTGTCCAGCATTATCGCATTGTGCGGTTGGAACTGGCAAATCTTTCTGTTCTTTCTTTACCGCATCGGCAACTAAAACAAACGTGCCATTGCTACCTGGAACAGCCCCTTCGACGAAAATCAAATTTTCAGAATTATCTGTACCAAAAACGCGCAGATTCTGGACTGTAACAGTTTCATTTCCCATCTGTCCGGCCATCTTTTTACCTTTTAAAACACGGCCTGGCCATTCACGCATACCTGTACCACCCAAAGAACGGTGCGCCTTTAATACACCATGTGTTGCTTCTTTACCGCCAAAATTATGACGTTTCATTGCCCCCTGGAAGCCTTTACCCTTACTGGTTGCCTGAACATCGACATATTGACCGGCAACAAAATGAGACGCCAATAATGCAGTTCCAACTGGAATTACACAATCGTCTGAAACTCTAAACTCTACAACCTTACGATAAGGTTTTACACCAGCCTTTTCGGCTGCAACTGCTTGTGGTTTTGCAACGTGCTTTGCCTTTGCTTCGCACATACCCAAAACATTTGCTATATAACCATTTTTATCCTGTGTACGATTACCAATAACTGTACAATCACCCACAGCCAACACTGTTACTGGGTGCGCTGCGCCAGCATCATCATACAGGCGCGTCATTCCTATTTTTGTTGCAATTAATCCGCTACGTTTCATTTTCTATGCCTTTTTATTGCCAGTAGGTTGGCAGTGAATTTTAACACCGCCAACACCTAGCCTGATATTTTATTATAATTTAATCTTTACGTCAACACCTGATGCCAAATCCAACTTCATCAAGGCATCTACTGTCTGAGGGGTTGGATTAACAATATCGACAACCGCTTTGTGATTGCGGATTTCGAACTGTTCGCGTGATTTTTTATCAACGTGTGGTGAACGGTTAACCGTAAATTTTTGAACCAATGTCGGCAAGCGAACGGGTCCAACGACATCCGCACCAGTGCGTTTTGCTGTTTTAACAATCTCTTCTACAGATTCCATCAAAATCCGATGATCAAAAGCTGTCAATTTAATGCGAATTTTAGATGCAGGTACCATTTGTTCGTTTTCCTTTTTTTATTTCGGGCCAGTAATCACTGGCGTTATTATTTTAATTTTATCCAGTTACACTGACCCGTTAGTTACCTTATTTAATAATCTTTGATACAACACCAGCGCCAACTGTGCGACCGCCTTCACGGATAGCAAAGCGACGTCCTTCGTCCATAGCAATAGGTGCAATCAATTGCACTGTGATACGAACGTTATCACCTGGCAAAACCATTTCTTTATCTGCAGGTAATGTAATTGTACCAGTTACGTCTGTTGTGCTGAAATAGAATTGTGGACGATAGTTGCTAAAGAATGCAGTATGACGGCCACCTTCTTCTTTTGTCAAGATATAAACTTCAGCTTCGAAATCTGTATGTGGGGTAATTGTACCCGGTTTGCAGATAATCTGACCACGTTCAACATCTTCTTTCTTTGTACCACGCAACAACAAACCAACGTTATCACCGGCTTCACCTTGATCCAACATTTTACGGAACATTTCTACACCGGTTACAGTTGTTTTTTGTGTTGGGCGTAAACCAACGATTTCACATTCGTCACCAACTTTGATAATACCAGATTCAACACGACCTGTTACAACCGTACCACGACCTGTGATAGAGAACACGTCTTCAATTGGCATCAAGAATGGTTTATCAACTGGACGTTCTGGCAGTGGAACAAATTCATCCAATGCTTTCAACAATGCGTCAATAGATTCTTGGCCTAAACCGTCTGTTTTGCCTTCCAATGCAGAAACAGCAGACCCATGGATGATAGGTGCGTTATCACCATCAAAATCGTTAGAAGACAACAATTCACGGATATCCATTTCAACCAATTCCAACAATTCTGGATCATCAACCAGGTCACATTTATTCAAATAAACAACGATTTTTGGAATACCAACCTGACGTGCCAACAAAATATGTTCGCGAGTCTGTGGCATCGGACCATCTGTTGCGGCCACAACCAAAATAGCACCATCCATCTGAGCAGCACCAGTAATCATGTTTTTAACATAGTCCGCGTGTCCTGGGCAGTCAACGTGTGCATAGTGGCGTTCGTTTGATTCATATTCAACGTGTGCAGTGTTAATCGTTATACCGCGTGCGCGTTCTTCTGGAGCGTTATCAATTTTATCAACACCCTTTTCACGATCGGCACCAACACCATAATAGTGAACAATAGCTGCAGTCAAAGTTGTTTTACCGTGATCAACGTGACCAATGGTACCAACATTAACATGCGGTTTGGTTCTTACGTACTTTTCTTTTGCCATAGTTTTTCTCCTTAGGCTTGGCTTTTTGTTAATATGATTTTTGAATTTTGATTTCCGATTTTTAGGATTTCATCCCTTATAATAAACCAGAAATCAAAAATCACAATCTTTTTTTTATTATTTTGTCAGCTTTTTAATAACTTCATCTGCGACATTCTGCGGAACTTCATCATAGTGTGACAATTCCATGTATGGATTTGCACGTCCCTGTGACAAAGAACGCAAGGTCTTGACATATCCAAACAAATTCGCCAATGGAACATAAGCCGAAATCAGCTGATTACCAAACTGTGTTTCAATACCATTAATTTGTCCACGACGACTGTTCAGGTCACCTATAATGTCACCGACATATTCTTCCGGTGTATTAACCGAAAGTTTCATAATCGGTTCCAGCAATTTTGGCGATGCCTTCTTCATAGCTTCACGGAAGCAAGCACGCGCCGCAATTTCAAAGCATAATACATTGGAATCAACTTCATGATACTTTCCATCAACCAATGTAGCCTTGAAATCTACTGTTGGATAGCCAATCAAAACACCTGTCTGTTGTGCTATCTTTAAACCTTTTTCTACGCCGGGGATATATTCTTTTGGAATTGCACCGCCGACAATCTTGTTTTCGAATTCATACCCTTTACCTGGTTCCAATGGTTCAAATTCAATTTTAACCTGTGCATATTGACCAGAACCACCTGATTGTTTTTTATGCGTATATTCTTCGGTAATCGGTTTACGGAATGTTTCACGATATGCAATACGTGGTTCACCAACGTTAACATCAACCTTAAATTCACGCAACAAACGATCAACTAAAATTTCCAGATGTAATTCACCAACACCAGCCAAAATCGTTTGACCAGATTCTTCGTCAACAGATACACGGAAAGACGGATCTTCTTTGGCCAATGCCTGCAAGCCCAAAGACATCTTTTCAATATCTGCCTTGGTTTTTGGTTCAACAGCAATACTGATAACAGGTTCTGGAACATGAATATTTTCCAATATAATTGGATTTGATTCATCACACAACGTATCCCCAGTTATCGTTTCTTTCATCCCAACCAATGTGATAATATCACCTGCAGATGCTTCTTTGATTTCTTCACGTTGATTAGAATGCATCAACAACATACGACCAACGCGTTCACGTTTATCACGATTCGAATTATAAACGTACGACCCCGCAGTTAATTTACCAGAATAAATACGAATAAACATCAAATTTCCCACAAACGGATCATTCGCAACCTTAAATGCCAAAGCACTGAAAGGTTCAGATGCATCCGCATGACGTTCCGCCTCGGTTTCTTTATCCATTTTAGTCCCTTTAATAGCAGGGATATCCAATGGGCTTGGTAAATAATCAACAACAGCATCTAACAATGGTTGAACACCCTTGTTTTTAAATGCAGAACCACACAATACTGGATTAAAGTTTTGGTTAATTGTTCCCTTGCGGATTAACTTTTTGATTGTTGCTGTATCTGGAACAGTGCCTTCCATGTATGCCTCCATGATGGCATCATCCAATGTTACAACTTCTTCAATCAATTTGTTATGCAATTCTTCGGCCTGTGCTTTCAAATCTTCTGGGATTTCTTTAATGTGAGGGTCTTTGCCCATATCATCTTCCCAAACGATAGCCTTCATTTCAATAACATCAACAACACCCGCAAAATCATTTTCTGCACCAATTGGGAAATTGACTACCAATGGATTTGCCCCCAAACGTTCGCGAATCATATTTACACAACGGAAGAAATTACCACCAGTACGATCCATTTTGTTTACAAAGCAAATACGGGGGACATTGTAACGATCTGCCTGACGCCACACTGTTTCAGTCTGTGGCTGAACCCCTGATACAGATTCAAAAACTGCAACAGCACCATCCAAAACACGCAACGAGCGTTCAACTTCCATTGTAAAGTCAACGTGCCCCGGGGTATCGATCAAATTAATACGATGATCACGCCAAAAGCATGTTGTTGCAGCAGAAGTAATTGTAATACCACGTTCACGTTCCTGTTCCATCCAGTCCATGGTTGCACCACCATCATGCACTTCACCAATTTTATACGTTCTGCCGGTATAGAACAAAATTCGTTCAGAGGTTGTTGTTTTTCCTGCGTCAATATGGGCCATAATACCGATATTGCGATACATATGTAAAGGAGCGGTCTTTCCAACTGACATTTTTTTACCTTATTTTGTTTATTATATACAGATTACCAACGGAAATGTGCAAATGCTTTATTTGCATCAGCCATTTTATGAGTATCAATTTTCTTCTTGAACGCACCACCCTGACCATTCAAAGCGTCACGCAATTCACCAAATAATCTATCTTCAATTGAACGTTCACCACGTTTACGTGCAAACATAACCAACCAACGCAAAGCCAATGTTTGTTGACGCGCTGGACGAACTTCTACTGGAACCTGATATGTCGCCCCACCAACACGACGACCTTTAACTTCTACAGAAGGTTTCAACGCATCTACAGCTTCCAAGAAAGCAGCCAATTCATTACCATCTTTGGCTATTTTTTTCAATTTTTCCAATGCACCATATACGATATTTTCGGCAACTTCTTTTTTACCATCCCACATAACAATATTAATACATTTCGCAACAACCAGATTATTATATTTTGAATCTGGCAAAATTTCGCGTTTTGCTGCACTTTTGCGTCTTGACATTTTTTATCCTTTTTTCTTCACCTGTTTTTTTCAGATTACTCACACTCTTTCGTGTGCATTACCCAAATCAATTATTTTTTAACCTTTGCACCATACAAAGAACGACCCTGTTTACGACTTTCAACACCCTTAGTATCCAAAACACCACGAATGATATGATATTTCACACCAGGCAAGTCCTTTACACGACCACCACGTATCATAACAACGCTGTGTTCCTGCAAATTATGACCTTCACCAGGAATATATGCCGTAACTTCACGACCGTTGGCCAATTTTACACGTGCAACCTTACGTTGCGCTGAATTAGGTTTTTTAGGTGTGGTTGTATAAACACGAGTGCACACACCACGTTTTTGCGGACATTCCACCATATCAGGTGCAGTAGATTTAACAACAACCTTTTTACGTGGTTTCCGAATCAGTTGATTTACTGTTGGCATTCAAAATCTCTTTGTTTTTATTCAATTTTTTGGTTGCACAAAAATCGCGTCCAGACATATTTCGACGAGAATTCCCGCGATTATATCCCTGTAAATGTCGCAAATTTCTGTATTTTCTGCCTTCTGCATTTATACAGAAAGCGAACACACTATAAACACCAGCCTCGTAAATGTCAAGTATAATATGGAGATCTGCGTTAATTTTTTATTTAAAAAACCGCCATTTTTGGAAAAAATTTATCATTATTTATAATGACAAATTTTTTATTAGTATTTTTTAATTATAAAACATATCCCGATACCCACATCTGGTTAGTAAACGTTTTATTTAACCATTTTTTTATTTGTAACAAAAAAACAAAAACTATACCATCGTTTAAATTGACAAAACAGATTAAAAGTCCAAAAAATACAGTTTTTAAATCAACAACAAATTAAAAAAACATCATTTTTTTTATTTATTGTTTCTAATCTGTTTAATTTGACGCCAATTTGCATGATTGCGTTTATGTTCATCATAAGATTTTGCAAAATTATGTCCACCATTGCCATCTGCAACAAAAAATAAATAATTTGTATCCGCAGGTTTTAAAACTGCCTTTAATGCGGCATCCCCCACATTGGCAATCGGTGCCGGTGGCAAACCATAATGTGTATATGTATTGTACGGGCTGTTTACCCGCAAATGTCCACGTAATAACGGACGACCACGCATATCCCCCAGTCCCTTGGTCAATGCATACACAACCGTTGGATCGGCCTGCAACCGCATATTTTTACGCAAACGATTTAAGTAAACACTGGCCACCATTGGCATTTCTGATTCGCGCGGCGTTTCCTTTTGCACAATTGAGGCCAGTGTAACAACATCGTTCCAATTTTTCAATGGTGCCGGCATCAAATGTCCATTTTTTTCCCACATTTGTGCAATAGATACCATTTTTTTATGTGCCAAATCCAATATCGCCAAACGCGGTGTTCCACGGGCAACACGATATGTATCGGGGAAAACATCCCCATCATGTAAATCACAAACGGCTGCGTCACCAACTTGACATTCCACATCACCCGTTAAACCAGGGTGTGCCAACAATAAATGTTTAATTTGACGAACTGTCAAACCTTCTGGAATAACAATAACAGTTGCCGCAATATCACCATGCGTCATCATATGTGCAACGCGCCACAAACTGGCCCCACGTGGAAATTCATAATCACCACTTTGAATTTTTCCACCGTTAAAGCGAACAAACGTTTTAAACATATCCGCCGATGAAATTATCCCCTGTTGTGCCAGTGCATCAGCAGTTGCCGATACAGACATTCCATGTTCCAAACGGAAAATAATAGCCTCATCAATTGGTGAATATATACCAAATAAATATACGCACACGATTACTGGGATTAACAGTGCACAGACCATAGGCACCAACCAAATAGTAACATGTGATAAATTTATCCGTTTAAAACATTTAATTATATTTTTTACAGTTTTTTTTCGTTTCATAACGATGAATTATTGCAAATAAATTTTGGAATTGCAAAATATAAAAATGGGGGCAACTGCCCCCCTATTTTTATGCTTTTTTGACAGGATCCAGAATCGTATTCTTGGCACTGTCCAATGTACGTATTAATGCACGGCGTATCTTGCCACTTATTGTCATTGGCAATGCATCTACAAATTCTATTACACGCGGACATTTATACGGTGCTGTCCGTGTCCGAACATGATCCTGTAATTGACGTGTCAAAACATCGGTTGGTTGAAAATATTTATTTAATACTATTGTTGCCTTTACCGCCATTCCACGTGATGAATCTGGGATACCTGTAACTGCAACTTCACGTACCGCTGGGTGTTCTAGTAAAACACTTTCTACTTCAAATGGACTTACGCGATATCCAGATGTTTTTATCAAATCGTCATTACGCCCAACGAACCAAAAATATCCATCCGAATCGCGATACGCAACGTCACCTGTATGATACATATTATCACGAAATACCGCGGCTGTTTGTTTTTCACCATTATGATACCCTTGGAACAATCCAACCGGCCGATTATTTTTTAAAGAAACACATATTTCGCCAACAACGCCGTTCTCAACCGGATGACCACGTTCATCTAATAACATAACATCCCAACCTGCGGCCGGTTTGCCCATGCTGCCTGGTTTTGGTTCAATCCATTCATTATTAAATAACATTACACATGTTTCTGTTTGACCAAAACCTTCACGAACCTTTATTCCTGTTTTTTCTAAAAAGCGTTCATAAACCTCTGGATTTAGGGCTTCACCTGCAATATCAGCTTTGACCAATGACGATAAATCATATTGCGATATATCTGCATGTATTAACATTTTATATGCCGTAGGCGGCGCACAAAATGACGTAATATGATTTTCTGCAATAGCAGTCAACAAGTTATGTGCAGCAGCACTGCCTGCGAAATCATAAACAAACACCGTTGCACCCGCCAACCATTGACCATACATTTTTCCCCAAGAACATTTTGCCCACCCAGATTCAGATAATGTAAAATGTATATCACCATCACGCAAACGTTGCCAAAAAACAGCTGTATTAATATGTCCCAATGGATATGTATAATTATGTGCAACCATTTTTGGTAAATTTGTTGTGCCACTGGTAAAATAAATTACCATTGTATCTGTATTTTCGTTTGGAATACGTTCCAACGATGTTGGCATTGTCTTTATTGCATCTGTAACATCTGTATTTAAAATCAAAGGTAATGACATATCCCCCACAGCGCTATGAATTTCACCAAGAATATGCCCATCATCAAATGCAATTATTGCCTGGACCTGGGCCGTATCAACACGATATTTAATATCTTCGGCTTTTAATTGATTTGTTGATGGAATTGGAATCACCCCCAATTTATGCATTGCCATCATCAAAATCCAATATTCCCAACGACGACGTAAAAATACCAATACCGTATCCCCACGTTTTAAACCACGTGACATTAAAAAATTTGCAGCCGCATTTGACATCAGCGATATATCACGAAATGTAAATTTTCGTTTTTCCCCACTGTCATCTGTCCATAATAATGCGACTTTTTCCGGTGTTTCTATTGCAATTACATCAATTACATCGTATGCAAAATTAAAATTATCAGGAACAACAGGCACAGCATTTTGTAAATAATCATCATAATTATCAAATTTCGCTTTTTTTAAAAATTTAAGTGCAAACATATTTTATCCTTTCTGTTATTAACAGTATGCCCATAAAATATGGTAATATTTTCAGATTTTACAAGTGACGCCATAAAAATAAAATTTGTTGATTTTTTTATCAATTAATTGCATAATGCGGCCGCAATATATTTTTCGGAGTGTAGCTCAGTCTGGTAGAGCGCTACGTTCGGGACGTAGAGGTCGCAGGTTCGAATCTTGTCACTCCGACCAGATATTAAAATTTCCCCTTTGGGGATTTTTTATTTACCCAGATTATGTTTGTTTAACAACGATTTTGAATAAAAGATCTTATAAGACTTTTATGTAAAAAAACAGTTGTATTTTTACAACTGTTTTTTATCTTATCTTGGTGGGGGGAATGGTAAAAAAGAGCAAAGTAAAAAATTCCCCCCATAACATTAAAAATTCGTTTTTATTTTTGTATCACTGCAGACAGTGATATGCAGTGATACACCTTTCACTGCGTGAATTGTTTTCTTTCACTGCATAACCAATCTTTTATCACTGCAACATTTCACCGCTTACCCCCTATTCTTTGTTTTGTTTTATTTCTAAACCTTTGCTTTCTCCATCCCAGAAAAACGGTAATGTAAAGCAGCCGGCTTTATCACAAAAGTTTGTTTCGTTCGATAAAAAACAGCCCTTGTGGGATGTACTGCCCGCGAGGCTGGTTGCACCCGCTTTGCACTTTTTACAATTACTTGGTTTTTCGCCATTCGTTGCGTTACGATACGTCCCGGCTGGACATTTAAAGTCCCCGCCTGTGGTTTGGTTATAATACATTTTTGTGTTTATTTTGCATTTTGTGTTATCTGCATCTTTATCAATGTAATTTTTCCAACCAGCAACGCCAGTTACTTCAAAATCTGCCTCCTTACATCCCGGGCAATAATATCCCGCGGGACAATCAACCAACCCAGTTTTTTCACCCTTAACCTTAACGTATTTGCCTGGTACTAATTCTACATAACACTTTTCTTTTGAATCCGCTAAGGTTGTTTCATTGCCTTTTGTACCTGTGGTTCCATCCGATTTTGGATATTTTTTTTCGGTTTTGTCGCTACAGTTTGAACAACTGGATTGCGTGGTTTCTGAATATGTGTCTTTATCACACGGTTTTTCTTTGCCATCGTTGCCGGTGCAATAATAGCCCGCCGCACACCCGGTGCACGATGGATGTTCTTTATAGTTTTCACTAGCAGTTGGTGTTGGTGTATGCCATCCCGGACTGCATGTTACACTGTGGGTACAACTTTTTTTATCACTACTTAGTGTTATTGTTGCACTGGCTATACCATTTTTTTTAAAATTTGTATCAGAAAAGCTTTGGCATGTTTTAACCATACATAAACTATCAACCACTCCAAATTTAGAGTCTTTCTCCCAATCGTATGTAGCCCACTCTTTCACATAGCTCTTTTTCTCGGTTGACAAACAATCTTTACATGATGATTCCTCCTTACTTTCAGTATTGTCTGTCGTTTTCCCTGCTGCACAAAAAGTGCATTTTTCTTGTCCTTTTGTGGCGTTATATGTCCCCTTCGGGCACGCCTTACACGCAGTGGACTTAGCTTGCCCAGTTAATGGATTATATTTTCCGGCCGGACATTCTATACATGTTTTAGCAGTCGATGCCCCCTCTGTAGTGCTGTATGTTCCTACAGGGCATTCTATACATGTTTTAGCAGTCGTTGCCCCCTCTGTAGTGCTGTATGTACCGGCCGGACATTTTGTACAATCGGTTTCCTGTGTTGCACCCGTTGACGAACGATATGTACCGGCCGGACAGGCTGTTGCACCGCCAGTTTTTCCATAATTTACTTTTGTACCACCAGCACAATAGTATCCCGCTGGACACTCGGTCTGATCAGCATTTTCTGAGCCAACATAATTACCCGCCGTCGTGGTTAAATAACAATCACCTGCACTTTTGGCCCCTTGGGCCGAATATTTGTAATAACTAGTTTTTGTTGCTGTTTCACATGTGTCTAAATACTCCTCTTTGGTGCGGTTTTGGTTTTCATAGCAAACTTTGTTTTTAGGACATACTGTACATTGAATTGTTCTGCGTTCTTTCGCATTCCCGTCACTTTTAAGTACAACCGCATTGTAATAACCACCCGCACATGTTCCATTATATACACACGTAGCCCCCGTTGCTGTTCCCACGCTAGAATATGCTCCGGTTCCTTTTTCCCCATTGGCACATTTTTTAGCGGTACAACCGTCACCCTCAACAACTAATGCATTTGATGAGTTTCTTTTAATACTCCACGTTCCTATCGATATAACATTTTCATCCGAAACACATTTTTTACACTGCGTACTGGCAGTAGAATCTGTCCCCGTCCCTGACGCACAGGCAACACAATCAGTATTCTTGTCTTCAGTATTGTATGAGTTTTTTGGGCACGGCATACATGACGTGTCAGATATAACGTAGTAACCGGCACCTGCAACTTGCACAGTACCTTTTTCTAATTCGTAGTGATCATACGTCCAAACATCCCCACTTTTTTCTGCTTTAGCAACGGTCCGTGTGCTACAGTGATATGGTGTAGCAGAAACAGCACACTCTTCTATACTCTTAAGCATATAATGCTGATAGTTAGATACAGTTACCTTCCCCGCCCCCAAAATTGTCTGAGTAGGTCGGGTTGGACACGCGTAAAGTCCAATTGTACTATCAGCACTTTCCGAAAAATAAAATTTTCCACTAGTTTCCCCAGGACAATAATGTCCTTGATCACACCCAACCTTCTTATATTCATTAGAAGTATTATCGTACCGTAAATAATAGCATTCTTCTACTGTACCATCATAATAACAAGATGTTTTTGCCGTTGCCCCCTCATCAGATAGCCAACCCTTTGGACAGTTATCAAGCCCAGGCTGCGATCCAGCAGCATCATACGTTCCACGTGTAACCACCCCCCCAGGACAATAGTACCCAATAGGACATTTTTCCTTTCTATTATCAACACTAATATTGCATGAGGAACGGGTTGTTTCTGAACTGCCAAAATAATAGCAATTACTTTGATCATATGTGTTACACTTATTGTCCATACAACTTTTAAAATAATATCCCGCGCTTATTTTACCTTCGCATTGATCAATACTATCAACCTGCGATTCTGAAGATTCGTTGAAACCAGTGGGACAGGAAGACTCACAAACTTTTCCCATCAAAGTAATCACACAATAAGTTGTAGCCTCTGCATTAACACATGTTAATGCAAAAGCCATTAATGTAAAAATTCGCAAAACTCTCTTCCAACCAATATACATTGTCACCCCAGCATGCAATCATAAAAAAAACACTTTGGGAGGCGTGCCCCCCCAAAAAAAAACATTTACAAATATTAAAATACGTAAATTAACGACCCTTTGATACGTTTTTATTAATTGAAAAACCAAAATTTGCCAACCATGCACTGTCGGTTGGGACCTTAGATGCTTCACCCAATTTAAAATTCATATTACCCGTTCCACGAATTCTGGACGGATCCTGTTCAGAAAATCTTTGCAATCCATTACTAAACATAACAACCGTAATCGCACCTTGGGTATACCAATCTTCACCGCGTGCACGAAAGAAAACAGTATCAACATCATCACGTTTTAATAAATTTGCGATATATTCTTTATCCCTTATTTTTTGAATGTCATTTGGATATTCAACCGACCCTGGGTTGTTTTCCAACAAATATAAATTCAAATATTCGTTGTGTTTTTGAATTTTTGGTTGTTCTGGTAAAATATCATCTTCTTTTTCACATGATGTGGTGGTCATGCCGGCAACAGTTGCCGCCAATGCCATTGCGGCATTACGCATTTTATATGGTAAAACTTTTTTGA
>JAKSTF010000011.1 GCA_024402715.1 Alphaproteobacteria bacterium
AATTGGTGGTTGGTGTTATTAAATCTGGGGTTGTGTTGGCACTTTTTTGTTGATATAACCACAGGGTTAAAACAGATAACGTAATCAATAATATCAACATAATGTAATAAGTGATGCTTTGGCCATGACGTTTCTGTTGTGTTGATATATTGTTGCCAATTGGTGGGGTAACGGTGGAAACGGTTGGTGTTGCCATCGATGCGGCCGCAGATACTGGGGGCGTGGGCCGTTGGGCGGCCGCGGGGGCAATCGGTGTCATTGGGATAACCGGTGTAATATCTGGTGTGGGCGCGTCTGATATAACAGGTTGCTCAATTGGTTGTATTGAATCTAATACCGGGTTGGGTGTTATATCGGCATCTGTAACAATTGATGAATCAGAAAATATTGTTTCTTCAGATGGTGCAGAAATTGGTGGAATATCCGTTATAGGGGTAAAATTCAATGGTTCAAACATTTGTGATGTTGAATTTTCGACTGTTTCATGTGCAACAAACGAATTTGAGATATTTTCTTTGGGTTCAGGCTCGATAACCTGGGAAACGGGGATTGTTGGTGATGCGTCCACCGTATCAAAATCAATTGGTTTGAATGCAATTTCATCGTCCAAAATTTTTGGATTTTTATCAATTAACGGTTTTACTTCATCGTCCGCCATTTCTGTTACCTTGGGTTGTGAATTTATATTTTTTTGATCATTTATTACTGATTCTTCGACATGTGTCACAGGGACCACAACAGGTTCAAATACGGGTTCTCGTTCCAACAATGCACGGGCGGCTGTGGCATCTTCATCTGCAATAATAAGGCGCCGTTGTGCGTTTGACATACGCTTTTTTGCACGACGCAATTTTTCGTTTGCCGCATCAATTTGTGATTCTGTTCGTAAAATCTTTGCTGCGGATTGTTTCGTTGGTTCACGACCAATATCATTACGTTCTTGGCCTAACTTTGAACGCAGTTGTTTTAATCGTGTTTGTAATTCTTGGATTGTATCGTTTGCACGGGCAATTGTTTCACGTGATTTATCCGCTGCATCATTTGCCGCGGCTAAACGTTCGGCGGCGACACGACGAATTGATGCATCACGTAACACACGCAGTGCAATCAAATCATTATCCAAATTTTTTCCGGATTTATAATCACGAATTAAATTATCATATTCGGTCAAACCACTGTATTCAATATCCAGTTTTTGGTATTTATTATCTTTTTTGGGACGGACGGTTTCCAAATCAACCCCCCAATCATTTGACAAAATGTCATCCCATTTGCGATTTTCAACGGGATTCATTACCAACAAAGTATTGGTTTTTCCATCTGCCACAGTATTATCTAACACAAATATCAAATGATTTTGTGCATCAAAAAACGCACGTAACACATTTTCCGCAATATTAAAATCTTGCGGAATTAATGCGGACAGATTTTCTCTCTCGGTTGGCATTTTTATTCCCTTGTATAAAAAAATTATTTCTTTTTTGGTGGTGTAAACTGATATGCCTGTTTACAATGTTCATAACAATATGGTTTTCCAACAAAAACAGTTTCACCACAAAAATGGAATTTATCTGAATCCGGGTCCCCAATTGGCCAACGACACTGATTCGGACGCAAACTGGCCATTTCCAGTGAATGCTGAATAATTCGCTGATGCATTGCTAAATTTTTTGCATCGCTTTTTGATTCTTTGATCACATCTACAGTTTCTGCGACTGGGGCCACTTTTGCTGGCTTTTTTTCTTCTTTTGGGGTTGTTTTTTCTTGTGTCGCCTTTGAAATGGCATTTAATGCGGTTTTTGTGGCACTTTTTTCTTTCTTTGCGGTTGCTTTAACTGTTTTTTGTTTTGGAACAGCCGTTTTTTTAGCTTTTTCTTCGGTCGTTTTGGAAACCGATTTTTTCGCGGGTGCTTTTGTTGCCGCAGGCTTGATTGGTTTATCGGCCACAGTTCCAGCCTTGGCATTCCAACCCAACCGATTTAATTTGCCGACAACGGCATTTTTGGACATGCCCAAACGTTTGCCAATCTCTGATGTTGATAACCCTTTACCAACCAGGTTTTTCAACTTTTTTAATGTTGCGTTATCCCATCCAGTACTCATATTCAAAAAATCCTTGTTATTGTTTATGGGCCTAGTGTAGCATAGTTCCGAATCGAAAGGCAAGGGGTAAAAATATGTTTTCATACATTTTTTTTGGAATTTTGGCATTTGTTGCATTGTTTTGTTTGGTGCAGATTTCTGTCGCTGATATGCGTCGCAGAATTATCCCAGATGTATATTTATGGCCGTTTATGTTAATTGGTTTGATTTTTGCATGCTGGGGATATGGTTGGTGGCCCATATCACCGCATTTTGCGGTGGCTGGGGCAATAATGGGGTACGTGTTGACATTTTGTTTGGGGATGTTTTTTGATTTTATTCATCGTAACAGCAAAAATACGTATTCATCGATTGGATTGGGTGATGTTAAACTTATTGCCGCCGGTGGTATTTGGTTGGGAATAGAATATCTGGGGGGGGCATTGGTATGTGCGTGTTTGGTTGGTCTGATTTGGGGATTGTGGCACAAACAACGTTATATTCCGTTTGGGACGTTTTTCGGTTTTGGGGTAATTTGGTCTTTGATTCAAATGTTTTTTTTGGTATAATGTCTAGACAAATTGGAACGCATGCGGGGGAACAATATATTATTTTTTACGAAAATATTTATACCTGTGCTGGCCTTGTTGGGCACCGGTGTAACTTTTGCAGTAAATTCGGTTCCAATTGCATCTAATTATGGGTTGGTACAAAATACGCCGGGATATTTGCCAGGGGCTGTATGGACATCGGACACATCATATAATCAACGCGTTCCCCAGGCGGTATATGCCAAGGGACCTGATTTAAGTACAGCCGATTGTCAACAGATTGTTGCGGCGGCGGTTGCACGTTTTTGTTTGGAAAATAATCGTTGCCGTGGAACAAATTTATTGGATGTTAAACCGAATGTAACAATTTTATTGGCACAATTGCCAAATCATAATTATGCCAGTGCCTGTGGTGGTTTTATTGATTCTGAATATAAAAATTATATGGAAAATTATTCCGATGTGATGCAGGTTCAACGTTCGGTTCCATTTCCGGTTGCAACAAACCCAAATCCCACAATTGTATTTGGTGGGGGGACAAAAAATAATACTTTGTCGCAGGCAGAACGGGAAATTCAGGATCGTGCAAATGAATTGGCCGCATTACAGGCACAAAATGGTGTCGGTGGTGAACATTTGACCGCGGCGGTATTTCCGACAACATATTCAGATTTGTCTTTTGCGGAACGGACCGCAAACGCCGCCAAAGGATACGAACCATATAAGGATAAAAGTGCCTATGTCATGCCAAAATGGGAAAAATTATCTGAAAGCATGGCGCGGCAAGAACAAAAAAATAAAAATACACCAGCGGCTGGAGATTATGGACAATCAAATAATAAAAACGATATGATTGAAAAAATAGCAAAGGCACTTAAAGACGCAAAAAAATGAAGCAGTTGAAAAAAATTTTTTTGATGTTGGTGTTTTTTGGGGGGCTGTTTATAAGGACGGCGGTGGCGGGTGTTTCTGCAGAATGTGCTGTATATACGGATTGTGATTTGTTGGTCGCTTGCGAATTGTATAGTGAGGCGGAAAAAGCATTTACAGGGGCAGAACCAGATTGGAATGATGCTGTTGCTCGTGCAGCGCGCTATCGAACTACCTGTGCAAACTATCCAGATTTATTTGATAAAAACATAAATACTGTATTGTCGGAAAATCCGTTGGTTCGTATGAATATAAATTGGGCAACTGTACGTGCAAAGATGTCTGGTACAGGCAGACTGGCAGATAGTTCGCTGGTTGATATCATTGTTGGGGTGTTGGGGCCTGATACTGCTGGACAACAGGTTTTCTTTACCGATTTGGCAACAGCGTATTTAGTAGCACACCAATCCGATGGAAATACATTTCTGGAAAACGGTTTTATTTTAGGCTTTTTAGAACAAGGGGATAATGCTAATAAATACAAAAGTGCTTACACAGATTTAACTGGGACGGTTTTTGAGCAGGATTTGGGGATTAATGTTGATTGGGACGACTTGTTAATTATGATTTCAACTGTGTTGGATAATATTCATCGCCAGCATGGTGCATTGGTGTGTGAAAATAATCGCTCTTTGCAGATTGGTATAGATACAATTGGTTGGGTCGCAACGGGATTGGCGGCTGTTGGTTCTGGTGGTCTTGGTGGAGCCGCCGGTATTGCTGGACGTGCTGCTTTGGGGCGTTCACTTCAATTGGCGGCCAAAGCGGCATCAAAGATGGTTGGAAAAGGATTGACGAAAAAAATGTCAAAAGTGGGGGCAAAGCAATTATCAACAGCTGCAGTAAAATTAAATGCAGTAAAATTAGGAACGAGAACAGCAGTAACCAGTAATGCAAGATATGCTGGCAAGGGGGTCTTGCGTACAGGGGTAAAATATTATTTGAAAAAACAGGGGGAAAATTTAAAAACAAAACGTGGGGCATTAATTGCAGCCGGTGCACTTATATATATGACTGCTGATCGTGTAATGGGGAATGTGGCAACACATTCAAATGCTGGTTTTTTATATAGTTTGGTTGAAAGCGATGAAAGTACGGAATTTGTAAACTGCCAGGATTTGGATTCTGATAATGGGTGCTATACAATATGCGGCGAAGGAACTGGAACCGATGATTTGAATCAAAAGGCACTTGTTCCTGTAATGGGCAAAGCATACTGCGTTCACAGGGATAACTATACATTATATGAAATAAATTCAAATGGTTCCCGTGGAAAACCTTTGATTATGTCAAATGAACAAATGCAAAATCTGCGGTCAAAAATTGAAACCAGTGTCAAAGATATGGGACGCTGTGATTGGAATGAAGATGATGTTGATATGTATATTGGATATTATATGTATGACCCCGATACATTGGAAATTTCGGAAAATGATATTGTAATTACTGATGTCGTCAGAATTGATGATTAACATGATACAAATCAAATAATTCCCATTGTATTTTTTTCTATAATTCTTTACAATGCAATTTATAGTAATGGGGGATGTGTTATGAAAAAGATATTTTTTGCATTTATGATTGTTTGTTCTGGTATTTATAATGCGTCTGCGTATCAGTTATTGTCATCCAAGGAATTGGGACAAAACGATGCGCGTAATCAAAATGTTGTTGTTAAATGTACCACAGATATGGGCAAAATAACAAATCAAACATGTTCTTTGCGTCGTTATATAAAATGTACATCTGGGACAAAAAAATGTGCCGGGTGGCAGGCATGGCGTGATTTACGGAATCCGTCAAATGAATATGCCGATTGGCGTTCTGCGGCATCTGCCTGTTGTCGTGCCAAAGGATTACGATAAATATAAATCATTGTATAATTGTTACAATAATTTTATATTTTTGGGCTTTTTTTCGCTTTACTTATATCACCAAAAATCGTACAATTTATTAAAACTGTACAGAAAAGGGTTTCCTGATGAATAACATTTCTTGTGTATCGAAATTTATTTTTTTTCGTGGTTTAATGGCTGTGTCCATGATTGCGTTGGCGGCATGTGCCGGTAATCGGTCGAATGTTGGTGATAATAATGTTCAAATGCCGATGGATATGGATACGCCAACGGTTGATTATATTGAACGATTGGACGTTTATTCTGCCCCGCACAAGGATTCGTTTTTAAATCAATTGGCAATGAATTACCGTTCATATGCTGTGTATAATGCCCGGACCAGTGGTTATCCTGATATTGGTGAACAATTCGCGCAAAAGGCGGTTGCTGCATTCAGTGGCGAAGTTCCGTTCCCAGAAACCATGGACACATGGCGTATTGATGATGATCAGGAATCGTTTGCGTTGTCGACGGCATATGATGAATTGATGAACCAGTTAAAAGATGATGCCAGTGATAAAAATCCTGAATTGGCGGCCGAGGCTCAGGCAAAATACGATTGTTGGTTATCTGCCACGGCCAGTGGTCAAATGGCAACGGCAAACGAGTGTCGTGATCGTTTTCAAAAAACATTGGTTGCATTACGTGATTGCAAAGGTGGCAAAATTGTATCCAACAGGGCGGAAAGTTTGAATCACGAACGTATGCAGACCACGAAAACGCAAACCGTTGTTGCAAATGATATTTCAACGCAGCCAATTGCTGTAAAAAATCAACCAATTACAAATGCCAGCAATCGTCCAACTGATTATTATCCGGAAACACGGACATTTGGTGCGATGAATGGGGCAGGTCATGCCCGCGAAGGGGTTATAATTGTAAACAATGTAAATGTTCCTGAACATTTAATAAATCCTGTTCCTGTTCAACCAATGGTATTTAATCAAAATATTTACAGTGATGGTACCGTATGCAATGGTGAAAATGATTGTGATGAAAATGGTAAAACATTGGGTGAAGAATCGGTCAGTCGTTCTGAATTCATAAATATGATGATGGCGATGCGCGAAGAATTAAAGGCGATAAATGCACGTCTGGATAAATTGCAGGCAAATTCTGGCGAAAAAACGACGATTAAGGTGCAACAAATTCCATTGGAACCGACCCAGCATGTTATGGAAGAAGTTTTTGAGGTCCGTTTTGACTTTAACAAGGCGGTTATTAAACCTGAATACGAAGAATTAATCCAAAAATTGGCAAATGCAACTCAGGAAAACAAGAATATTAAGGTTTCTGTTGTTGGACATACCGATACAATGGGTAATAAAAATTATAATTATGCATTGGGGGGACGGCGGGCCGAGGCTGTTCAGAAAATGCTGGTTAAATATGGTATACCATCCGGGCAAATTGTTGCGGTTTCTGCCGGAGAAGAAGACTTAGCCGTTCCGACGGCGGATGGGGTTGCAAATGCCGATAACCGTCGTGTTCGTGTTGTCAAAGAGGTTCATTATACCGAACCGGCCCGTAATGTTCCGGTGGCGGTTGTTACAGAATATTCTGGTGATGCAGAATGTGGCATGTATGGTTGTGAAAAATAAAAGATTCAAGACAGTGTGGCATTGTATAATAAAAAATACTTGACAAAAAACATAAATAAGTATACAGTGACCACCTGTCAGAGAGATGTTTTTAAAAAAAAGGCATTTAATATGACTGATAATATGAACAAATTGAACGAAGCGGCTGCAATGTTGCAGGCCAAAACCCAAGGAATGGGATATAAAAAAGGAATTGCTGCGGTTAACCTGATGGCGGAATTTATGGCCCGCGGGGTTAATTTGCAAGACAACGGTCAGTCGTTCAATAAATAATCAACAATACACAATTGCTGTATTGGCGAAACGGTTTATGTACCCTGCACGTTGTGTGTGCAGGGTATATTTATTACAAGAAAAATTTTTTTCTTGTTGCAAATGTCGGGCACTTGCATTAATATATCATGTGCTGCGGATATGGCGGAATTGGTAGACGCGCTAGTTTCAGGTACTAGTGGCAGCAATGCCTTGGAAGTTCGAGTCTTCTTATCCGCACCAAGTTCTGGGGTTGTAGCTCAGTTGATAGAGCGCTACGTTCGCATCGTAGAGGTCGTGGGTTTGAGTCCCATCAGCTCCACCAAAAAATTTTAAAAACGGCAAAAATTGTGTATTTCGGCCGTTTTTTTTTATATTTAAAATGTATTATTTGGTATAAAAAATATTGTCTTGACAAAGATAATTTTGTGTATTAATGTTTGTACCGCAAAAAGGGGTAAAAAATTATGATTGGTATTTATGATAATGATAATGTGTACTGGTTGCCGGTTGGCGAGGCTGCGGCATGCTTCGGTGTTAGTCGGGAAACGTTAAAAAAGAAATTATCGACCGTTGGAATGGTGCGTGGAACGATTGAATGTGTGTATAATAAAAAATATAGTAGAACAGAATGGGCCGTTAACAGCAACAGGTTACAATTGGTTTCGCAATTAATAAATACACCGTTATCGGATTCGGTGCCAAAATATTTGCTGAACAGATCAAATTTTACATTGGCGTCGAAACGTTCGGTAAAACAAAGATAATAAAAAATCCCGATGCGGGATTTTTTATTTTGTGTTTTTGTTTGTTACATTTCTGTATGGTGGTGTTTTTTTAAATTTATATCTTATTAATTGATTGACGCAGACCAATAAAATTTACTATGATAAAAAAATAAGAGAGATTAAATGACAAATCTGTTTCACAGAAATCTTAATCGTATGGCATTATTTACCGCATTTTTGGCGGTTATGCTGATTGTTTTCAGAAACGAATTTTTACAAATTGCGGTTGCCAATATATATTTAAATGGGGTAATTATTGGTGCAACGTTATTTGGAATTGGTTTGTGTTTTGTTCAAATGTTTGCGTTATTACCTGAATATCGGTGGTTACGTGCATATTGTTATGGGTATCGTGATGCACCGATTCCACCATGTTTGTTGCGGCCGGTTGCATTGATGTTGCGGGCGCGTCCTGCGCGTATTTCTGCGGATGCATTGAATGGTATGTTGGATATGATACTGATTCGTTTTGAAGATTCGCGCGAATCGGTTCGTTATATAACAAATACGTTGATATTTTTGGGCCTGTTGGGAACATTTTTAGGTTTGATAATGACGGTTGGCAGTTTTGCTGATTTGATAAATGGACTGGATTTTTCTGATACAAATGTTTTAACAAATATGCAACAGGGGTTGGCATTACCGTTATCTGGTATGGCAACTGCATTTACCAGTTCTTTGATGGGTTTGGCCGGCAGTTTAAGCGTCGGATTCTTGGGATTGCAGTTACAACAGGCACAAAATTCAATTTTTTGTGAATTAGAAGAATATTTATCGATGCATACGCGTGTTGCGGTTGCAGACGATGAAATAAATAATTAATAAAAAAAGCGAGGGAGATAGGCATGATGAATGTTCGTTATCGTGAAAAAACAAATACGTGGCCGGGTTTTGTTGATTTATTTTCAAATCTGGTAATCATATTGATATTTTTGTTAATTGTATTTGTATTTCTGTGGACTACAACGGGGGTGTTTAATAAAAATACCGATGGTGAAACGGTTGCAGGATTAAAACAGGCAAATGCAGAATTAACAGAACGTGTACAGCAATTAACCTCTAACGAGCAAGAGGCAAATGATCTATTATTACAGGCCAAGGCCGTTTTGGATAATTTCCAATCTGTAACCGCCCAGTATGAGGCACATGTCGCCCAGTTACAACAATCGGCCAATACTGAACAAGAAACATTGAAACAGCAAATTGCACAATTGGCCCAAGAACGCCAAGATTTACAAAGTGCCAAGGATACTTTTCAGGCCGCTGCCCAGGCAGAAATACAAACATTACAGGAACGTGCATCTGCCCAGCAACAGGAATTACAGGCAAAGATTGATGATTTAACCCAGCAATTGGCTGTTGTGACATTAAATCAGCAACAAACCGATGCCTTGGATCAGGAACGTCGTAATTTACAAGATCAGATGGATGCACAACGTGCATCGTTATCTGAACAACTGGCAAATTTACAAAAAGCCTTAGATGCCGCCGAAGAAAAATCACGTGAACAAGAAATTCAATATGTTGAAATGTCGAATCGGTTGAACAAAGCGTTGGCGGACAAAGTTGCAGAGTTAAATGCGATGACCCAGTACCAATCTGCATTTTACAAGGCGATAAAAAACGCATTGGGTAATCGTACCAGTGTTCAGCCAGATGGTGACAGATTTATTATATCCAGTGACATTTTATTTGGCAGTGGTTCCTATGCATTATCTGCCGAAGGGAAAAATCAATTACGTTTAATTGCAAATGTAATCAAAGATTTTGAAAATCAAATTCCCACAGATATAAAGTGGATTATTCGTGTTGATGGTCATACCGATAAAAAGCCTGTTGTTTCTGGAACACGTGGATATAAAAACAACATAGAATTATCTTTGTTACGTGCAACCGCTGTGGCTGATGAATTGGCGGCGGCGGGTGTATCTAAACGTCGCTTGGTCCCCAGTGGGTTTGGTGATATGCACCCGGCCAGTCTGGGCGATGATATTGAAAGCCTGCAAAAAAATCGTCGTATTGAATTGCAGTTAACAAATCAGTAAAAAACGCCCGAAATAGGGCGTTTTTTGTTTTATATTTTGTTGCCATAAAACGCCATATGTGATTTTATTGTTGTTTTTGTGTACAAATTATGATGTGAATGCAAACGTTGCAGGCAAAAAATAAAACCGCAAATTTCGTTGCGGTAAATTTTATGGTGGATGTGATTGGACTCGAACCAACGGCCTTTTCGATGTGAACGAAACGCTCTAACCAACTGAGCTACACATCCATAAAAATATTACCAATAACAATCGCATAATTATACAAACACATATTGTACGCAAACTATGCAATACACATCTTTACACCATCAAAGCATTGGATTGTTTTGGTGGGGATAGTGGGACTCGAACCCACACGGTTGCAATAACCAAAGGATTTTAAGTCCTCAGCGTCTACCATTCCGCCATATCCCCGTGCTGTGTAATATATTAACAGTTGTTTGTCAAATGTGCAAGTAAAAATACAGTAAAATACAAAAATTAAACAAAATTTTATACAATTTTCATCTTTACAAAAATATCCCCATTTTTTGAGCGACGAATACCACAGATATTTACTTGGTTATAATACCCATACCTGATGGAACACTGGAATAAACTTGTATACCTATTGTACAATCTTTTTCCTTATTTATCGTGGCACCCGCTGGACAAACCTGATCCTTGGCGGAATTCATCACATGATCTTTGTTTGGAATCATTGCTTCGCATTTTGTTGATTGTCCATTATTGCTGCGACGTGCACCATTTTCCCAACACAAACACGCCCCCCACGAATCTGTATCGATGGTAGTACTATAACCCTTTGGACACATATTTTCGCCATCGGTTAACGAATATACGTTTCGCATATCTGCTTCGGCCCCACTTGCATATGACCAGGACCCCAATTGGTTTGCTATGAAACATGAACCAGCTTTGCCAATTTTCGTTATGTCTTTAGCATTTGGATATGGGGTTTGGTATGTATCAGAAATCCATACAATTTCAACAAACGATCCATCCAAATTACGACATTGGGTTGATAAAATGTCAATTATTTTATAATAAATCTCGCTGGCAACACCAATTGGACGGGGTTTTTGTCTTGATATTGTTGATTGGCCTTCCGCCTCCAAGAGTTGCCCCCAATACAAATCTTTACCATCGCTCTTTGGTGTCGTTACACCCTTCGCCTTTTCACCAGTAAATTTATCAAAACCACCAAATGCAGTTTCCAATACCCCTTTTCCACGGCATGATTCGAAATTTATTGCCTGTTGTGCACATTTTGATAATGGGGTATTGGGTTTAGTAGACAGATCTTCTTGTTGACTGTAATCATATAATGTAAACCAATCCAGTGCCCGTTGTGGGGTAATTATACCACCGGATAATACATAAAAATTTTCATAGTTTTTTCCACCAAAATTATCAAAACATTGTTGAATAATCGCACGACACGCCGCCAATGTATCAACCGACACCTGATGATTGATATATTCAGAAAACAAGCGTTTTGTATTGGTATCCCCGTCAAACATATTATCACACGATCTGATATAATCATCACACATGTTTTTTGTTAATAAGATTGTGTCGGGTTGCAGAACAATTTTTGCATCACCCGTTAACGATGCCATTGCCGCTGTCATTGCATTATTACCATTTTCTTGACAGGCTGATATAAAATCAAAGCACCCCTGTTTAATTTCATTAACCTTATCTTTTTGCGAATAATAAATATCCAATAATGCTTTATCCAGGTAATCTGACCACACGTCATCTGATTTTTCACGACATCTATCCAATGCATCTTTTGCAAATTTTTTAACATGTGATTCAAAATTTAAAACAAACGTGCGATTACTGGATAATTTAGACAATTTTTGTGATGCTAAATCAACATCGTCCGCAAATGTCAACATTTGTTCCAATTTATAGAAGTCTTTGATACCCGCAATTGGTGCCCCGGTTGATATATCAATAAATTCACCGTTATCCAAACATTTATGATAATTTTTTCCACATACCTCTTCGCTTAAAATTGCACTTTCAACATTGTTTATGCATGTGGCAATATCATCAGAATTATGATTCTGACGATTTTCAATACGTGCTAAATCTAACATAGCGCTGCTTTCACGGATAGATGCCTTGGCCTGTTTTTGCATATTCTCAATTGCTGATTGAACGGTATTACAATCTTGTTCAATTGCCATTAAATATGCATTAATTGCACGTTGCATAGACGCGTTGTTGCAATCTGCTTTGACGGCTTGACGACATTGTGGATACACAGCGGAATACAGATTCTGACCGCTATATTTTGCAATTGCCTGACCTGCATCCATTGTTCCAAAAGAATTCACGGCATCAAAAGATATATTAATACTGTTTAAATCAGAATATTTACCACCAACATTGCTGTCTTCGCCACGTAATGAATTCATTATGGCCTGTAACAATGCTTTGGATGCGGATTTGTCTGATGTTAATGCGTTTTCACCATCCGATGCGGTTTTCATTGCCGTGGCCTGATTTTTCGTCATTCCAACAACATCCAAATTTTCTGTAAAAACGGTTAATTGATTGCCCGCTTCTTGCAGGGTGGTGCGAACTTCGCTTAATGATTTCATGCGATTACTGCATGCACATCGTCTGTAATCATCGCTTTTTAATTGGCAAAATTGGTCCATACATGTAAAAAATGCACTTTTACATTTTTCATATTCGGCCCCGGTGCGGGTTTCCGCCATTGCGGCCGATGTTTGGTCAATTGCGGCGGCCCGTGGTGTGACCTTGGGCGTTGTGGGCTGCACAGAATTTGCCACGCGTGCTGAAACCCGCGATTGATTTGCATTTGATGTTGCACGTGATGTGTTTTGGCCCGTTTGCCGTTGCGTGGTTGTTCGCTTTGATGTTTGATTGGATGATACTTTGTTTTTGGAATTTATGGTTGAACGGGCGGAATTCAAATTCGCAACCGGCATACCAGTTTTATCTGGTTGGGTATTTGTTATATTTTGGCGTTTTGATGTATTTGCACCACGAACCGTTGCCGTCGTATCGGGGATCGCTAAACAAAACAATAAAACAAAGGCCAAAAATTTATTCATCATCAACAAAATCTTAGCAAATTTGTAAAATTTTGGGCAAGTAAAAAACACCACCTTTTTTCAATTGTGGGACTTATTTATATTCCGCAACCAATTGTGCGATTTGTGCCGCCAAAACTAAATCTGTTTGTTTCATTTTTTCAATTTGTGCAATTGCATATACGACGGTTGCATGATCACGATCACCAACCAATTGACCGATTTCTGATAAAGACAAATTTGTGGCTTCCTTTAATACGGCCATCATTGTTTGGCGGGCCATAACCAAACCACGACTGCGGCCACGACCACATACTGCATCATACGATACACCCAGTTTATCACACATTGTACGAACCATTACCAATGGTGTTTTTGTGTTTTGTAATGTGTCTGATAACAAACGATGTGCAATTTCTTTGTTTACCTTTTCACCCATCAATTCTGTATATGTCCGAACTTTGGTTGCAATACCACTGATTAAATGACCATCTGCTGCGATTGTATTGGCTAATTCTGTTGCAACATCCGCTGCGATACCGGCACGCATCAACATTACGCGACGAACATTTGCATTTGGACATGCGACATCTGCAACCAATCCAGATGCCATTAATGATTGTGCACGACGATCAAACCCCTTTAAATTACCTGGGGCTGCATTTGCCACCAAAACGATATTTTTACCGGCACTGCGTAAATCTATTACCAATTGCATGAATTCTTCACATGTTGCGCGTTTATCGGCCAATATTTGAACATCATCCAAAATAAATGTATCACAATCACGACAAAAATCTTTGAATGCGAAAATTGTGCGATTATGCAGGCTGCGTGTAAATTCGGCAACAAATTGTCCACCTGACATCATGATTGTTTTTCCCATAGATGCCGCATTGATGCATTTTGCCAACATTGATTTACCACAACCGGCATTACCATATATGAACAATGGTGAAAAAGATACCGCCCCTGATGCAATTTTTTTACATGCAGACAAAACAAATGCGTTTTCATCAGATGAAATAAAACTGTCAAAACATTCTAATGCGTTTTTATCGGCAACTGGTGCAGGGGTATATGTTTGACGTGCATTATCATTGGCAATTGTGTTTGATTGTTTTTGTGTTGCCCCACGAACACAAATTTGTAAATTCAAACCGAAATCTGTGGCAACCGCATTTAATGTTGCTGAATGTATGCTGGAAATAAAATCTGCAGAAAAACGATTTTGTGCACTCAATACCAAGCAATCATTAACAATTTCAAAATTCAACGGTGCAATCCAAGATGTAAACGTGGCAGAATCCATTTTCCCAGCAATTGCATTTTTGATTTCTGTAACATTTGCTGTGTGTTTAATTGCAACTGCCTGCATCGTTTATCTCCCTTGGTTGTTTCCCTTCTATCCGTTTGGTTTGCAAAAATCACCTGCATAAAAATGCTGTACACTTTTTATAATGTCAGATGATTTTGCCTTTCTTCCTTTCCTGTCGTTCGGATATGTCTACAATTTAGAATATAAAATTCGTTTTGCAACTATTTGTTAAACAATTTATGAACATTTATTTTTTGACAACGATTCGTTTTTTTGCCAGATTTCTGCACTTTGTATATACACTGTATATACATATATTTTTCTATGAACGAACGTATCCGCCATCAACACGACGAACCAAACCCTGTAATTCCAAGATTACTAGATTACTTTTTATTTCCGAAATTGTTTTTTGACAAACTTGTGCCAATACAGATTCAGATACAGGAATTGTTCCAATATGGTCAATTAACGATATTGGGGTGGGGGATTTTTTTGAATTTTTTTGTTTGTTTTTTACATTTTGTGTTTTTTGAAAAAAATCGTCGGCCCCGATGCATAATTCTGCGATTCCTGCCTTTATCAAAGAATTTGGGCCTGTGGCGCGTGAATCTGCGGGGTGTGACGGGATTGCATATATTTTATGTCCATAATCTGATGCGAATCGGGCGGTATGCATACTGCCTGAATTTTCATCGGCTTCGCCTAAAATTAATTTTTCGCCGATTCCTGCGATTAAACGGTTACGTTGAACAAAATTCGTTGCATTTGGTTTATATCCAACTGGCATTTCACTGATTATAACCCCACGTTCAATAATCTGATAATATAATGATTCGTTTTCTATTGGCCAAATATAATCAACGCCGCCCGCCAAAACCGCAATTGTTTGCATATTACCATTTGCGTTTAATGCGCCACTATGGGCGGCGGTATCTGTTCCCATTGCCATACCAGATACAAGCGCAACCCCATGTTCTGCAAATTTTTGGGCCAAATTCGTAATAAATTCCATCCCTGTAATTGTTGCATGTCGTGTTCCAACAATCGACACCGCAGGGCGGTGCAGGGTGTCTATATTGCCACGCGCCACCAACACAGGGGGATGATTTTTTATTTTTCGTAAATTTTCTGGATATAAATCATCTGTATCGCAAATATACACCGCACCGATGTGCTTTGTGTATTCAATTTCACGCATAACTGTATCGCGTACGGTATCTGATACGTCAAACGCTTCGACTGCATTGGATACAGAACCGAATGTTTTAATTAATTGTGCATATTTTGCCGGACCAATTCCGGGGCTGCGTAACAATAATAATTTATTAAATATTTCTGACATAACACAAACAGTATAAAAAAATATGCCATGTTAAGAAAGTTTTTTTATAATAAAAAACGCCCAATCGGGCGCTTTTTATTATAAATTACTACACAACGATTTTATTTTTGAATCATTAAAATAATAACCCCATTGTGTAATTTTTTCACCTTTGTATGCGCCGTTATCAGATTGGCATGCGTCTGCGGCGTTCCCAGATGCCACGCATGCATCACGCAAATCCTTCAAATCTTTACAAAATTGATCGGTATTACCTTGGTCTTTGATTTGACTAATTAACAAATCTGCCCCGCTCAGGCTGTATTGTCCTTCGACATCACCGCCAATCACTTTATTACCAAACAATTCCATGGCACCAACACCCAAACCGGCCCCACCGACGGATGCACCAATTGTTCCCCATACACGTGCCGTCTTTTTGGCGTCCAAAATACGATCTTTTATTTTATCTTCATTAACCCAATCGCCACATGTAATACTTTGGCCCATTTCATAATATTTTGCAGAAATATCAGAAACGCTGATTGCCGAATCGTTTGATTTTAATTCAACACGAACAAAACATGTGTTATTATCTGGATTTTCTGTATCTTCAATCATTGTGGAATAATCATTTGTATTGCTAAATTTCGATGCCCAAACAAAAGTATTTCCAACCCCAATATTATTATTTATACATGCAGAACGTTCTTTTTCGCGTGCATCTTCTTCGATTACAACACCGCTGGAAACCTGTTGATTATTGATAAACGGTTGACTGGCCCGATTTGTACGTGGTGCAAATTGATTAAATTGTGTTGTTGATGCACGACGCGTCTGATGTGCCTGTGTTGCCGCAAATGTCGGCACCGTTAACAAACAGATTGCGATAAATGAAATAATTTTGTTCATAATCCTTCCCATCCTTTAATTATTAAAATAATATCATATTTTGATACGTATTACAAGGTGCAAAAATAATGATTATTTTTTCCATTTCCACTCAATTTTCGATTCGGTTCCGTTTAATAACCGTTTAACATTCCCGCGATGTCGCCACAGACACAACAGGCTGATTGCCAAAAATGCCAAACCAATTTGTGTATCGATTACGAAACCCAAAATTGGCATTACGCAAAACGCAACAACGGCCCCGAATGAAGAATATCCGGTTCCCAACGCAACGATTAACCATTCTACGCCACATATTGCAAATGACAAAGGGCTGATTGCCATCAAAACCCCAAACAGGGATGAAATACCTTTACCGCCATGGAATTTTAACCATATTGGATAACAATGCCCAACAATTGCGGCAAAACCGCACCATGGGGCAAATGTTTCACCAATAATTGCAGTGCCGATTATTACGGCCGCAATGGCTTTCGCCATATCCAAAATCCATACCATTCCCGCCATACGTAAACCACCAACACGCATAACATTGGTTGCACCGATATTACCACTGCCAACCTGGCGTAAATCGCCTTTGCCGGCCATGCGTGTTAATATCAGTCCCATGGGGATGGAACCCAAAAAATAAGAAATAATTATACTAATTACATATAACATGTGATTTTTCCTTGATTTTATGTTTGTTTTCTATAAAATAACAGAAAGTTTTTTAAAATAAAAGGAAAATAACGTGGCAAATCATAAGTCATCTGAAAAAAGAATTTTAGTAACGGCAAAGAAAAATGCTGTTAATACATCACGCCGCAGTGCGGTTAAAACGGCAACGAAAAAGGCATTGGTTGCAATTGAATCTGGGGACAAAGCTGCTGCAACGGCTGCTGTTCGTTCCGCGGAAAGTCGCATTATGAAATCTGCTGGTAAAATTATGCCAAAACAACGTGCTGCACGTAAAATATCACGTTTGGCCAAAAAAGCGGCAAAGATTGCCTAAGGCATGTTTGTTTTGAAACGAATTTTAAAAACACCCCGAACGGGGTGTTTTTTTTTACTTGGTAAACATGATAAAAGAAAAAACGTTACATTTTATCTTTTATGTTCATACAAGCGTTTAATATTTAATATTTTTTCGATTGTATTTTTGTCCAGGTTTGAAACATCGATTTTGCAATTTCTAAGAATATTATCCATGTTAAATTCTGCTGAAATCACATGTTTTTTACTGATGCTAACTTTTTCATAATACGTCTTTAAATGGTCTATGATGTATTTTGGATTTTGACGGATATCATATTCCAAGTTTGGATTGTATTCTTGGGTGAAAAGTGTTGTTGTTTCATCAATTTTAAAAATCGCATCCATCGCCGGCGGAAATGGCGCGGTGTCTGGTACGGTTTTTAAAGTAATTCTTGTTAAATTTGCACCGTTTTTTTTACATGTATCGCAAATACTGTCGGCCAATTTTTCGCTGTCATAATTTTGTTTTTTTCCACCAATAACAATTGTATCAGCATAACCGTATGTGCGAATATTTTGCTGAATAACATTACTTAAAAAAGTATCTACTTTGTAAAAATTTTCCTGGTATTCTGGGGCAATATGATAAATTGCCTCGTTGCATTGAATCATTGAACATGTATTACTAAAACGGGTCATCAATGGTTTTTTTAATGTTTTGCCGTTATCAAAATCATACACACCGTTTGTTCCAACTTCTTGGTGCCGTTTTATTTGCAATACCACGTTAAATATGTCTTGTGGAACCATCCCACCTACAACAAGGACATCAACATTTTTATTATTATTTTTTTCCTCGTAAATCTTATCTGTTATTTCTGATGTTAAATTTTTCAATCCATGTGGTGTTTTGACCGGTTGAATATGGCACATAAAATCATTAACTACCAAAATTGTACATGCTTTGCAGTTCTCGCTAAACAGGGTTTTTGGTGAATACTTGCCGTTTTCGAATCTAAGATTTTTTTCACAACTAATATCTTTGTGTTTTGTATTTTGTACAATATTATTAAATACAGTGTTTGACACATAAATAATATTGAATGCCATTTGTATTCCCCTGTGTTTGGTTAATTTACGAAAAAAATAACACAATAAAATTGTTTTGTCAATATTAAAAAGTAAAAAAATGGGGATTTATTTTCCCCATTTTTCACCAATTATATATTCGGCCTGTAATGGAACGGATAAATCTGCAATATGTTCCATTTCATATTTGATTTTTTCCGCCATTTCTGTGGCCACATTTGCATCGCATTCAAAAATCATTTCATCATGAACCTGCATAATCATACGTATAACCGGTGTGTTTGGTTTAACGACGCGTTCATTTATTGTAATCATTGCGCGGCGCATTAAATCGGCTTCGAAGCCTTGGATTGGGGCATTTACCGCGGCGCGCATTGCGTATGCGCGCATACGGGAATTTTTAACCTCTGGCAATTCTATGTGTCGCCCCCATGGGGTTACAACATACGCATTTTGCATTGCAAATTCTTTTGTTTTATCAATATATTCACGTATTTCTGGTAATCCTGCCATGTACGAATTGATAATTTGTTGGGCATCCGCGCGTCCTATACCCAATTGCCCGGCCAGGCCAAATGATGAAATTCCATAAATAATTGAAAAATTAACGGTTTTTGCCGCACGGCGTAAATCGCGTGGTACGGGGGCATTTTCTGCAATATTAAATATTTTTCGTGCCGTTTGTTCATGTATATCGGCACCCGATTGAAATGTTTCTTTAAACGTTTTTACATTGGCAACATCTGCCAATAATCGCAATTGAATTTGTGAATAATCCACAGATATTAATACACGTCCTGTGGGGGCGACAAAGCATTTACGAATTTCTTCGCCCAACTGTGTTTTAATTGGAATATTTTGCAGATTCGGATCACGACTGGACAGGCGTCCTGTATTGGTACTGGTTTGCAAATATGTTGTATGAATCCGGCCATCATTGCCGATTTGTCGTGGCAATGTGTCTGCATATGTTCCCGCCAATTTTGCCACAGATCGCCATTGTAAAATTTTATCAATAATTGGATGGGCATCTGTCATTTCGTTTAATGTATCTGCATCCGTTGAACGTTTTTTATTTGCCGTCAATCCCAATTGATCAAATAACACTGTGGCCAATTGTTTTGGACTGGCAATATTAAATTCATGCCCCGCCAAATCATATATTTGATTACCCAATTCTGTTAATTGTGCATGGAACAGGGCGGATAATTGTTGTAATCCTGATTTATTTGCCATAACGCCGGCACGTTCCATTTGAAATAAAATTGGCAATAACGGTAAATCACATGTTTCATATAATTTGCATCGCACATCATCTGCGTTTAATTTTTTGCGCATAAATTCATACAATGCGAAACAAATACTGGCATCTTCGGCCGCATATGGGGCGGCAATATCAATTGATAAATTTTCAAAATGCATATCCGCATCACGTGTTTTTGGGGCAAATAACGAAGAAAACGGAATGTTTTCATGGCCTAAATAACGCATTGCCAATTCATCCAAACTGTGGCCATGTTGCGTTCCATATAATGCATACGATAATAACATTGTATCATCAATTGGTGCAATTTCATTTACCGCCCAACCCATATTTGCCATGATATGCAAATCAAATTTCAGGTTATGACCAATTTTTATTATATTTGGATTTTTAAAAATTGGACGTAATTTTTCATAAACCGTATTCACAGACATTTGATTTGGGGCCAATGAAACGCCACCAAATAAATCATTTTTGGCCACGCGGTGTTGTAATGGTATGTATGCACCATGTGTGCCATCTGTGGCAATTGAAATTCCAACAATTTTATCCGTCATTTGATTTAATCCGGATGTTTCTGTATCAATTGCAATAACATTTTTAGCATGCGATAAAAACGCATCTAACTGTGATTCGGTACTTATAATTTCCCATGTTATTTGCTTTGTGTTTTTTATTGCGGTATCATCAAATGGTGCGATATCTGTTGGACACTGTGATTTTTCATAAAAAAACGGTTCATTTTTTGTTGGGGTATAATTTTCAATTGGAAACAATTTTTCAATTTTTGCGGCCAACGAATTGCTTTCTAATTTTTCTTTGACGTAATTCAATGCGTTTGGTGTATCAAAAACAAACGGCGTAATTTTCAACCCACCCAAATCAACATCCGTTTTTAATCGAACCAATTTTTGTGATATATAGGCCATTTCACGATTATCACGCAGTAAACTGCGTATTCTTTCATTTTTTACATCGTCTAAATGTTCATATAAATTATCCAACGACCCAAATTGTGTAATTAATTCGGCCGCACGTTTTGGACCAATACCGGGAACGCCGGGAACATTATCGGTTGCGTCCCCCATTAATGATTGCACATCGATTACCTGATTGGGGGCAACACCAAATTTTTCAAATACCTGTGGCGTGCGTATTTCACGTTGTTTCATGCCATCATACAAAAATACACAATCCGATACCAATTGCATTAAATCTTTGTCACCGGTAATAATGCGGGTCGAATCGATAATATTACAATTGTTTTTTGCCAATGTTGCAATAACATCATCGGCTTCGAACCCCGGGATACATAATACCGGCATTCCCATTGCGGCACATGCACTGCGTACCATGACCGATTGTGTAATTAAATCGGCGGGTGTTTCACTGCGATTGGCTTTGTATTGTGGAAAAATATCTTGGCGAAATGTTTGGCGGGATGCATCAAATACACACACAAACGAATCATCCGTATTGGCGGCGGCCAATACCGGTAAAATCATATTAATAAAACCGTAAACTGCACCGGTTGGTGTTCCATCCCCGCGCCTTAGGTTACTGTGAACCCCATAATATGCACGAAATAACAAAGAATTCCCATCAATCAGTGTCAGCATTTTTAACCCTTATTAATTTATAAAACAGGGGCGGCAATCACCGCCCCGAAATTATGCGATTTGCAGAACGCATTAAAATACATAACGTAATTTTACACGAACATCATAATTGTATACATCGGCACTAATTCCGTGCATGTCAACAATGTTTGGAATATATAAACCACGTAATTCGGCATCAAATTTTACCGGCAAAATTGGCAAATCCAATGTTGCACCCAACATTGCCTGGTATGCGGCGGTTGAATCAATATCAGTGTTTAATTTTTTATCATCTGCGTTAAATACAATACCCACACCGGCACCAATGTATGGTTTAATCAATGGGGTTGGCATTTTTACATAACCATTAACTGCGGCCAAATTCATTGATAAATTATCCGCATTGATATAGTTGTATTCGGCTTCGGCACGCAATAATGGAATATCGACACCAAAAACGGCACCAAACGTCTGTGTTGAATAATTTTTATCTTTACTAAAATCGCCATTTTCAACATGAATGGTTTGGCCACCCATACCAACAACCGTCCCGCCATAAATATCGATAACGGTTCCGGCATTTGCACCCTGTGCCATACCCAAAACACCGGCAATGGTTAATGCACATGTTGATTTTAATTTCATTTTTATCTCCTTTTATACGAATATGTGTTATGATATTAGTAAAAAGGTTATATAAAATGCAAGAAAATAAACCTGTTTTGGTTGTTGGTCTGGGCAATCCGGGCAATGAATACACACGCACCCGTCACAATGCGGGATTTATGGCGGTTCAATATTTGGCCGGCTGTAATGCAACGTGGAAAACCGAACACAATGCACGTACCACAACGGTGGTGATTGACGGGCGGCGGGTAATATTTGCAATGCCACAAACATTTATGAATTTATCCGGTGATGCGGTGCGGCCATTAATGGCATATTATAAAATTCCGTTGGAAAATTTAATCGTGATACACGATGACATGGATTTACAAATTGGGGATGTTCGTACAAAAATTGGCGGGGGGGCTGCCGGTCACAATGGTATAAAATCAATTGATGGGGCGGTTGGACGTGATTATAAACGTTTTCGAATCGGTATCGGCCATCCGCGTGATTTGGAATTAAAAATTTCGCCCGCCGATTGGGTTTTGGGCCGTTTTGACGCAGAACAAATGAAAAAAATTGAATACGCAATATCACAAATAAAAATAATTTGACAACATTTATAAAAATATTGACAAATAAAAATATTTTACTATAATAACACTAAACAGAAACAAATATTATCTGTTTAAAAAGGAGCAAAAAATGAAAAAAAATATATTAAAGAAAGTTTTACCATATAAATTGCGTAATGCCACAATGGCATTGGCGGCAACGGTTGCCGGTATGACAACAACATCATGTGAAAAAGATGATGTTGAACCCGAAATTATCCCAACCGAGGTTTATAATTATCATTTTTATCCAACCACAGAAGCTGGATTGATAGAAGAAGGACGTGGTGGTGTAAAAAATGATATAAAAATTATTCGTGATATTGACCATTTAAAGGGATTGGTTAATGATCCAACAACCAAAGAAGTTAATTTGATTGCGGTTGGTGATTTCAGAATATTAGATGCAGAAAGTTTGGCTTCTGATAGAAGATTTTTAGAAGAAAGAATGAAGTTATCATCAAAAATTAAGGGGCAGGGTGCGATAAATACAAAACCTGGTGTCGCATCGCAGGTTCCTGCGGACAGTGCCGCATTGGCCGGTTTTGGTTATATTGTCGGATGTCATGCCCGTTAAAACAATAAAAATAAACATAAAAAATCCCCCATTGTGGGGGATTTTTTATGTTCAACAAAAAAATTATTGCAAATATATTCTATATTTTTGTATCATCATTTGCATGAGCAAAGTAATAAATCAAATTTTTATTATCCCCATGTTGGGAATATTGTTGTTTGTATCGATGGCTTTTGGTGTATGCCCATGTGGAGAAAAACCAAATGATTGTACTTGGTTTAGTATCGACCTAAATGCAACTGCAACTGTGTATTATTGTTTGACGGTAAAAGGCAACTGTTCCACAACTCTGTCTGACCCATTAAGAGACTCAAGTTTGAATGGGGTTGATAAGTGCGAATACGCAGCTTCTGGACAGTATATTGATAAGCAAATATATGCTGTGCGTGGGGGGGGGGAGAGTGAAAATAATCCCATATATCCCGAAAAAATAAGCACCAGCGGCAGTACCGGTGGTGGAACAGGGAATGCAGGTACCGGTAATGATGAATGCAGTGTAGAAAACTCTAAAACAAACCCTGCGATTTGTTTGGGCAAAAAGCCTGATAATAATACCAATTGTTATAGTACTGGTTTGCTTTATCAGAACAGCATGTGTGTTTGCAATCTTGGCAACGGTGTGTATTATTCTGGTGATGGGAATATCGCGTGTTCAAGTAACCGGACGTTAAATATTTCTGAAACGGATAAAGACAATTTAATTGATAAAATACTTAAACAAAAATCCGGAGAAAACGGTTCTTACAAAATATGTAATACAGACGAATTTGGTACGATAGCTGCAATAGGGGTGGTTTCTAGAACACCAGTTACAACTGATAATATTTGTGTGTGTAAAACTGGATACGATGTTTCGTCAAATGCCCAGGGGTGTTCTTGTCGTGATTCCAATAACAGACACTATGTCGGTGGTGCGTGTAAATGCGATGTAAACGGGGCGGAATTGGATAAAAATACATCAGATGGTAAATGTACATGTGGAAAAGGTTTTGAAAAACAAGAAGATCTGAATGGGAACATGAAGTGCACAGAATGCAATACCGGCTATTACAAAGATACGGTAAGTAACGATTCCTGTACAGCGTGTCGGGCTGGTACATACAATCCAAATACCGGCAGTACGGCATCCAGTGCATGTTTACCCTGTAAAGCTGGTGAATACAGTGAAGCTGGCGCGAATGCTTGCAAAACATGTCCAAAGGGATATTATTGTCCTGGTGGAAAGGATAAAATAAAGTGTACTGCCGGTACATATCAAGACCAAACAGGCCAACCATCATGTAAGAAGGCGTCCAAGGGATATTATGTGTCGAGCGAAGGTGCAAGCAGCCAAACCGCCTGTGCTGGTCCCAGCTATACTGATCAAACAGGGCAAACAAAATGTAAAGGGTGTCCCGGGTGGAGTGAAGAAACAGGAACATCTGTAGCCCCCGCTTATAAAGGGTCTACTTTATTTGATGCTTTGGCTTATTATCCAGAAGACGGTGATCACGATACCAAAGGTGGATGTTATGCAATCATAAAAGTTGATACATATAAGCCGGAACATTCAAGTTTTTCTAATACAAGTAAGGCTATCTGGTGTTATGTTGATCCAGATGGTAAAGGTGGATATACAGATACGTATGGTTATAATGGCAACGGGACTGACTCTTTTGGATGTAGGATTGATCCATCGAAATTTAAGTGTGATGCGGGTTATTATTCAGATGCCGGTGGCAATACCTCAACAGGTGCTAAATACGATAAAACAGCCAAACGTATATATTCCCACACATTAAAGAATTTGTGGACGGGGGCATGTGTTAGTGTTGGTGATGGATATTATTCATCCGCATCAGAGCTTGAAAGACATGCTTGCAAGGATCTAGCTTTGGGAAGCAAAAATCCAACGGGGGGAACATATTCATCGGTTTCAACACGGGGGGCAGAAACAGATTGCCAGTATCAGGCACCAGATAAAACAATAACTGGTTGTTCATCTGTAACAACAAATATAGCCGAATATGGCGGAACTGCTTGGGCTGATACAACGTATACGGTTAGTGCAAATAAAGGATATTATAGTTCCAATAACAATAAATACTCTGCAACGTGTACAGCGTGTTCGAAGGGCACATACAGTGATGCAATAGGTGCAACAAGTTCGTCAACATGTACAGCCTGTCCAGAGGGATCATATAACAGTAGTACTGGCCAATACGAGTGTACTGTATGTGAAACCGGAAAAACAACAAGTAGTAAAGGGGCAACTGCAAGCACTGACTGTATAGAGTGTTCCAATGCATCGACTTATGTCAATGAGTGGAATGCGCCCGGTTGGGCCAAAGGAACTACTGATAATTCCGGCTATGTTATGTATCGCTGTACAATACATAGTTGTAAAAGCTTTACCAATGCCGATAAATTATCGGCTTCTGGTGTAGCAAGTGCATCAATAACGCTTAGCAGTAATAAATGTACCCACAGTGTAAGCTGCAGTCCTGGATATCATACACCAAAACCTGGGGCCAGTGATCCATATCAAAAAGAGGCCAGTTGTACAGGATGTGCGGCGGGCTATTATTGCATCAATGGCGAAGAAAAAGCATGTGCTGAGAATACATATTCCGAAGACACTGCCGCCGAGTGTTTAAGGTGTGATACCGGAACCAACAGCAAGTATCCAAAATCGGATGGAACCACAGGTACAAAAGGCAAAGAAACAACCTTAGCGAATAAAATAGAAAAGTGTTATGTAGAATTAGCACCAGGCAAATACGTTAAGGTTAAGGGTGAAAAAACTGGGTTGGTTGATTGTCCAGCGGGATATTATTGCCCGGGATGTAAGGAGGCAGATTTTGAAGTAACTGGCGATGCTGGTTGGAAAAATTACATTGATAAAGATGCAAAAGACGTAAGTGATGATACAACAAGATGCAAAATAAACACAAAAATGTATTATAACAAAACCTCAGGCGGGGACTTTGAATGTCCACCCGGGACGTATCAGAATGCTAACAGCAGCGACAGCGACAAACATGTAAAACCAAGTTCTTGTAAAAAGTGCAAAGCGG
>JAKSTF010000012.1 GCA_024402715.1 Alphaproteobacteria bacterium
TTTTTATCCAAAAATATTATTGCGGGTTGACGTGTTTCATGCAACACAGTATCCAGTGATGGCATCTGTAAAAAAATAACCAGCACATATACCGCAAACACGGCCACCATAATCATAAATAAATTTATAAACAATCCAAACAAACGCCACCGCCAACCGCGTTTTTTTGGTATTTCTTTGTCTTTTAATTTACCTTGGGTTAACGCTATACTCACAATAATCCTTTTACCACAATTATAACATATTGTGTGCAATATACAAATCAGACAATCAAACACACCATAGCGGGGCAAACGAACTATTTTTTTATACCAGAACCACTGATTACTGTTTTAGAACGCCAAATTAATATTCCAAACAACCTTATATCACATTGAACTTTGTTATATGAAATCGTAATAAAATTAAACAATCCAAATAAACGACATTTTTTTGAATAAATACGCAAAGCCTGGATAACATCGACAACCCCCTGAACATCACCATTTGCCAACGCTAAAAACAAACCGTTATTATTTTTACGCATTTCTTCCAAAAATTTCATTTTACGAAACAACTTACACATGGCGTATGCAACATCCCCAACCTTTTTTACATTTTTATGCAATAATTCATCATATAAAAAACTGAAATGTCTATATGCCCCACAAACATAATCATCACACGAAAGCGACACACTGTTATATATATTTATGTTATATTCCATGGCTTTAACAGCATCAGCAAGCTTTTTTTCATTAAAAATATCTGAATTCAACGAATCAATTCTACGACAATAATTGTAATAAACGCCATGAACAATTCCTAATTCTGTCCGCATTGCACAAACAGCCATTGTCTCGAAAACCTTATCCTCACAAACCATCAATTTAGGATATCTGATATTTGCTGAATTTAAAAAATCACGCCGATAAATTGCCGTATAATGATATTTAAAGTTATGCTTATTCGCCCGCAAATCACGCATTGAACGATTTGGATCTATACGAATCTTTCCATCAACTTCGAATACACGTAACTGACCACATGCAACATCTAAATTACCGGTATCGGCACATCGGACCAAGCGTTCAAAAAAATATTCATCCACAAAATCATCGGGATCAACAAAACCGATATATTCGCCACGTGCTGCGTCAATACCACGATTACGGGCAACGGCCACACCCTGATTTTTTTTATTTTCAATAACACGCACACGTAAATCGGCACGTGCCCACATTTTTAAAACATCCAGTGTCCCATCGGTCGATTTATCATCAACACAAATAATTTCAATATCACGTAATGTTTGGTTTGATATACTTCGCATTGCCCGATCAACGTATGGGGCAACATTATAACATGGGACAATCACAGACAATTTCATATTAAAAAACCTTTAAAAATAACCATAAAATTAAACGTTTTCGTAATGACAAATATTTTGTCGGGAACACACGTGTTCCATATATTGGCCGCAACATATCCGCAACCTGATGCATCATGCGTCCAAAACCAATCGATTTATAAACCGTTTCCTGCAACACCAATAAACCATACCCCTTATAAAACCATTTTTGAAACACAGGATGATAATATTTATCCATAATTTCACGCAACCGACACAGCGTCGGTACAATCCATGCAAACTTTTCCTGATTAAAATCTGTACGTGATATACAATTTTTTGAAAAACGGTGATATACCACCATTGTTGTCGACTCAACTATACGCGGTGCATGTGGAATAATTTCAAACATGAAACATGTATCCTCGCCTGGGTATAATTTTTCATCAAAACGTACATTACCGATACATTCACGACGGAACAAACGACGCCATACCCAAACGAAACGATATTGTCCACCCATTTTTGACATTTCAATCATATCATCAACTGTATTTGAAAATAATTGAAATGGCATATTGGCATAATTTATATTATTTGGGCAACGCGATAATGAGAAATCTTCATCAACAATGACCCCACCACCACCGGCAATATCTGCGTGATTTTGTTCAATTAAATCATATAATACACCAATGGCCCCGGGGCAAAAACAATCATCCGAATCCAAAAATGCAATATATTTTCCACGTGCCATATCAATACCACGATTACGGGCGGCACTGACCCCGGAATTTTTTTGAAAATACGCAACAAACCGTTTATCTTTCTTTAACCAACGGTTAATTATTTTTTTACTATCATCCGCTGAACCATCGTCAATAATAATACATTCAAAATCTGCAAACGACTGCGTTGCAACCGACGCCAAACAATCATCCAAATATTTGGCATTATTATAATTTGCAACAATTATTGATATTTCTGGCATTTTTTTCATAGAATCATTTCCACCGTAAATTAAAAAATTCTAACGACAACCAAAGTTCTCGAATATACACCGGAATTTTCGAAATCTTTCGTTGATTAACATTTCTATGTTACTTATTTATTCTTCTCTTTGCAACATTATACTTTTCTTTTTGCCACAATTTTGTCCGTATAACAATGAAATTCAGAAATAGTAACTGTCTTTCTATAATACGCTTTGTATTCCATCATACCCTATTCTAGCATTTAACAAATCCCCTATTTATTACCCAATAAAACAAAATCCAAAGGCGTATTATAATAAACCTTTGGGATATTATTGCGTTCGTATCTTTATATTTTCAGTTATTACAAACTGATATACACCATTTTATGACGTATAATTACAACCATTGGTAAAATGAAATGTCCCCTTAGCATCTGTAAATTTAGTCGTGCTATCAAACCTACATGCAATAATAGGCGCCTGCGTTCCAGGACTATCGGGCTGCACACCATAATGTGCGGGACACAGTTCACAATCACCGCTCCCGCTCCCGCTCACAAAATAATAGCCGGACGGACATGAAACAGGCTGACCAGAGGCCGCCAACACAACACCACACGAATACCCACCAGATGCTGTTATTGTAGACTCACACCCCTTCATAATCCGAATTTCTTTACCAGCACCACCACTCTTTATAGAACTTACCAAATCTGAAGAAATACACACCGCTGCCGCTGCCGTTTTACAAACTTCATATTGACATCGGACCGCCAAACTACCTGACGACGCATAAGTTACATTATTTGATGGGAACGAAAACCCATAAGTAGAAACCGCACTTGATACAGATATACCCTTGTCGCAATTTCCGTTACATGTACAATACACATTCCCCGCATACGCACGTTGTTCCATACGCAACAACATCATCAACGCCATCAATGCCAACCGCCGAACAAACATCTTTCCCCCTTATATCATGCTTATATAAAAGTTACTATATATATATATATATATCAAGCACAAATTTGGGGGTAAAAACATACGTTATTTTTCATTGTTATAATAACGCTGAACTTCGGTCATTACAAAATTAAATAACTTTCCGGCCATTGTATCAGATGGCACAGACCAATTTTTATCCAGATACGGCATCGCTGCAACTAATATGAAACGTGCCATAAAATGAAAGATTTCACTTTCCAAAACCTGATTGGGACGAACCGGGGCATCTATGATATGGAAGACCTCGTTTTCAATTGCATTATCTAATTTATCCAAAATGGCATCAAAAATTTTTTGTGGATAATGCATTGTACAATTTTTTGGAAAACCATCAAATATTGTAACGGCTCCATCTTGGTTATACAACATATTCCATCCAACACGATCAAATAAATCATCCAAACATTGACATATCATTAAATTATATTCACGCACACCACATTCATGAATATTTGCACCAATACGTTCGAATTTTCCCGCATTTTTGACACCATCTTTACGCGAATGTTCGTATTGAATATGTGTTTGACGTTCAAATTCAAAAAACGTCCGAACCTGACAAATAATTTCCATTGGAACAATATTATCCAACGTTCCAATATTAATAATCAATTTTGCATCACGATAATTGCGCTGATTTTTAACATTATAAAAACTGTCCCGTACCCCCAATACACGATCTGGCATAATTTCACGGACACGTTCAATAAAAAAACGTGCCTGAGGTACCAAATCAAACAAACATTTTACACGCCACACATCACGCAAACGTTTATGAGGGCCGGGAATTTTATCCAGTGCACGTACCAAATCAACCGATATTTTTTCATGTCCCGAACCAATAATTTGTAATACAATTTCCGATGCATTTGTTATAAATTGTGATTCAAATTTTTCACAAATTTTATCTTTTATTGCATTTACTGTAGCCTCTGTTCGCCCATGATTTGTTAAAATTTGTTCGGTTGTATCTAAAACTTCTTGTAAATATTCTTTGTAATATTTTCCCGTGATTTTATCCAGCGCACGGTTAATATTTTTTTGTGCACCAACAATCACCGTTACAATGGATGATACAGACAAATCAATTTTATGTGCATCACCGGCCGAAAAAAATTGATTTCGCATCGGATCCGCATCCAAACGATGATGAACAATATATGGCATCAATGGATGAATGTCTGATATTCTAATACGTTCTTCTATGGCACGATCATTTTCATAATCATACCGTAAAACCGGGGCCTTTGGTGCACCGAAACATTTACCTAAAAAATAAAAAACCTCACCAAACCATTTCATGCCATTTGAATACAGTTGGGATAAATATTTCGCCGCGTCATCATTGATATCACCATTTACACGGGCATTATCAATAACAGACAGATTTTTTCTGTCATGTTCGGCCACCATATCATCAACCGACGGTTCAATAAAATTTTTATTTTCTGTATCAGACATATATTACTTACACCATTATTTCATTATCGGGAACAAAACGATATCACGCGTTGTTGGCACATCAAATATTATTGTGGCCAAACGATCAACCCCCATACCAACACCAGATATTGGTGGAAAACCATGTTCCATGGCACGAACGAAATCGTTATCCGGATTAAATGCCTCATCATCACCATTTGATATATTTTTTGCCTGTTCTTCAAATGCCGCCAACTGTTGAATTGGATTCACCAATTCCGAATATCCCTTGGCTAATTCAGCACCACAAACAACCAATTGGAACATATCCAAACGTCGTTCATCTGCATCACAACGACGTGCCAATGGCACCATATAGGTTGGATAATTGTATAAAAATGTTGGTTGAATAATATTGCCACGGATTTTACGTTTATACACATAATCAACCAATGCAGGTAACGATTTTAAATCATCCAATTCACCGGCTGGGAACATTCCATTTGCAACAATTTTTTCACGTAACGCATCAACATCATCAAAATCCAAAATATTACACCCAAACAATTCATTCATACGTGCAGTATAATCAATCATTTCATATTTCGAAAAATCCAATGGGGTTCCCTGATATTCAATCTGCAATGTACCACGACATTTTTGTAATAAATATTGAACCAAATCCCATGTAAATTTAATATTACGCTCAAAATCCCAGTATGCCGCATACCATTCAACCATTGTAAATTCTTGCAAATGCATTGCATCCATACCTTCATTTCGGAAATCTTTGGCCACCTCAAACACACGATCAAATCCGGCACCAATTGATTCCTTTAAAAACAATTCTGGTGAAATACGCAATTGAAAATCTGCATCCAATGCATTGTGATGTGTAACAAATGGACGTGCAGCCGCCCCAGATGCAATATTTTGCATAATTGGTGTTTCAATTTCCAAATACCCATTATCCCACATAAATTCACGCCAATAACGTTCCATTTTAAAACGACCAACCAATGCACGACGTGATTCAGGATTCGAAATTAAATCCAAATAACGTTGGCGATAACGTGTTTCCATATCTGTTAACCCATGGAATTTTTCCGGCAATGGACGTAATGCCTTGGATAAAATGTCATAATGCTGTACACGTACGGTCAATTCCCCTGCTGTGGTATGATACAACGTACCTGTGATTCCAATAAAATCACCCAAATCAACGTTAGCCTTCATAAACTTATATTGTTCTTCGCCCAATTCTTCACGTGACATTGAAAATTGAATTTCACCATCAATATCATAAATGCGACCGAACATTAATTTACCCAACCAGCGCAACGCTGTAACACGACCCGCCAATTTAACAGATGCATCATCTGACAAATTACGTGCATCACAAATTGTGTGACTGCGATCAAACTTGTCTTTCCAGACAACACCATCACGTGCACGAATATTTTCAGCCTTTTGCAATCTGGCCTGTAATTCATTGGTTGATATTGTTACATTTTCTGACATTTTACGTTCCTTGTTATACATTTACATAAAAAACGGACGCACAGAAATATGCGTCCGTCCCAAACTGATGGTCGCACGCAATTAATAATTTTTTTTCAAACCACACATTTTATGCATTTTCATACGTCCCGGTTCCATTACCATTTACCGCAAATTGCGAACCACACAGATTATGCCAAAAAAAAACAAAAAGTAAAGAAATAAAAACATTGTTTTTTGGGGCGAAAAAACCTCGCCGGTTCTGTCACACTCCGATTTTCCCACAGATATGAATTTATTATCCATATAAATTTGTGCGAACAACATTTTTTATGATTGTCTGCGACGCAATAGGCCCCGTTATTCAACGGGGTGACGGCGTAAGAGAAAGTTGCTATCCCAGATTACGTTCTTTTGCATACTTTTTTAGCAACAAAATCATAGTTACGGTCGGAACATCTCTCTCGATCGTCATGCCGATCATCATCGTGATTGCAATAATCTAACATCATCAAATTCAGGATACCTGGTAAACATTGCACGTGCAAATGGACACATTGGTATAATTTTACGGTGTTGTTTACGTGCCAAATCACAAACATGGCGTACCAAATTCAACCCAATTTTAGAATTTCTGAAATCATCAGATACAGATGTATGATCTATCATAAACTTATCAATCCCTACGCGAACAAATGATATTTCGCCAATACTTTTTCCATGCAACATTGCATAATATCCCGTTCCGTTATTACACAAAACATATTCAATATCATCCATTACATGCCCCCTTTTTATAAATTATACCAATAACAATTTCGCATATAAATATGATTGAATACACAAAAAACGGGGCATTTAGCCCCAAATATTATTTCTTTAAATTTATCGCATCATAATTTTTTCTTATCACCTTCGCACTGTTTTTTAATGCAGTCCCATCATCTGATGTCATTTTTGGTGTTAATGATATCACCGCCCCATTAAATCCAACAATGCGCGGCATTGACATTGCAACCTTGCGTGGTCCAATACCGGTCGTACAACTGACGGTTAAAATGCGATGCTCATCATTTGCAATACAACGAACCAAATCGGCAACCGCAGCACCAATTCCATCCCATGTTGCACCACGCCCCCGAATAATTTCATACGCGGCACTATGCACACGATGTGATATTGTTTTACGCGTAGTTACAGACAAAGGTATTTTTACCTGTTTACAAAAATCATCCAATGCCAATCCACCAATTGTAACCCCCGCCCAATCAACAACACTGCTGTCACCATGTTCACCCAACACGCATGCATTTACCGATTGACTAGATACACCAAATTGATGCGCCAATATTGTTCGCAAACGTGCGGTATCCAACATTGTTCCCGTTCCAATCACACGTTCTGATGGCAATTTTGTTAATTTTTGTGTTAACATCACCATTACATCCAACGGATTTGTAACAACGATTATTTTAACCGTTTTTGCATCAACATTTGCCATAACATTTGGAATAATATCGGCCAATACTGCTGCATTTTTATTCAATAAATCTGTGCGTGTTTCCCCCGGCTTTTGATTTGCCCCCGCTGCAATTATCACAATATCTGCACCACGAATACCTTTATAATTACTGGCTGCAGATATTTTTACATCAAAACCAAATGTCGCTGCATGTCCCAAATCAGCCGCCGCTGCGGTTGCACGAATGGCGTCACGGTCAAACAAAACCATTTCATGAACATACCCGGTATTACGCACCGCCGTTGCAACGGCAGACCCAACAGATCCAATCCCAATAATTGCGATTTTCATATTCAATCCCCCTTAATTATATTTCTTTGAACATTATAACATAAAAAACACAACAATCTGTATAAACATATTGGATTCTAATCACAATACCTATACATCAAAATTATAATTCTTTACAGATTTTACAATTGATTCAACCAATTTATCTTGGTGATTGGCACTTTGTAATAATTTTTCTTCATCCGGATTTGACAAATGCCCCAGCTCAATTAATGCCCCTGGAACGGTCGAACGTAACACGGCGAACGGTGCATGACGAACATCGGGTCCTGGTTGCTGTTCAATATTTGATTTCACAAATGCACGGGAACAACCGCTGGCGTATTCTTCGGACATTTCTGCAACGGCATGCTGTTGCAATGCAGACAAAGCACTGCGAATATTTGGTTCAAAATCTGAAAAACCATTTACGCCGATTTTATCTGCCGCATTTTCAGATTCTGCTAATTTTTTTGCTTCCTCGTCAGATGCCTTTTCCGATAATGTATAAATTGAAAATCCCTTCATTGTACGTTTTGGGTTGGCATTTGCATGTAATGATAAAAACAAATCTGCTTTACGTTTTTCGGCAATTTCTGCACGTTCCGCCAATTTTAAATATCTATCATCACTGCGGGTTAAATACGTTTTAAAACCGTTCGATTCCAAACGTGATTTTAACTTTTTTGCAACCGATAAAACTATTGTCTTTTCCTGGGTTCCGTTACGACCAATACACCCCGGATCTTTGCCACCATGTCCCGCATCAATAACAACAATATATTTCTTTGATGTATCAACCGATGACTTGGATGTTTTATTTGTCGGCTTTGATGTTGAACGTTTACCTGCGGCAAAATCCAAAACCAAACGATAATCATTATCACCATTTGGTTCCAAAATCATAATTTGCGATTTTGGAATTTCGGCAATATCAGAATTTAAATTTGCAATAATATCTATACGATCACCTGTTTGTGTCTGCGTTATTGATTTAACCAACGTCCCCTTTGCTAAATTTGGTTTCAAAAATTTATTTGGTGCCGTATTTGCAAAACCAACCGTTAATTGATTTGGTGAATATGTTAATGAATACGATGGTTTAACGGTGGTTTCAATAACCAAACGTGTCTTTCCATCGGGTTGGTTACCGGTTCGAACATTTTTTAACGCATTTCGTGCTGCAAACGCAACGCGTGGCAACATACACATTGCCGCCACACCAAAACCACCAATTTGTAAAACCGCCCTACGTGAAAACTTCATTACGATATTAAATTATATCAAAAAATATCATTTTTTTCAAGTTGATACCCAAATAATAATGGGGCCAATGGGCCCCATTATTATTTAATCCAAAAAGTATTCAATTGTTGATACAACACGAACCGTCTTATTTATCTGACTGGTTTCATCGGCATTTGGCGTTTGTTCACGTGGCAAAATTGAAAATACCCCCTGGTTTGCCCGACGGATTTTACCAACACTGGCATCAGAACTTTTTGCAAATTCATCTGCGGCCTGACGTGCATTTTGTGTTGCCGCCTGTAACATTGCAGGTTTAATATCATTTAATCCCGTAAACAAATATGCAACGGGCGATCCATATTCTTGGTTATCAAAAACGACCCCTTGGGCAACCAATGATCCGATATTACGTAATGTTTCTTCAACTAAATTAACCTGGGCAGACCGAACCGTTATTTCTTGGGTTAAAATATAGCGTGGGCCATTTGAATTATCACGATATGGATTGGCCATTAAATCGTTTGTATTTATACGTCCAACCATAATTTCTGTATCTGTAAATCCACGTGATGTTAAATAATCTGTTATTTTTATCATATTATCATGCAATTTTTTCTGCACAGCCGCCAAATCAGAACCGGTTGATTGAAATTTAATTACCCATACTGCAACATCGGCAACAACATCACGTTCAGCCAACCCTTTAACGGTTACTGTTCGATTATTCATATGTGCGGCATAATATCCGCGTCCAACCGAAAAACCACCAATTGCCAATCCCGTTCCAATCAATGCGGCAGAAATTATTTTATTTTTAATCGTCATCCCTTTGATTTCCATTTTTTACCCCCATTTTTATGTTAAACAAATTTTTCTGGTATAAATTTCAATATACGTTTCCATATACGACGGAATAACCATGTGTCCGGGCAACGATAATGCACACGTGGCGACACATCGTTTTGACGTTGTCCAATCCATATTGGTGCATTTCCTTGCATGGCAATCCGCCACGAAATTTGTGTATCTTTTTTTATCATATCACGTAATTTTTTTGCAAAATCTTTACTTTCAAAAATCGCAACATTTTCTGTATTAAAATATGCACTGCGTGGATCTAAATTAAAACTGCCAATCCACGAAATTTCATCATCAAAAACAATTGTTTTACTGTGCAATACAGAAAATTTAGATATTTTTTTATTTTTCCGCCATGGTCTGCGTCCATGTAAATTTTCCGCCGCCGCCATAAATTCATAAACATCTGCCCCAGATTCCAATAATTTTTGTCTGTATTTTTCCCATTTTGCATACACCGATGGTGCATTTGTTGATGCCAATGAATTTGTTACAATTGTTAAATGAACCCCACCATTTTCTTGGCGTAATAAATTTTCCAACCCACCCTGACCTGGGACAAAATATGCTGCAGACATATAAACACTGTTTTTTGTTTCCGCCCATAAATGCTGCAACGCGCGCACAATATCACCACGATATTCATGTTTTTCCGCCATTGTCATTTCAATTTTACGTGGCATATCGGCTAAAAATTTTCCACGCCCCCAACTGAAATCAAAATTTTTTTTCTTAAATTCAGATTGGACATACGATGTAATTTTATTATGACGGCGAACCGCATCCGCACTTTTTTCCGCCATATCCGCAAATTTTCGTTCCAAACGCCGAATTGCCCCATGCGATTTTGCACGTGGAAAAACAGACGCCGGTATTGCCAAATGATAATTCCAATATTCGTCAAAACTGGCGGTGGCATATCGGGTCATATCACCCAAAAACAAAACATCGGTATCAGAAAAATTTGATGCAGTTTCCGGATAAAAATAATTACTGCCAACATTACGGCCACCGGTAATATATGCAACATTATCAACAATAAATAATTTATTATGCATTCTGGAATTTAATCGATTAAAATCCATAAAAAATTGCGGATAATATAAAACCGATGATCGATTGGCAACGGTATTAAAAACCTTTACTTCGATATTTTTATGTTGATTTAATAATAAAACATCCGCGATATCAGATTTTGTCCCATAATCATCCAACAATATTCGAACCTTAACCCCACGATCGGCCGCATTTTTTAATTCACCGATTAAAACCTTGGATGAAAAATCATTACTGTATATATACGTTTGTAAATCAATTGTTTTTGTTGCCATACGTGCAAACGCCGCGCGTATAATAAATGCCGCCAATCCATCATCAATCAATGTTGCACCACTGATTGCATGACCACACATCAATTCATCGGCATAGCACTGGGCAATTGGTGTTTGCATTGGATCATAATCAAAATCGGCATCTGTAATTTTTGGAATATATCCATTCAAACGTTTATCATACGTTGACGTTGGCACCGTTACCGCCCAAATTGGTAATGTACGTACAAAATTTACAAATTTATCAAGTAACGACAAACCTTTTCCATTCCTTTGTTTTTAGAACGGTATTATAAGATAAAAACACACCACGTGCCAAGGGAAAACATTCCAATATAAAATCTTTTTAACCAAAATAACATCCAGAATAAGAAAAGCGGGGCAATTACCCCGCTTTAAACTTTTATTCCCCTTTCATCGTTGCTAGAACAAATGGATCTACCCCAAGTGTAGTGGTTGAAAGGGAACCAGTTGCTCCATTAACACTAGCACATGTTGTTATAATTGATTTACATGCATTCGTCGCCAACTTATTTTTATCATTAGTAATCGTGGTAGCACCTGCGGTCTCCTTAGAAACATCAAAACCATTCGTAGATAAACACGATTGAACGTCAGACTGACAATTCCCTGCATAATCGGCAATAATTGAATCCTGCTTTGCTTTAATTGTTGTCATCGTACGTGCCAAATATTCTTTTATAACAGTATTATCTGCTTTATATCCACCATTTTCATATGTATAATCCTGACACTTGTTCAAAACCGATATACACATACCATAATTCTTACCACTGTCATTATAACCAATTTTATACGCTAAAAAATTAGCCATAACAACACTTGATTCTGTTTGTGCAGAACTAGTAATGTTAGTATTAATATAGTCTGAGACATCTCCTAACTCAATAGATGATGAGGATGACCACACATTCTTCTGTTTGCCACTTGTAGTATATTTCCATGTAGCATATACCCCATCCGTACTACCAACCGCCCCCGGTGTTCCACCAACAACAATTGCACCATCAACAATATATTTTCCGGTTGGATCCAAACACTTTTCATAATCATCACCGCAGACAAAATCATCCTGCATACATGAATCCAATGCATTTACACATGCGCGCAAATCGTATTGATTTTTTTGTTGGGCAACCATTAAACGTGCCTTTTGTAAAACTGTTTTTGCATTACGCACCGTTGCAGTCATTTGATCATTTGAATCGGATAATTGACGTTCATACGCAATACATTGTTTATCAATTTCCAAATCATACGCATTTGTTATTACATTTGCATCAACACCCTGGGCTGTGCAATTATTCAAAACCGCCGCCTTGCACCGTGATGTTGCCGTTTTATATAATGTTTCCCCACGTTGATTGCTGATTGTTTCTGTATTACTGGACGTACCAAACAACGATCCCAAATCAAACCCGGTACTGTCGATATTAAAATTCAATAACCCCGAAAAATCCAACGACATACCATTGTTATTATCAGATACCGCTGCTTTGCCGGTTTTGATATCGACAATCATATCTTTAATATTATCCAACGATGTTTTTAATGAACTGTTATCGTTTTTACCATTCATCGCGTCTTCGGCCGCCGTTTGCGTAAACAATGTTTCAATTTCATCCGCAGATAATCCGATATATTGAATCTGTTGCGCAACATCCTGCAATGCCATTGTTGCTTCTTTTAACGCTGCTGCCGTTTTTTCGTAATTTTTTAAATTTTTACTGCATGTGCAACGTCCCTGATTATCATCCAAAACATTACAATAATTATCCATACACGATTGATACTGCGCCTTGCAATAATCGGACAACTGGGCCAATTCATCCATTGTTGTTGTATCGGTCGCCGTGGCGGTATTTGTTGCCGTTACATTAATCGCACTGCCAATACCGGATGAACGTGCCATTGGGGCACGGGATGCCACCGCCACACCAACACGGGCATTTGCATTATACAACGAATTATTTGACGTCGTTAACGTTGCCGCACGTGCCTGAACAGCCGGCTGTGTGGTCGCATTCATACGACGCGTCGACACATTTTGCACTGTACTATCTTTCACATTTGCAGAACGCACCGCCGCCCCACGCCCATTACGCGTCACCGTTGCACGACCAACCGCAGCATTTGTCCCCATCGTTGCTGTTGCATTCCCAACAACGGCACTGCGTGCAGATATTGCACGCCCCCCACTGGGCATTGCACGTGACACCGTCCCATTTGTCGACCGCGTTGGAACCGCACGTGTTGCAGCGCCACGCGCATTCGCATTACGTGTCGCAACCACATTCGAGGCCGATTGAACAATCTTTGCCTTTGGCATATCATCTGTGGAAACTTCAACATCTGTCACCACAGCATCATCTGCATCCGTATATTCAACAACATCATCTGCGATATATTCCGGCGCAACCTCTGCAAATGCGGGCATTACTAATAATCCAGCAATAACAACAATCAATCTTTTCATGTGAAATTTCCCTTCTTTGGTGTTAATTATAACATAATACACAAATCATAACAAACGTTTTTTTACAAAAAACAATTCTTTTTTTTACCAATTTGGCAAAATATTTATACAAAAACAAAAATCCCCGTTTGGGGATTTTTAATACGATTTTGCAACAAAAACATACGTTGGATCTTCTTCATCCAAACAACGACGACTGATTTTATATGTATCCATCAACATTTCAAAACGATCATTCGTTGTTAAATCATATTTAATGCGGAAAAATCCAATTTGTCCCGCCTGTAATGCAGCATCCAATGCATCTACAGATTCAACATTATGAATCATACCCTTATTACGTTCACGTGCCGCATTTAACATATCAACCTGCATCTGGGATAATATTTGTTGTACATTTTGCATCAAATCTGCGTTACCAATTGAACGTTTCGATTCTTTGCCCAAATCACGACGTGTAATTGTCACCGTCCCTGTTTCCATTTCACGTCCACCGATTTCTATACGCAATGGCACCCCACGTTTAATCCATTTCCACATTTTATCCGGCGCCCGCATATCAGACACATCAACCAACACACGTAATCCTAATGCCCGCAAATCGTCACCCAATTTTTCAGAATACGCATTTAACGCATCCGCATTTTCATCACGCGTAATTGGAATAATTACAATTTGATATGGCGCAACCGCCGGTGGTAAAACCAATCCATCATCATCAGAATGTGTCATAAACAGCCCCCCCATCATACGTGTTGACGTTCCCCAACTGGTTGTCCATGCATGTTGTAATTTACCATCGGTTCCCAAAAATTGAATACCAAATGATTTAGAAAAATGTTGTCCCAAATCATGCGATGTACCGGCCTGTAACGCTTTGCCATCTTGCATAATTTGTTCATTTGTATACGTATGGTCTGCACCGGCAAAACGTTCTTCGGGGGTTTTTTCACCCATAATAACCGGTACCGCTAAAACATGTTCCATATAATCACGATACATCAAATGCATTTTTATTGCATCGGCATTGGCGGCCTCGTGCGTGGCGAAAACATTATGACCTTCTTGCCAATTAAATTCAGATGTCCGCAAAAACATACGTGGCCGCATTTCCCACCGCATAACATTAACCCACTGATTTAATTTCATCGGCAAATCACGATATGATTGAATCCAACGGGCCATCGCATCACCAATGATGGTTTCTGACGTTGGACGGATAATATACGGTTCCGTTAATTTAGATTCTGGATCCGGTTGCAAAACCCCGTCAATATTTTTCAAACGATAATGCGTAACAACGGCGGCCTCTTTTGCAAAACCCGCAACATGTTCTGCTTCGCGATTAAAAAAATCAATTGGTATCAACAATGGAAAATTTGCATTCAAAACCCCACAGGCTTTAATACGTTTATCCATTTCATCACGCATTAATTCCCAAATCGCCCACCCATACGGTTTAATTGTCATACAGCCACGCACAGGGGCATTTTCTGCCAAATCTGCGACAACGATTAAATTTTGATACCATTCACTAAAATTTTCCGATCTGGTTGGTGTAATTGCTGTTTTCATTTTGTAATCTCTTTTTCTGTTTTATCTTTTAATTCCATATATTTATCAGAAACCTGTTTTTGCAATATTTCTGCAATTTGTTTTCTATCTAATCCCACCAATGACGGTGTTGGCAATAATGTTATTTCAACCCGAAAACCACCTATCAACATGATATGAAACACCTGCATAAACGCACTGCGTTCACGTGTGGCCAATGGACCAAAATCAATTTTTTTATTATCAAAATACCCATAATGATTTGCCAAATCGTTATCCGATATAACATCACCATTACGAAAACGATAATGCATTGCAATTGGTTGAACAACAACATTTGAATTTTCAACAAAATTAAACAACGTACTTTTGAACGGTTTTACATATGCCCCATTTGTTGTTGTTCCCTCTGGAAAAACAAACATCGGATATTTAACATGCGTCACACATTCTTGAACATCACGTAATGCCTCGACTGCATGGGATGGACGGCGATCTACAAAAATCACACCAAATTTTTCTGCAATCCATCCAACAATTGGCCATGAACGTAATTCTTTTTTTGCAACAAAACTGCCACCAAATGCAATCGGAAATGTAGCAATTTCAAATATAGAAATATGATTTGATACAACCATCAATGGCCGACGTTTATCCAATTGACCACGAATAATAATTTTTAATCCCGCCAATTTTACCAAAAACCACATAAATACCCGCATATATGCAACGGATATTCTGCCACGTGGCAACAAAATAATTATTGGCAATTGTCCGACCACCAATAACCAAAACAAAATAAAACGAAATACGGCTGATATAAAATCAAAAACGTTTGGATGTTTTACATATCCCCCCGACATTATTCATCACCTTTATCCGTATCTTTGGCATCTGCAATATATTCTGCATCATCCGCATCTTCTTGTAAAACAAACTGACACAACGCACGTATAACCTTAAACGGGCCGGTTACTGGCAACAACATTATTTTACCCAATGTTTTCATCGTTCCGTCTTTTTCTTCTATATCATTTAATGCATTCTCTGCCCCCAAGAAATGTTTTTGATACGTCGGATCCATATCACGTGTACGAACCATTACAAAAACATCATATGAATTAAATGGTTTATCAATAAAAACACCACGTCCAAACGTCGCCCCTAAACGTAAATACCCTTTAATTAATGGTGTCATTTGACGTTTGGCTTCATCCGCATCAACAAATTCTTCGGGCAAAATATTCATACGTGATAATTTTGGATTAACATCCGATGCAAATTTTTCTGGCAAAACCGTTGCACGTAAATTTGCCGGCGATAAATGATTGTAATACAAATATGATATTGCCTGGGCCGACATAACAGATTTTGTCCCAGCCCACGATGCAACACCAAATAATACAGCGATACGATGTCGCACAATATATTCACCCAAACCTGCCCACAACATACGCATCACCAATGCATTTTCACGATATTCCGGTGCCACACATGCCCGCGACATTTCAACAATATTACCTTTGTATTTTTTTATTTTGGAAATATTAAATTCGTTCTCGGTATAAAAACCACCCATTTTTTCGGCGGCACCGCGATCAATAATACGATACGTCCCAACAACACGTCCATTATGAAACACAGCCATATAATCCGCAAAGCGATCATATGAATCATATTCTTCACGTAAATTTTTTTGTTCTTCGGTGGCTGATGCCCCTTCTTCTTCAACAAAAACATCATATCGCAATTGTCGTACCTGACGACGTTCATCTTTGTTACGGGTCAAACGTACTTCGAAATCACGAACCTTAATAGCCATTAATAAATCCTTTTTATAAATATATCACCAAGAATACCAAAGAATATACACATTATCAATTATTTTCTTATTGTTTTTACCATATAACCAATTTACAAAAATCGCCAAAATTGGCGATTTTTTATTTCAATTTATCGGTCAATTCTGCAATCGCAATTGCATACCAATTTGAACTGTTCCATTTTTTTATACGATAAAAATTTGGATATGTTAAATATGCATATATAACCGTTTGTGGCATAACATCAGTATCCATATCAACCGCAACATCCGTTACATCACGTAAATCTGTAATTACCCGAACATCTGCAACCAAACCGGCTGTTATATCTGCAACCGGAATCGGTGTCCCATCCGGATTGTTTACCCCCATCATTGCCCATTCGGTTAATGGACGACGTGTATTTCCATCCAACAGTGTTAAATCAAAATCAGCGGGCAAAATTACCCGACGGACAATACGTTCATGTGGGTTCCAACCTAATTTGTGCAAATAATTTCCCGCACTGGCCATTGCATCACCAACACTGTTAATTATATCTATTTTCCCATCATTATTACCATCAACGCCATATTGTGCCAACGTTGTTGGTATAAATTGAAAATGCCCCATGGCACCGGCCCAACTGCCGTAAATATTATTAATTGGCAATTTGTTTTTGTCTGCAATTTTCATCAATGCCAACAACTGATTTGTAAAAAATGTTTCACGACGTCCATCATACATCAATGTCAAAAATGCATCCGTTAAACGATATGCCGCCTTGAATTCACCATAATTCGATTCCATTCCCCAAAATGCCAAAATAACATTTGCCGGGACACCATATTTTTTTTCAACACGTGCCAATAATGTCGGGTATTTTGTACGCATCACACGACCATTTTTAATACGCGTTTGATTTACCGTCCGCGCTAAATATCCATCTAACGTTAATTTGAATTCTGATTGATTTTTATCACTTTTCACAATACGCGGTATAAACGCCGGTGTCTTTAACGTGACATCAATCGTTGCCTGTGATATTTTTTGTTCGCGTGCACGCAACCGTACACCATCAACCATTGTATCCCAGCGTTCCATATCGAATTCACCAGATGCAATTGCACAATTAAACACAATAAACGACATAACAACCGCACAAAAAATGCGCTTAACATACAGGTTATTTACCATATTTCCCCCATTAAAATGCGTATTTTACACCCAAAGATATACCAAACGATTGCCAATTTGCATACTTTAATTGGTCTTCGTATTTTTCGGTATGTGCAGGCACCGTAACCAACGCGGGAACACAAACATCATCACTGACTGAACTGCACACATATTGTCCATATTCATCAACCTGGAATGTCGAATATTCTGCGACATACAATTCACCACCAACCTTACCTACGTGATACATGTTTGTATCAACCTTTAATGATAATTGAACACGATCAGACAGCCTATAATTATATTCCATTTCTGCAGAATATGAATACGACCCATTACTGCCTTCGTCTAAGAAACTGGGGTTTTGCTGCCAATCCGTGCGATTTGGCCATGTTCCTTCGGATGAATATTTGGGCATACCAACCTGAACATAAAAACGTAATTTATCATTCAGCGTCATCTGCTTTTCAATTTCCAAACCGAAATACAGACCACTCCACGTTGTATTATAAATATGCGTTGTTCCATCAACACGAATTGGACCATCACCACCAATAATTACACATTCACCACCGGCAACCCCCCACGGCAATTCACCCATTGCCGGTTCCCAATCAGTTGTTGTTATTATTGCACCCAAATCAATTTTACCACCAATTGATTCCATTGGAACAACCTTAATATCTTCAGGTGACATGCAAACCTGATACAATTCTGGATCCGGGGCAATATTTATCGGCAATGCAAAATAATTCCCCTCTTCATCACCATAGACATAGTCACCGCCACTGGTCATCAATGGTAAATAAACCGCCTGATTTGGATATATGTGATTTGACATTTCCAAATTGTGTTTAAAAATTTCATAACCAATCGTTGGCGACAATTTCCATCCTGCAACATCCCAAATATGACGTGCACCAAAACCTAAACGCAATCTGCTGGTATTACCGGTTTGATCACCCATAGAAATCGTAAATATACCGATATCTGGATAGCCCCAATCATATGGTTCCAAATCGTAATCCATAGACAGGCCGCCACTTTCAAATTTACCATATGCGTATTCACCATATGCAAATAAATCAAAATTACGCAAATTAAAATTATGTTGTGCCTTTACCCCAATTTCATTAAATATCATATCATCCCATTCCAAAATGGAATTAACACTGCTTTTAAATGAAAAATCTGCAAAACGTCGTGTATATTGTGCGGTTATTGTTGTCGCACTTTCCGTCTCGGCCGGCATTGCGATACCATTTGGTGTCATAATACCACCAAACGAACCATTTGCAGCATTTGGCATTTGTTGACGTGGTATTTGATACGTATATGAACGACTGCCAACAATTTGTTTATTTCCAGATTGCCCCACATAATGGGTATACCCTTGGTTTTGGTATGTATTATACCCAATCTGATTTGCGTTTGCCCCGGACATTTTTTGATAATATGCCGGCACCCCTTCGTTTGAAGCAACGGCATCAAACGACATAATCAAAGTGGTCAAAAACGCGATATAACTGCCTTTCATAATTTAAATCGTATGCATTATATCATAAAAACACATATCTTTGAAATGTTTTTATTACACAACCTTTAACCTGGATTTTTTTTCAAATTGTTTTATCATGCCAATAAATGATTGACGCACACAATATCTATATCCATACACCGTTTTGCATATCAAAGTGCAAGTATTGTGCATTTTATTCATTTGCATCCCCCACCCCAGATTGGGACACCTTTGCAACCGGCATAATAAACGAAATCAAATATTGGGCAGAACACGTCGAAAAAATTCCTGTTCCAACAATATTTTTTGGTGGTGGCACACCATCTTTGATGCCCCCAAAAACATTAAATTCAATAATTAATGCAATTAAAACACGTTTTTCAATTACACCAAATTGTGAAATCACAATGGAATCTAATCCTGGGACACTGAATGCAGAAAAATTATCCGTCTTTAGATCAATTGGTATAAACCGCCTGTCGATTGGAATTCAACGATTAAATGATGATCAATTAATTTTTTTAGGACGCCGCCATACCGTCTCAGACGCCATGCAATTGATTGATGCGGCCAATAAATTAAATTTACGCGTATCAGGCGATTTCATATATGGAATACCAAATGATACACCATCGGACATTCAAAAAATGTGTAATGAAATAAATACACTTGGCCTACAACACGTATCAATGTATGAATTAACAATCGAAACAGGAACCCCATTTTATAAAATGGGATTAAACATGCCATCAAATACAGATATGGCGGATATGTATAATACAATTTCGAAAACATTATCCATTCCCAGATACGAAGTTTCAAATTATGCATGTCCCGGCAATGAATGTCGTCACAATTTGAACATATGGGATGGTGCACCATACATTGGTCTGGGCCGCGGGGCGGCCGGTCGGCCATTTTTCAATAATCAATGGTATGAACAATCTGGGGGCATGCCACCAAAAATTACTAATTTGACCATAAACGCACGGGCCACGGAAAAAATTATAACAGGACTGCGGACATTAAATGGTGTAAAAATGACGACTGATGTAAAAAATATTATAAATTATGATTTTATAAACAATAACCCCGATTTGTTACAGATAACCCCAGACAACAGACTGCGGACCACTGAAAAAGGCATGTTGATTCTGGATAATTTATTGGTAAACTTAATATAAGCAAACATTTAAATCACAGGACAGGAAATGGAACACAAATTGTTAAATATAATTGGCGTTGCCGCTGTAATCGCGGCATTGTCTGTTGCACGTTACATTACCACACAGGAGAAAACAATGACCCCAGGAATAAAATTTGAAAATATGGACACATCCGTTCGCCCAGGCGACAACTTTTTTGACTATGCCACAGCTGGGTGGCGTAAATCTCACCCGATTCCAGATGATTATACCAGATATGGCACATTTGAGATATTGGCAGAAACAAATATGGAACGGGTTCGCAAAATTGCCGAAACAGATTCTGGAAAAATCGGCACACTATATAAAATTACAATGGATGTAGAAAAACGTAATGCCGATGGTATAAAACCGGTTATAAAACAATTGGATGAAATCAACGCATTAACATCTGTAAAACAATTGCCAACATTTTTGGGTAAATTTCATCGTATAACATCTGCATTTTGGGGCGATGGGGTTGGTTTAGATGAAATGGACAGCGAACATTACCTGTATAATATATATCAAGGTGGACTGGGGCTGTCACGCGATTATTATTTCGATACGGATGAAAAATCTGTTGAAATTCGCACAAAATATAAAAAATTCATTGCCAACTTATTGGATAATTTTGGAATTTCTGGGGATGCAGAAAAATTGTATAAAATCGAAGAACGTATGGCGGGGGCATTTTTCACCAAAGAAAAATTACGTGATCCAAACGCAAATTATCATAAATTAAGCATTGATGAAATTCGCAAACAATTTTCTGGTTTTGATTGGGACTCATATTTGTCATCACGTGGTGCAACGGCCGCAACACACATTAATATTGGCCAACCCGCAGCGATAACAGAATCAATAAAAATAATGAATGATACTGATTTTGAATTAATTAAAACGTATTTAAAATACCGTATTGCCTTGGCCGCCGACACATTATTAGACGATAAAACATACGATATAACATTTGATTTTTATAATCGCACAATGGCCGGCCAACAAGAACAAAAACCACGTTGGAAACGTGCCGTAGGTTTATTAGATGGAACATTGGGCGAAGAAATCGGACATTTATATGTAAAAAAATATTTTCCATCAGATGCCAAAGATCGCATGCAAAAATTGGTAAAAAATTTACAACGGGCATTAGGTATGCGCATTGAACAATTATCTTGGATGTCGGACACAACCCGTCAACAGGCATTAAAAAAATTAAATACATTTAATGCAAAAATCGGTTATCCCGATAAATGGCGTGATTATTCCAAATTAGAAATTATTGCAACAGATTCTTTGTGGGATAATATGATGCGTGTTTCACAATTCGAAGATGAATTTTGGTTAAATAAAATTGGTCAACCCAAAGATTCTACGCTATGGTATATGAACGCACACGAAATTAATGCATATTACGATCCGTCTACAAATGAAATCTGTTTTCCTGCCGGTATTTTACAATACCCATTTTTTGATATGAACGCAGATGATGCATTTAATTATGGTGCCATCGGCAGCATTATCGGTCATGAAATGACACACGGTTTTGATGATTCTGGCCGAAAATTTGACAGTCATGGCAATATGACCGATTGGTGGACAGAATCTGATGCTGTGGCGTTTACAGAACGTGCAAATGTATTACGTAAATTTTTCGACGGCATTGAAATTGCACCTGCCATTCATGCAAACGGTGAATTTACATTGGGCGAAAATTTGGCGGATTATGGTGGCGTTACCGTATCATTTACCGCATATAAAAACTTTGGCACCCAAACATCACCATCAAACGGTTTGACATCTGACATGCGTTTCTTTATATCATACGCAACCAGTTGGGCGGCCAACATTCGCGAATCCGAGGCATTACGCAGAACAAAAATCGACGAACATTCATTACCACAAAATCGCGTAAATGGTATATTACCGCACATAGACGCCTGGTACGATGCATATAATATAACACCTGAAAATAAAATGTATATCGCACCAGAAAAACGTGTAAAATTATGGTAAACAAAAACGGGGCATTTGCCCCGTTTTTATTAATAAAAAATTATCAATAATGTGATATAACATGTAATACAACACTGACAACAAACAACAATGTAACCACTGTTAATATCACTTTTTGTTTATGATGATTATTTGTTTCATGGCAATGTTGACATGCACATTTACAATCACGCATAACCAACACCCACGACAGTCCCAACATCAATGCCGAAAAAACAAACAGCCATGGTTCCATCCACTGTGACATCATATGCGAATGTGCAAACTCTGGTCCAAACAATGATAACACAGACAAACCAACGGGTAACACACAACAAAATAAATGCGGTACTATTGATGCGATTATACCAATTTTAACAGCCTTGTTTTTCATATATTTCTCCGAATACTTTTATTTACCGGCAACCATTGTTTTTTGCCATTATTTTTTCAAGCACCATCTTCATTGGTTTATTTGCATCAAAACAACTATGTCCAATACTTTTCACAGATGGCATTATAATACGATTAACATTTTTATCGTATCGCAAAAAACCATTTGATACAGAAACCGTCTTTTGAAAATTCACACTGATAATATTACCGTCTTTAACCTTAACTATTTCTTTTCCATCCGCGATAACTACATATTTATTAAAATCGCCCTTAATTTCTATTTTTTTATTTTCGATTTCTTTTTGAAACATACATATAAATCCATCAAAAACAGCCGCCGGATTATACAAGCGTTGCTTTTCGATATCATAAACAAAATACCCCATCATTAACTGTTTTTTTGAATCTATTTTATAAAAAGTATCTTTTTTATTATCTTTAATACAATAACCATTTTTATTAAAATACACATTATTAATGTGTACATTATACCCTATGATACGTCCATCTATTGTTACCATAGATTTTTGTTCTTTTTTACTCATTTAACACCTGTCCTTTTATTTGGGTTTTTTCTTATATCACAATTTTTTTTCATTGTCAAAATAAAAACACCTGGTGCAGGCGGGGGGACTTGAACCCCCATAGATTGCTCTGCTGGAACCTAAATCCAGTGCGTCTACCAATTTCGCCACGCCTGCAAATTTATCAATATACCGGATAGTTACGCGGGTATAACTTGCCTGGATGCTCCAAATCGGTCTTAACCCCACAAGATGCTACCACCAACGTAATCAACAATAAAAATCCACAAAATATTTTATTCATTCGCTTGGATTATACTGCACACGCACATATATGTCAAATATTTGACAATTGGATTTTATATTTGTTTGCCCTTCGATTAAAAAATTACCCCAGACAAAATAATACCCTTGCAAAACAATTATTATTTCGTATAATTTTCCCACAACAGGAGACGTGGCAGAGCGGTTGAATGCGCTTGACTCGAAATCAAGTATACGGGCAACTGTATCAAGGGTTCAAATCCCTTCGTCTCCGCCATGATAATAAACACACACCCAAACATGGGTGTGTGTTTTGTTATCACAGACGCAAATTGGTAAACGAACCAATAATGTGTTATAAATTTTCACTAACGCATTATTTGCTGTATTTCATTAATTATAACTATTTTTCTTACCTCTTCCCAATACTTATCCGTAAATTCAAAACCTGCTTTTTTACAAAACTCTGCCTCGTACCCACGTTTTATACATATTGGTTGTTGG
>JAKSTF010000013.1 GCA_024402715.1 Alphaproteobacteria bacterium
TTATTAAGTCTGCTGTTTTTGTTATTATGCGTGTAAAACCATATTGAATATTTTCCGATGTTTTTTGTTCCAGTTGCTGTTCATCTGATACTTTTTGTTCTGATTGCCTTTTAGACGTTTGTTTGTTATTTTTAATATCATAATTATCGGGCAATACTATTGGTGTATGTATTATATCTTTGAATAAAATCTGCGATACACCCGCTGCCGTTTCTAACATAGAATCAATCGGTTCATTTGCAACGCGTTGGAATACCATATCAACCACAAATGCAAACTTATCCTTATCTTTTGGATTTATTCTTAAAACACGACCGGCTGTCTGTTCTGCCTTGACCCTGGAATGCGTTGGATAATTCATACATAAACTAACATTCACATCATCAAAACCTTCGGTCATGGTACCAACCTGACATGCAACCTTGTATTTTCCATTTCGGAACTTATCTTGATATTCTTTAAAATTATCAGTTTTACTGTTTAATGAAATCGCAATTTCCTTTCCCGCTAATTTATTGATTTTTTCTGCCTGTAAATTTGCAATTTCTATATTTGGACAATTTATTAATGCCTTGCATTCACTAAAATCCACCCCTGTTTCTTCATCACGCCCATCCATATAAACCCGTGCAACCTCTTCTGTCAATGTTTCCGGGCTAAAATTATTCAACGATTTATAATCATAATCCCCGGTATTATCTAATTTGGCCTGTGATAAATCACATACCATACTGGATCGTACCAAAATATTCTTTACCGGACACAATATTGATTTTTTTACTGCATCATTTATTGGAATTGCCACCAATTCTGTGGGCAATAATTTGGCAACTGTTTTATTTGCTTCGTAATCCGGCGTTGCACTAAAACCCATAACGGGGCTGTATTCAATTAACTTTTTTAATAATTGTGCGGTTTTATCCCCCAACATATGATGTGCTTCGTCCGCAAATACAAAACCAATATTTTTAATATCTATATTTTCAATTAATTTTGACAACGATTGATACGTTGTAATTATTACATCTGAATCCGTTTGTTTTTCTTTGCCATAAAACTCGCTGGCTGTTAAATTTGCAAATCGTTTTAATTCGTTTTGTGTTTGGTCAATCAATGCAATACGTGGTACAATAATTAACACCTTTTTACGATTATCACCTGCACCATTTAAATACGCACGTGTTAACAAAGAAAATGTAACGGTTTTACCAAAACCCGTTGGCAATTTACAATAACTGTGTGCGAATTCAGACGCAGTAAATCCATTAAATTTATTCAAAATATCATATTGATGATCACGTAAATCAACCGTTAAATCATTAATAATCCCAGCATGGCCTTCATGACCATTCAAACCCATAAATAAATAATTTACCTGTTGTTCAATATCAGAATGCATAAACAAACCTCTTTAGTCAAAACATACTACAAATATTATAATTGTCAAATTTATATTTGTTTTTTGTTATTATTTAACCGCCTGTTCATATCTATGGTATTGGTACAGCTTTTTAGGTAAAAATTCCTGTTATTTTTACGGGAATTTGTTATAACAAAGTCATGAAATCTGGCGTATTTAACAAAAATATCGTGCAAAAACACTAAAAAATCCCTGTTAATCCCTGTTTTATCGTTTGACACACACCATACTATTATTAAACCACCACCAGGATAACAAAAAAACGCACACAAGTTGGGTATGTGTTCACGCAAACAAATATTGACACAAATATTTTTTATAATATGATTATACTGTTTTATATCAACCAAAAGTCAATTTTATGAACAACGATGAATTATTAAACGTTATCAATTACAACAAAGAAGAAATAAATAACAAATTGTCTGCATCTGTCATGTTAACAAAGACTTATCATGCATGGCTGGAAAATAAAATATCCAACACAGAAAGTAAATGTTTATATGCGGTGCAGCCTAACACTAAAAAAAATCCATCTTTTAAGTCTAATTATTCATCCGGTTTTCAAAGTATTTTTGATTACAATTGCGCATCCGGTTTACGCAAGGCGTTTAATTATATCATTGAACAAAAAGATCAATATATAGATATACATGAAATAACACAAATTCATTATTTAATATGCAATGAAAATAATATTACCGTTAATGATACATTCATTAGACCTGGTGTAATAAAACGTGAAACCGCAAACATCTTACTTAACCGGTTGCAATTGGCACAATACGAACAAGAAAAAAATATTTATCCAGCCTTTCGCATCCACTATGACATAATTAAATTACAGGCATTTGATGATTATAATAAACGCACTGCTCGAATGATTATGAATTGGATTTTAATAAAAAATGGATATTCCCCAATATTTTTTATCAAAGAAAACGATAAAACAGAATATCAAAAATCATTACTTAACAATAAAATGGGTAATCATGAACAATATATTGAATATATGTTACAAACAATGATATCATCCCAAAAAGATACATTGAATTTTTTATCCAAAACCACGTTTCGTTAAACGTATATGGAACAAGAAACCCCAACAAACACAGAAAATAAATACATTAAAATTTATTATCCAATCATATTACATATATTTTTCTTGCATTATAAAATAAAAATGTTATCTTCCATACAAACAAGACAATTTAACAAAAGGTCGGCCAATGAATCGTATGTAAATTATAATCTTAATTAATCCAATTTGATTTGACATTTACATATGGGGTATATTATGGCCAATATTTCATTATCTAACATATTTTTTTCGTATAACAATTCTGATATGCTGTTCACAGATTTATCGTGTTCTGTCACAAATGGTGCACACGTTGCAATCATTGGCGATAATGGTACCGGTAAAACAACACTGTTAAAAATTATTGCGGGCTTCATTGTACCCGATACCGGTCACGTTACCATAAACGGTGAATGTAAATATCTGGGGCAATTTAATACAAACAAACTTAAAAGCGGGGGACAAAGCCAAATGGATGCCATTGCTGCCGCGTTTGATTCAAATGCCGACATATTGTTATTAGACGAACCAACAAATAATTTAGACCCCAACGCCAGACATGAATTTTATAAAAAATTACGTAATTATTATGGCACAGTCGTCATTGTTTCACACGATCGCGAATTATTGAATATGATGGACACATTAATGGAATTGCGTAACGGACAAATTAGGCTTTTTGGTGGAAACTACGATTTTTATATTAAAATGAAACAATCTGAACGCAACGCGATTGAATCAAAATATGTAAACACCCAGAAAAAAATTACACATTTAACCACAACAAAAACACTTGCCCAATCAATGCGTCACAAACACGAAACAAAACAAGCAAAAGACCGTGCAAACAGTGCAAATGGATCCCCAATCGAGGCAAATAATCTGCGTGGGAAAAGTCAAGAAACCGAAGCCAAACGCCGCAAAATAATTGAAAAAAATTACAAACAGAAATTTCAACATTACATGATTTATCATCAGATATACGTGATGACATAATTAAAATTCCACTTTTCCCAAAAAACAGCAACACCAAAGATATTGTACTAATTGATGACATGTCATTTGAATACGACGCCAAAACACCAATATTTAAACATTTCAATTTACATATCCGAGGCGGCGACAAATTACATTTGATTGGTGCCAACGGATCTGGAAAAACAACATTAATAAAATTAATTTGTGGTAAATTATCCCCAACATCTGGTTCAATTCGAACAATTGAACACATTGCCTATTTAGATCAAAGTTTATCAATACTGTCACCCAACAAAACAATCGTAGAAAACATCGCATCTATAGCCAACATACAAATACACGATGCCCATGCTGTTGCAGCAAATTTTGGATTTCGGGGGGCTCAATCAAAAAAATTGGTAAAAAATATATCCGGTGGCGAATTATTAAAGGCAACATTGGCCGCAGTCATAGGCAGCAAAAACCAACCAGATTTATTAATTCTTGATGAACCAACAAATAATCTGGATATAAAAAGTACAACTGTTTTAGAAAACGCATTACGTGAATATGGTGGGGCACTTTTATTAGTTTCACATGATAATATTTTTATTAAAAATATTGGTATTGAAAACAAAGTATTAATTTAAACAAACAATAAAAAAACGCCAATTGGCGTTTTTTATTTACATGAACAAAATCCATTAATTATTTCTTATCTTTGTGCTTTGGCATTTCTTTTACATTATTATGCATTTTAGCACAATCACATTTTTTATATTCATTACGTGTATTTTTTAATTGTTGTTTTTGTTCATCAGTCAAAATCGATTCAAAATCATGCCTGTGTTCTTTAAACAAACGGTGTTGTTTTTCATCCAATTTTCTTAAATCTTTTCGTAAATCTTTACGCATATTTTCAATTTTACGAAATTGTTCATCGGTCAAAATCGCCTCTATTTTTTCTTGATAACGTTCATGCAATGCAATACGGGCCGTATTCATTTCATGAATATCATCTTTGTGTTTTTTACCCAATATTTTAAATTTTTCACGTTGTTTATCTGTTAATTTAATATCATGGTTAAAATCAGGTCGTCCAAAATCATGTTCCATATGCATACCATGTGGTGGCATCATCACCCCACCTTCCATCATAAACATCGGACGTGGTGCATCCATTAAAACCATCATTTCAACATCAGCATCTGTTTTTTGTGGTACTTTTGTTGCATCATTTGCAAATGAATTTGCCACAACAAACAGCATACAAACAACAGCCACAAACATTTTTTTCTTCATTTATTTCCCCTTTGGTTAATACACTTAGTTAAACGATAAAACATAATTAACTGTTCATTTTTATAATAAAAATTTTAATTCATCCGCTAATTTTTGGCGTGCGGTAAATATACGGGATTTAACCGTCCCTACAGGTATTTTTAATCTTTGTGCAATTTCATCTTGGCTCAGTCCTTCAAATTCCTGTAAAACAATTACCTGTTTTAATTTTTTTGGTAATTTATTAACCGCATGTAAAACAATTTTTTGTCGTTGGGCCGCAGAATACATATCTTCTGGATTCGGCATACCATCAGCTAAATTTTCTGGTATTTCTGACGCATTACGTTCATGAATAAAAAACTTACTTTTGAAATAATCTATACAAATGTTATTTGTTATTACACAAACCCATGATTTTTCTTTACCCTGTTCTCGATAAGTCTCATGTTTTTGCCACAGGCGAACAAACACCTCTTGTTCCAAATCAAGATTTACGGCACCTGTTTTTTTACGTATTATGTGCCGCACTAAATTTTGATATTTATTCACCATATCAAACATTAAATTATCCCCATTGCATCAAATTCATCGATATAATATTCCATACCATCATACGATGGATACAATTGCGCATATAAATCATTAACCAATGTACGATTATTATATTGATGAATTGCAACCGGTGACATAATTAACACAGCCAACACAATAACGCAATTATTGCGAATCGTTCGTTTCACACTTTTTCGCTGTTGATACAAGGGGCGTGCTTCTTGTAATAAAACAGACAATTTATCCATAATTTTTATCCCTTTGCATATATTATAACGATATATTTTACACAATGGTTCAAAAAATCATATAAAAAAATAATTATTTGTTTTTTCACGATTTTTTATTTGACACAACAACTTTTTTTGATATTTTTGCGAAACATTCACCACCAATCAAAGGAGTCCCAATGTTCCCCAAAACACTATATGCTTTCTATTGGCAATGTATAAAAAAACACCCATGGTATTTTAGTATCATGATATTACTTGGCACAACACTAACCGCTATGGAACGTGTGCTGCCACCATTTGTATCAAAATGGGAAGTTAACATTTTTGAATATGCCATAACGAATAATACATCAAAAATTATCCATTTGATGATTTTGATATTTTTATTAATGACAACCACCAGAATAATAGCTTGGTTAGAATCGTGGTGTAGTTCACATTACAGGCCATTAATTAATCGTTATACAGATATGGCATTATTATGCCGAATATACCAAAATGATTGTGGCTATTTTGTTGATACAATGGCCGGCGAAATATCCCCAAAACTATCAAATATTGTTCATGGATTAAATGACATGATATGCAATCCTTTAAACAGGTTTGCAGGACTTATAACCAGTTTTATCATAGTTATTGGTATGTTACTAAAAATAAATATTTGGTTTATGATAATAATTTTATCAACAAGTATTATCCGCTCCGTGTGGCGTTTTATGTGGCAAAAACGTACAAATAAATTACGCAAAGAACATGTTGCTGCATCTGCAAAAATTTCCGGTATAAAAACCGATGGTCTAAACAACGCATTGACAGTTCAGTTATTTGCAAATGAAAACACAGAAACACAATGGTTGTCCAAACAATTTGATGAAAGTATAAAAATTGAAAAAAATATTCATTTCATTAATCGCATTCGCTTTGTTCCAACATCATTTGCATATATGTTTGCCAGTTTGGGAACATTGATATTGGCAATATTCTTAATCCAAAACAAACAAATTTCTTTGGCAGATGCAATTTTTTCAACCACAGCATTTATGACAATTAATGGTATTTTTTTCAATTTATCTGATTTGTTTTTAAAATTTTCTGAACAACGTGCAACGATTGAAAAATCATGGTCAGACATTATCACCCCTATATCTGTTGTCGACAAACAAAACGCACACATTTTAAAATCAAAACAAATGGCGATCGAATTTGACAACGTTACATTTGCATATAAAGATACAAAAATTTTGGATAAATTATGCATAAACATACGCCCCAACGAGCGTCTCGGCATTGTTGGTCTGTCGGGTGCAGGAAAATCGACAATCGTAAATTTATTATTGCGTATGTATGATGTTCAATCGGGTGCAATAAAAATAAATGGTCATGACTTACGTGACATCACAAAAAAATCATTACGTAAAAATATCGCCATTGTTCCACAAGACACATCACTGTTTAACAGAACAATTTTCGATAATATTGCATATGCGAAACCGAATACCAAAATGTCAGATGTTATTCGTGCAGCAAAACAGGCACAAATACATGACTTTATCACATCGTTACCCGCAGGGTACAACACAATCATTGGGAACCGTGGATTAAAATTATCCGGGGGCCAGCGCAGCCGTATCGCCATCGCACGGGCAATATTAAAAAACGCCCCTATTCTGGTAATGGATGAAGCAACCGCCGCATTAGATTCAGCCAGTGAATCTGCAATTCAAACCGCAATGAAAAACGTAATGAAAAACAAAACAGTTATTGTTATAGCACATCGGTTATCCACACTAAAATCAATGGATCGCATCATTGTTATTAACAAAGGCCATATTATCCAATCCGGCACACACAAACAATTAATACAAAAAAACGGTATTTATAAAAAATTATACACTATACAAAAACAGTAAACAAAACAAACCGCCATAAAAATGGCGGTTCAATTTTTGGCGCACCCGGCGCGATTCGAACGCGCAATCCCCGCCTTCGGAGGGCGATGCTCTATCCAGTTGAGCCACGGGTGCATTTCCACTCATTATATTTATATCACCGTAAAATGCAAGTCTATTAAATTACGCACGCTGTAACGCCGCCAACATAAAATCGTCCAAATCACCATCCAAAACCGACGTTGAATCGGTATTTTCAACATTTGTCCGAACATCTTTGACCAATTGGTATGGATATAAAACATAATTACGAATTTGACTGCCCCACTCTATTTTTTTCTGGGCCGCCTTGGCCGCATCTTCTTCTGCAGCCCGTTTTTGCAATTCCAGTTCATACAATTTACTGCGCAACATTTTCATTGCCATTTCACGATTTTGGATTTGACTACGCTCGTTTTGACATGTAACAACAGTATTGGTTGGAATATGCGTTATACGAACCGCACTGTCCGTTTTATTAACATGTTGCCCACCCGCACCAGATGAACGATATGTGTCAATCCGTAAATCTTTTTCATTGATTTCAATTTCAATCGTATCATCAATATCAGGCCAAACATCCACAGATGCGAAACTGGTTTGACGTTTTCCATTTGCATTATACGGCGATATACGAACCAACCGGTGAACACCTATTTCATTTTTTAACCAACCATACACACGTTCACCTGATATACGATACGTAATATTTTTTATACCTGCCGTATCTCCTTCATGTTCCTCAACAATCTCTATTCCGAAATTATGACGTTCGGCCCACCGTGAATACATGCGTGATAACATTTGAGCCCAATCCTGTGCCTCAGTTCCACCAGCCCCAGCCTGAATAAATAAAAACGCCCCATTTTTGTCTGCGGGTTCGCGAAACAGCGTAATAAATTTGGCCCGATGTACAACATCGGATAATTTTTCAATTGCATTCAAAACATCCGTATCATCCGGTGCCAATTCATATAATTCACACAAATTGGTATATTCTTTAATCATTGAATTCAATTCATCCAATGATTTCTCACGTGCAGATTTTTTTTGCAACAGCACACGCGCCAAATCAGGGTTATCCCACAAATTTGGATTATTCACCTGTAAATTTAGTTCATCAATTTCGTTTTGCAATTTATCTGGGTCAAAGAAACCCCCTGACGGCAGAAATGTCGTCAGAAATTTGTGTTAAAATTTCATTTACCATAATCATGACACATCAGGTTATCAATTTATTTTTCTAAATCAATGTTTTTTGCAGTTTTTAAATGAATGTTTGCCTTTCACAGCACAATATGATACAATAAAGTTGATAAAGACGAGAGGGATTTCACAATGAAACGTACGTTTGTTGCATTAGGTGCACTGGGGGCGATTATTTTTGGAGACGCATTTGCGGTCACACGGGGCAACCAGGTAAATGCAAACGCGTACAAGCAAAACCAAAAAAACACATATTTTTTGGTAACACAACCGGATGTTGATACAGCATGTCGTGAACGTATTTATAAATGTTTATCTGATTATTGTGGTGACGCAACAATTATTCCAGGCCAAAACAATTCACGTTGTCAATACGCAACGGAAAGCGAATTATATAATTATGCTCTGTTATGTTTACAAAAGGATACTTCTATACTATTACCACAATACAATGTAAATTATCATAATGGCACGGGTGGAACGAACACTGCAGCACGTCTGTGTCCACCGTATGTTCAACAAGAATTAATGTCATACTTGTCGATGTCCAATATGGCAACACAGTTGCAAAAATCGCATTCTGATTTATGTCTGCAACGTCGTCAAGAATTAGAGGCTGCAATTTCATGCCATGCAATTGCAATGGAATATGGCAACAGTACATCCAGCCAATTAATTAACCAATTAACAGAATACTGTGGTTCCGGTGTTCCAGGGGGCAGTACAGAAATGGTTACACGCTTTTCCAACGCTGGCAATATTGGTGCAAACATTTGGGATTGGGCCAACAAAATCATCAGTGCCGATATGAATAAAAAAGGTGCTGATTGGCAAAATGCGATGGATTCCGTATTGGCCACCTATGCCAACCGTATGAATTTAGCATGTGGGGATGACTATAAAATAAATACAGCCACACACAACACCACAATTCCAAATACAAACACACTACAAAATGCAATTGTTGGCACATCAACAACATTTCCATCTGTAAATAAAAATACTAATCATACCGGGACGCAATCATTATATATGGAAATAACAACGATGTCTGAAATGTGGGATTATAATACCGCATACCAGGTTGTAAACGCCACAATGTCAAACCCAGCCACAACGCAGAATGCATTTTTAACATCCAGCCAAATGGACAATATGCAAAATGCATATAAATTAGGGACCAAGGTTTTCATTATGCGCGACAGTGCACGCTGTTATGTAATTCCTGTAAACTCATTAACAACAACCGAAACATCACTAATCGCACAAACGTTTGCCAGTTGTATTAGTAAATAACAATCCTCATTTAAAAACAAAACACCCGTTTTGGGTGTTTTTTTACGATAAAAAGCGCCACAAAATAAAAAAGTTAAACTTTTTTATTTTTTTTGCATTTTATGCTTGACCTCCGATTCGTTTTTATTCTAAGATTATTGTATATACAAGGAGAACAGATAAACATTCCCCAGAAAACCGCACAAAATGCCGGATTTCTGCCAAAACGAATAACAAAAATAAAATTTATATATTTAATTTGTAAATACACCGTGTAAATACAAAAAATATTAAATTTTTACCGTCAACACCCGAAAGGAGGGGACAGATGCAAAAAAACATTAAAGATATTATGATTGCTTTAAACAAAGTCTTAACAACAACGGTTTGGGTTAATGAGAACCGCCAAATTGTATCTTTAGCTGATGAATTACAAATTGGCAAAAACAATACACCTCGTTCAATTGAAGATTTATCACGTGCTGCATTAATTGGTGCATATGTTTCATTACAAATTCGTACAGATAACTTTGATGTTGCCGCCGAAACCTTAGACACACAAGTGTTGGCTGTTCGTGTAAAAGAAATGGTATTCGCCGAAGCAAAAAAAATCATGGACACAGCAGACCAATCAACAAACGAATCCGTTGCACGTGCCGCATAATTTTGCGACATATACACAACCAGTTTCTGGTAAAACCAGAAGGAAGGGAGCCGCCGCCGTCAAGCAATTGCCGGCGGTGTTTTTATATTTTTTGTAATAATATTGTGGTATAATTTATAGTACACAATACAAACAAAGGATACAAAATGAAATATTCTGATTTTGGTTTGGTGAACACACGTGAAATGTTTTTAAACGCAATCAAGGGTAAATACGCCATACCTGCATTTAATTTTTACAACATGGAAACATTAAATGCAATAATGGCCGCCGCACGCGATACAGACAGTCCTATTATATTGGCAGTATCAGAATCCGCATTAAAATACATGGGTGCCAATATGTTAATGGGTATGATTTCTGGATTACGTCTAAGCCCAGAACGGTCTGTTGCATTACATTTGGACCACGGTAGCAGTTTTGATGCATGTAAAAATGCTGTTGATTTAGGTTTTTCATCCGTTATGATTGACGCCAGCAAATTACCATTTGAAGCAAACATTGAATTAACAAAACAAGTTGTAGAGTACGCCCACGCCCACAATGTTTCTGTTGAAGCAGAATTGGGCACATTGGCAGGAATTGAAGACGAAACAACATTTGGCACAGAATCCAGTTATACAAACCCAGATGATGTTATTAAATTTGTAAATGCAACCAATATTGATTCATTGGCAATTGCAATCGGAACCAGTCATGGTGCATACAAACGCAAATCCGATGACGAAACGTTACGTTTTGATATACTAGATGCGGTTGCAAAACAACTGCCATCATTTCCATTGGTATTACATGGTGCATCCAGTATTCCTGAACATCTGGTAAAAACAATTAATAAATTTGGCGGTGACATTACCGGGGCACGTGGCATTTCAACCGATCAATTACGCCGTGCAACAGAAATGAATATATGCAAAATTAACGTTGACAGTGATTCACGCTTGGCATTTACTGCCGGCGTTCGACAATATTTTGCAGATAATCCATCAAAATTTAATCCACGTGATTTTTTAGGTGCTGCAATAAATTTGATTCACCAAAACTGTATTAATGAAATAAATAACGTAATGGGTTCAAATAACAAAATATAATCACAATATATTATTAACAAAAAAAAACGGTTCCAAATAAAACGGAACCGTTTTTTTCATTATCGAAAAAATACATTATTTAGCACGTTCAACATATTCTAATGTTTCGGTATTAACAACAATTTTTTCACCCTGTTCAACAAATAATGGAACCTGAACCCGAACACCATTATCCAAAATTGCTGGTTTACCACCACTGGATGATGCCGTTTGGCCCTTCAACGCCGGTTCTGTTTCCTCAACCGTTGCAATAACTGTCTTTGGCAATGAAATTGATACAGGTTTACCTTCTACAAAATTTGCCTTTACCATCATTTCTGGGGCCAAAAACTTCATCTGATCACCCAACGAATCAACCGGCATTGTGAATTGTTCATAATCCGATAAATTCATAAAGAACGCATCTGTGCTGTCTGTATATAAGTACTGACAATCAAAATCTTCGACCATCAATTTTTCAACTTTATCTTCTGCACGCCAACGATCACCACCTTTGTTACCTGAATCAATATCACGCAAATCAGCCTGAACAAACGCACCACCCTTACCCGGCTTAACCTTAGTAATCGATGTTACAGAATATCGACGTCCATTGTGGGAAATAACCCAACCAACACGCATATCATTTGCAATATATGATGCCATTTTTAATTCCTTTATTTAATTTTCTTTATTTTCGTGTGCAGCACGATAACGTTCAATTGAATCCATGATGATTCTGTCTGCAACCTCACGTGTTTCCCAACCTTTAATTTTTGACCAAGAATTTGGTTCCAAATCTTTGTAATGCTGGAAGAAGTATTCAATTTTGTGTAACAAAATTTTTGGCAGTTCTTCTAAATAAGAAACGTTTTCATAAAATGGATCAATTCTATCACGTGGAACACAAATGATCTTTTCATCACCACCGGCCTGATCTTCCATTAACAAAACACCAATTGGGTGAACATCAATGATAACCCCTGGACGTAATGGTGCATTACATACAACAACACAATCCAATGGATCACCATCATCGCCCAATGTACCTGGAAAATAACCATAGTTTGCTGGATATGCCACAGGGGTATGTAAAATGCGATCAACACGCAACAGGCCCGTTGCCTTGTCAATTTCATACTTTACGAAACCATTTTCTGGTACTTCAATTATCGCATTCATCTTTTTCGGTGGCAATTTGCCCGGTTTTATTTCTTCTAATGTCATTGCTGTTATCCTTTTGTAAATACGTGGAAAATATTAACAGAAAAATTCAATTTTGCAATCTATAATTACGTAAACAAAAACCGCCCTATTTGGGCGGTTTTAATAATACATACTTACATCCGCATCGGCATCAAAATAAACAATGCATCTGTCTGTTTATCTGTGGATTTAATAATCGTTGGCGACAATGGATCCTGCATTTCCATTTGGAATTTTTCACCTTCAACCTGAGATGCAACATCCATCAAGAATTTTACATTAAATGTAACAGTAAACGTCGCATCTGCATTATATTCGATATCCAATTCCTGAGTCGCAGTCCCTGCATCAGGACTGGATGCATTAACAACCAACTTATTCATTGAATATGTCAATTGAACAGATTTTGTTTTATCAACACTGGCCACAGATACCAAATCAACTGCATTTAAAAATTGTTTTCTATCCAACACTGCAATTTTATCATTGCCACGTGGAATAACAACACGATAATTTGGATACTGTGCATCAACCAATTTGCTGGTCAATGTAGCCGCACCAACCGTAAAACGTGCCTTAGTATCAGACAATTCAACCATCACGTCATCAACATTTGCATCTTCTAACAACTTTGATAATTCACCAATAACACGACGCGGTAAAATCACTGACGGCATTTCTGCACTACCAGCAGGTGCGTCCATTGCACATAATGCCATACGTTGTGCATCAGTTGCAACCGCAGTTAACTTTTTACCATTACCTTCATCTGCAATATGAAAATAAATTCCCCCCAAATGATAACGAACATCATCCGTTGGAATTGCAAACTTTGTTTGATTAATCAAATGTGCCAAATCCCCGGTTGTCATCTGGAATTTTGTGGTTAAATTACTGCCCGCCATGGCTGGGAAATTTTCAACCGGCAATGTTGGCAAACGGAAAACTGCACGACCACTGGAAACAATTAACTGGTCGCCATTCTGTTTAAATGTAATTTCTGCATCATCAGGCAATTTACGAACAATATCATACAACATCTGCACAGGAACCGTTGTGCGCCCCGCCAACGTAATATCTGCTGCAACATGTTCAACCAATTCCAAATCAACATTTGTTGCAGATAAAATTAAATCATCTGCCACCTCTAACTTTACATTCATCAAAATCGGTAACGTTGCACGTTTTTCCACAATCGACTGCATATGGCCCAACGCACGTATCAAAACCTGACGAAAAACCGTAAATTCCATCTTGTATACTCCTAATCTTACTGTATGTGTTCCCACATTCTTTTGCCTATATTTTACCAAAAAAACCCGATTCGGTGCAAGGGTAAAAGAAATTCAAAAGCAAAGTCCTGTAAAAACAGGACGTTACTTATCTATCTATAATTCTTGATTTTATGTGCCGAATCAAAAATTCCATTTTGTAGTTCAGTTATTGGCATATCCAACCATACAGGATCACCTTTGAATACTGGTGCCCCCTTTTTCATTGCAGTTTTACATGGCTGATCATCGGCCAACCAATTTGACAACAAATCCCCTGCCAACAACCCAACCCCAGCCCCTGCCAACACCCCCAGTCCACCGGTTAATGTTGCAACAACCCCACCCAAAACAGTCGCAGATACCACTTTGCCTGTAATAGCGGCACCACTAATATTTATATCTGGTTCAGCCAAATTTCCACGTATTTCAATTGAATTAACAACATTTCCTGTTAATGACAATTTTATACCACGTGATGGCACAGTCGTTAAAGCCAAATGTATTTTTTCCCCACCTAAATTCAAATTACCAACCAACCATACATTTATTGCATTTGATTCCAACGCAACACCGTTACTAGTTTCTGCAACCCCATTACGCAATTTAGTATTTAATGTCAGACACGATATTTTTATTTGATTATGTTTTTTTTCAGAACTGAATAAATCTTGAATACTATGACGCAATGATGTTAAAAAATCGGTCCCATATATATACGAAACCAAATCAGAATGCGCATATCCACCAGATTCTGCATACGCCACAACAGGTCCTGTTATCGTTTCCATCAATTGCGACAAATTAGCCCCATATCCTTCTAAATATGCATCCAAACTGACCGGCAACCCAGAAATTAAATTATTTTCACGTATCTGTTCTAATAAATTTCCAATCGTAATACCACGCCCACGAACCGCAGCTTTTATATTAAAAACCCCATCATTATCAATATTTATATCACCACCAATTTTTATATCACCAGATGCAAACCCAACGGTTCCATCAATACGCCCGGCCCCATTATTAAATCGCAAATCCAAATCAACATCACGTAAGTCCAAATCACGATACATAATAAAATCATCAACGTTTATGCGCAATTTCATATCCATCATGGCCAATTCATGTCCAAACAGCGGTATATCATGGAATACATTTAATTCACGTTTTGGGCGCACCCATACACGTCCATATATATTTGGAAACATTTTAACCAATTCCACACGTCCTGCATCAACATCTGCATTTATAACAGGTCGATTCCCCGACCAATCAACATCACCAGAAAATGAAATCGGCACACCATGAATAGCAATCGACGATTTACGGAATGTCAATTTTTTCCAATCAAAACCACCTGCAATGTTAACTTTTAATCTTGGCATATATGACCAATCCAAATTAAACACACGTCCCAAACTTTCTACATCTGTAATATCACCCTTGATTATAAAATCAATCGGGGCCCGACTGGTTCCCTCCAACGCAACATTGGCAATCAAGGCATCACCACCTGTAGATACAGCGACACGCATCGGATAAATACGACGTTCTACGTTATATTCAGAAAATGAAATAATAAACGGGAAAACATCTTTATCCGGTTTTATCCATCCAACATATTCACGTTTATCACGACGCGATATATAATGAATATTAAAACCCGACAAAGAATAGGTTTCATCAAAAATTTTGGCGGTCAAATTTTTAAACTCTATTCCCCCCAATCCAGAATCGGAAAACGGATATTTTGACTGTGATTTAACAGATAATGTTTCTTCATCATCTGAATTTGTAGTATGTGTCTGAACCGAATACAAACCATCGGAATTTTTTTCAATACAAACAGATGCATCATAAATTTTTATTTTTTGAATTGTTGGACGTGATTGAAATAACGATAATAAATTTATCCGAACATCAATTTTTTCCGCACTAAACGCATTTTTACATTTTGCCCATTCTGCATTTGGGACACGAATTTTATTTAATTCAATAATTGGACGCAACGACAATTTCCATGATACATTACCATCAATTTCAACAGGAACACCGGTTGCATCACGTAATATTCCTAAAACATTGCCACGTAATTTTTCTAAATTCAATTGATTTAATGCCACAACAACAGCCACCACCATTCCAACAAAGAACAGTCCCACAACACGCATTGCTGCCAATATGTTTCCGCGTCTTTTTGCAGACATTTATTATCCCCTATGGCAATGGTAATTCCAACATTTTTACAACATCTGCCATAAAATCTGGCAATTGTGCACGAATATTTATTATTTTACCGGTTGTTGGGTGTCTGAAAGTTATTCTGTATGCAAATAAAAATAAATTTGTTTGACGCAACAACTCATCATTGGAATTTTCACGCACACCACCGTATAACATATCACCAACAATCGGTGCTTTCAATACCATGGCACTGTGAACACGCAATTGATGTGTCCGCCCGGTATGCGGCAAAAACAACATCCACGACATACCATTTCCTGTTTGTGTTAAAACACGATATTCCGTTATTGCCCGTTGTGGACGCTGTCCATTACCATCAATACGTGTTGGGGTATCAAACACCGCCCCACGGGCCATATAATTATCAATTACACCAGAAGCATTTGCGATACGACCCGCCAATAATGCCAAATATTCTTTGTGTGCCCGTCGCGATTGAAATTCATCTGATAAAATTTGTGCAGCCTTCATATTTTTTGCAACAACCAACACTCCACTGGTTTCACGATCCAATCTATGAACCAATGATATTTTGTCATATGGGAACAACGCTGCGGCCATTTTATCAATAGATTTTCTGATACCCGTCCCCCCCTGCACAGCCATACCGGCAGGTTTATTAAAAACAACAATATCATCATCGTTATGGATGATACATTTTCTTAAATTTTCCAAATCAGCCAACGAAAAATTATCACCAGATTCAGTTTTCTTTTTTTCCACACGATATCCGGCAACCGTTGGCGGAATACGTATCGCATCACCGGCATGTAAAACTTCACGCCCATCAACCCGTTTTGAATTTACACGTATCTGCCCACCACGACATAAACGATAAAAATCACGTTGTGGCATTGACGGAAAATTACGCAAGAACCAGCGCAACAAACGTGTTCCATCTTCGGTTTTTGGAATAATAATTGCATCTGCCATAAACAAACCCTAAAATTTAGGTATAAAATATCCCTTAGTCACCAAATGTTATTTGAACAGTATTATTATCAGATGCAGAATCACAATTACCAACAGCCCCGCTTTGTTTACCATCAGACATTTGATAACCAATAGAATCAGACCAAGCCTTGGTTACAAAATATTCACAATCAGATTTTGATAAACCATTAATTGAAACGATAAATCTATTCGCATTATACGGGTCAACAGATAAACTATACGTCCCGCCAGCATACGGTGTTTTATTTGACACACCAATTGCGCGGAATATTCTGGAATTATCAATATGTGAATAATCATCGTATTCACCCAACAGCTGACGAACGCTCGTCACAATTTGTATAATATTATCATTAACCGTTGTTCGTTTTTGTGTTCGCATCGCAGTTGAAATCATTCCAACTGCGCCAATTGTGATAACACCCATAATTAATAACACACCCAACATTTCAATCATAGAACGTCCGGATTCTTGTTTCATTTTTTACTCCATTTGATATTTGTTTTTTTATATTCTATCATATTCATTATGAATATTCAATTTACAGATTTAATTGCAAACAGTCCCAACGCCCCCGGGGTATATCGTATGTTTGACGCCGACAACAATTTATTGTATGTAGGCAAGGCAAAAAATTTATCCAACAGATTAAAACAATATATTGACATATCAAAATTAGAACCACATAAACAGGTTATGCGCACTTTGGTAACCCGTGTAGAATGGGAAACGGTTGCCACAGAATCAGATGCATTGATACGTGAACAGGAATTAATAAAAACATTAAAACCCAAATATAACATAATGTTAACAGATGGTAAAATGTATCCAATGATTGCATTAACAACATCTGAGTATCCACGATTATTAAAATTTCGTGGAAAAATTTCACAACGTCGTGATGTATTTGGCCCTTATCCATCTGTCAATGCACTGAACGAAACAATAAAAACAATACAAAAAGTATGTCAAATCCGCACATGCACAGATACATTCATGCGCAACCGTTCACGACCATGTCTGTTACATCAAATCGGCAGATGCAGCGGTCCATGTTGCATAGAACAAACAGATTATAATTTACGCACACAACTTGCACGTCGCATTTTATCTGGCGACAGTGAACCGATTATTGCGGATTTAACCCAACAAATGAAAAACTTTGCCATTTCTATGGATTATGAATCTGCGGCAATATGTCGCGACAAAATCGCTGCACTAACACACACATCCAGTCGCGGGACATTAAAAAACACCAAAACAAACAATGGTGAAAATATTAATTGGGATGAAACAGTAACAGAATTAGAAAAATTATTAGGAATAAAAATTGAATGTGCAGGTGTATTTGATAATTCCCATCTGTTTGGTCACAGTCCGGTTGGTGCAATGATTACGTTTGGTCATAATGGTTTTATTAAATCCGGTTACCGACATTTTAAATTGCGTGACACAGGCCGAGCCGGCAATGATATCGCAATGATGGCAGAATTTGTAACACGTGCCACAGAACGTGGGCCAAAATTAGATTTAATAATTGTTGATGGGGGACCGGCCCAATGGAATATTGCCCATAAAACCGCACCTAATATACCAATTTTTGGTGTAACAAAGGGCGTGGTTCGAAATGGTGATGAACACTTCATTATGCCCAATGGGGATATTTACCGAGACATGCCACATGACAGCAAACTGTTTTTAATGTTACGTTCTGTTCGGGATGAAGCACATCGTTTTGTAATAACATATCACAGGACCGTTCGTGCAAAAACATTAACATCATCTGTATTAGATGAAATTGACGGCATTGGTGCGAAACGAAAACACGCATTATTAACGCATTTTGGTTCGGCCCGTGCGGTGGCGGATGCAGATCTAGCAACATTACTGCGTGTTCCAGGATTAGGTAAAACGGCGGCCGAAAAAATTTATGCCCATTTTCATTCAAACGTGATACAATAAACGACATTGATACATTATCAATTCATAATCAAAAGGAGTATTATTATGAAATTTTTTGTAAACTTTTTATCCGCATTTCGTATCTGTGCATCATTTGCAATTATCCCCTTATTAATGCTGGGATTATATACAACAACATTGATTGTATATTTTTTGGCGGCGGCATCTGATTGGTTTGACGGATATTTGGCCCGCAAATATGCGGTTTGCACAAAAATCGGTGGTGTAATGGATCATACCGGCGATAAATTATTGGTGGCAAATACACTGATAATGTTAGCTGTAATGATGCCGGTTTGGTTTATTGTCGTTCCAACAATTGTTATGATTGCACGTGATTTGTATATCAGCGGCTTACGTGAATTTTTGGGAACACAGAAAATTGAAATGCCCGTTCCACACGCACGTTTTTCATTGGGCAAAGTAAAAACAACCCTACAAATGGTTGCAACAATCGCATTTTTAACATGGTTGGTTATCCCACAAATGATATCAATCGCCCCCAGCAACCGCACATTGATCGTTATATTTGAACAAGCGGTTACCATTTTGTGGCTGGCATTAATTGCATCCGTTGTATCGGCCGCACAATACACACAGACATTTATTAAAAAATTACAAAAAATTAAATAAAGGAAAAATAAAAAAACAGACCGAAAAAATCGGTCTGTTTTTTTTTACAATCAAAATTATTACATTTCATCAACAACTGTTATTTCTTTAATCACAGGTTCCGATTCTGCATCAACCTGTTGAAATACGATTGTACGCCCGTCTGCATTTTCCAATGTTAATTTACCTTCATCTGTTAATGTGTATGTTTGAACCGTTTCTAAAAATTTGAAATAATCTTGTTCTATTTCCATTTCATTCAAAGGTCCCATCATCATTGTTGATGCAATTGGTCCAAAACTGATTTTATCACCGTTTAATTCATACGTTCCGTTATATAAATTAACGACACGACCATTTACACGCATTTCATCATTGGCAAACGTTAAAACAATATTTACCCCACGTTCATCGGAAACAAAATTTGTGCCACGTAATGGATTTGCGTTATCATTTTGTCCACATGCCACAACCGCCAACAATGAAACAGATATTAAGATATTTTTTATATTCATTATTTACCCCTTTCCATAATAAATTGTTTTTATGACATCAATCATACACCAGACAAAAAAATATGTAAATATGAAATAAATCATAAAAAATACGCATCAAACAATGATGCGTATTTTATAACTGTGGCGGGATGTAAGGGGCTCGAACCCTCGACCTTCTGCGTGACAGGCAGACGCTCTAACCAGCTGAGCTAACACCCCAAGCGCTTTATATAATATACTGTTTGAAATATAAATGCAAGTATTTTTTAAAATTTTATCAATTAATTATACATAATTGTATATCTGAATAAAAAAAACATAACCAATAAAATCTAACCAACGTTTTTTATTCATGCAGGAATCATATCATAAAATGCCAGAAATCTCAATCTTTTTGTCTTTAATTATAATAAAAATCTAACGTTCGATTAATCTTTCTTCTAAAACACAAAAATATCCCGATCCACAGGTTGATTGTGATATTGCAAATATCGACATTATTGAACGTAATTTACACCCCGACATATTAAAAATATTATTATCGGACATGACAACCGGGCATAACATTGTATGGGCATGTGATGATTATATTATATATGGGAATAAATATAAACCCGGCTGTCAAATCACAAAAGATTTAATCACACACAAAACAAATAAAAACATTATCCAACCACGTATTTTAAAAGAAAAGTGTTATCAACGCGAACGCACCAAAACCCATGCCGAGGTTTTTACCCCATCCTGGATATGCAATGAAATGAACAATTATTGTGATGAAGAATGGTTTGGCAGAAAAGACGTTTTTAACACAGTAAATAATGATAACACATGGACGGCGACAACAACACCAATATATGTCCCGGGTGACAAACAATGGCATCAATACGTTTTATCAAAACGTATAGAAATCACCTGTGGCGAGGCCCCGTATTTAGTATCGCCATACGACACAACCACAGGAAAAATTATTCCAATTGAACAACGTATCGGACAATTGGACCGAAAATTACGTGTAATAAACGAAAATATGAATTCGGAACGTTATTGGTTTGATTGGGCGGCAAAGGCATACCAAAGCACATACGGATATGAATTTCAGGGTGATAATTTATTATTGGCACGTGAAAATCTGCTTTATACGTTTATTGATAATTACAAATTTAAATTTGGCAAAGAACCAAATATTCAAAAACAAAAGAAAATAGCCCAAATAATCGCATGGAATATGTGGCAAATGAACGGTTTAACAGATTGCACACCGTTCAGTTCTGAATCCGGCGACTTTTATCAAATGGACATGTTTGGCAGTGCCCCATTACCATGCCGAATTATTGATTGGGAAAAAAATTTACAAATATTTTTCAAAGATTTAAAAAAGGAAACAGCAATGAAATTTGATTTTTGCATTGGTAATCCACCATATCAGGAAGAAACTATCGGTAAAAATGAAAGTTACGCGCCACCCGTATACAATTATTTTTTAGAATCCGCATATCAATTCTCAGATTTCACAATAATGATTCATCCAGCAAGATTTTTATTCAACGCCGGTTCCACACCGAAAAGTTGGAATAAAAAAATGTTAGAAGATGAATATATGAAAGTGCTTAATTATGAACCTGCCAGCAAGAAGGTTTTTGCCAACACAGATATTAAAGGAGGAATTTCTATTACTTGTAGAAACAAAAACGTTAAATATGGGAAAATCGGTTTTTTTACCTCATTTAAAGAATTAAATTCTATTTGGCAAAAAGTAAAGACTCTGTTTAAAACAAGTATGTGTGAAATCATATATGCGGCAGAATCATATCATTTCACAGAAATTATGCACATCGAACATCCAAACATTGAAAACTTGTTAAGTAAAGGACATAAATATGATTTAAAATCTAATGTATTGGATAATTTAGACAATATGATTTTCTTTAATGAAAAGTTTTTAAATTCAGTTTGCATTATTGGAAGAAAAAACAACGAGCGAACAAATATGTATATAGATTCAAGATATCTTGTTGTTCCAAACAATTTTAATAATTATAAAATTTTACTTCCAAATGCTAATGGTTCTGGTGCATTAGGAGAAATTTTATCAACACCGCTTGTCGGTGAACCGCTTGTCGGTGAACCGCTTGTCGGTCACACTCAAACTTTTTTATCAATTGGTAACTTTAATGATAAAAATACAGCAGAAAATTGTATGAAGTATATAAAAACAAAATTTTGTAGGGTTATGTTGGGAATATTAAAAGTAACTCAAAGTAATTCAAGACCTGTTTGGAAGTATGTCCCATTACAAGATTTTACAGAAAATTCGGATATAGATTGGTCAAAGTCTATTCATGAAATAG
>JAKSTF010000014.1 GCA_024402715.1 Alphaproteobacteria bacterium
GGAACAATCTTTCCACGTTCTGTGATATAGTGTGACAACAATTTTGTGTCTTTATAATCGATTTTTTTACCCTTTAACGGATTCGCTTTTTTGCGAAATATTGCTGCGCGGACTGCCATTATTCTGCCTCTTCTTCTGTGTTTTTCTTCATCATAATAGATGGTGTTGTGGACAATTCTTCAACGCGTACGTTCAAGAAACGAATAACGTCTTCGTCAATGCGTGAACGACGTTCCAATTCTGTAATCTGTTGACCATCCAATTCAATATTCAACATGACATAATGTGCCTTGCGATTTTTACGGATAATATAGGCCAAATTTTTCAAACCCCAGAATTCTGTAGATTTTACATTGCCACCCAGTTCTTTGATAATGTCAGCAAATTTTGCCGCTTTTTCTTTAACCTGCGACTCGGTCAAGTCCTGGCGGAAAACCAAGACGCTTTCATAAAAAGCCATTTTAGATCCTTTGGTTTATACAGCCGTCAACACCATGTTGGCGGCAGGAACACATACAATTATGTATAAAAAACACAGAAAATCAAGAACTTTTTGCGATTTTTACTAAAACGAAAATTTTATGCGGCCTGTTTCATATTTTGTTTGATATTGCGGACATATTTTCGCAATTCATCAATTGCAACCAATGAACCATCACGTTTTTCGGCGGCCCAATAATCCCATCCATTAAAACTGACACTGTGTTGTAATTTGGCCGCCATAACATGAATAGATGCGGTGCCATACAATGAATGTGTTAATAAACCATCACGTGTAATCATAACGCGTTCGCCACGCGGACTGACCAATGTTTGACCGGCATATAATAATCCAGCATCAATTAATTCGCGGAACGCAACGCGAATTTCCGTACGTTTTGGATTGCTAACTTCAATATCTGACAAATCAATTGGCACAATATCTGCAACGCGTTTGCGGGCGGCATCAACATATGATGTTTCACGATCAATTCCGATAAATTGACGTCCCAATTCACGTGCAACAGCGGCGGTGGTACCACTGCCCACAAATGGGTCTAAAATAACGTCCCCAGGTTTTGTTGAAGATAAAATTACGCGACGCAATAAATCCATAGGTTTTTGGGTATTATGCAGACTTTTACCATTTTTATCTTTGATGCGTTCTTCGCCCAAGCATATATTGATATCCCAATCGGAACGCATTTGTTTGCCACCATTCAATTTTTTCATTGTTTCATAATTGAATGTATATTTTCCTGTTTTTTGTGGGGTTGCCCATATTAGTGTTTCATGTGCGTTTGTAAAACGTGTGCCACGGAAATTTGGCATAGGGTTTGTTTTTACCCATACAATGTCATTCAAAATCCAAAAACCCAAATCCTGTAATATAGAACCAACACGAAAAATATTATGATAACTGCCAATTACCCACATTGCACCATCTGGTTTCAATATGCGTTTACATTCGCGCATCCAATTTCGGGTAAATTCATCGTATTCAGCTGGACTGGTAAATGAATCCCATGTGTCACGTACAGCACGGGCCGCAGTTTGATCTTCGGGGCGATAAAGTGTTTTTTCACCCAATTGTAAATTATACGGACTGTCTGCGAATATGGCATCAACAGATGCATCTGGAATACTGCGCATAATTTCGATGCAATCACCGGCCAAAATTTTATTTAAGTATTTTTCCAATTCTCTCTCGCTGTCCTGATGTGTCGTATTTTACCATATTTTGGTTAATAAAAATGTGGTGTGGGTGGCGTGTTATGCAAATAAAAGACTTGATTTTTGTAAAAATTGTAATTTTTGCATACTTCATATGTGAAAAAATATACTTGCGGTGGATTATTTTGATTGCTATTCTTGTAAATGTTATGAGATGTCCTTATTGCAGTTCAACAGACAGTCGGGTGACAGATTCCCGGCCAGATACCGAAGATGCCATTATTCGGCGCCGGCGTGTATGTAATCAATGCGGTGCCAGGTTTACAACGGTTGAACGTATTCAAATGCGTGATTTGATGGTTCGTAAAAACAGTGGAAAATTAGAACCGTTTGATCGTGAAAAGTTGCGTCACAGTATTATTGTTGCATGTCATAATCGTGATGTTGATGAAGAACAGGTTGAACGTTTGGTGACATCAATTCATCGGCGTTTAGAAACAGAAACCGCTGATGATACTGTTACCAGCAGTATGGTGGGGCAAATGGTATCTGATTCACTATTGAATTTGGATCCGATTGCATTTGTTCGTTTCGTATCTGTTTATCGTAAATTTTCACGTATTGCGGATTTTAAAAAGATTATAGATCAAATACCCGAGGCTGATGATGGGGCCCAGGTTTGTCATTTGCCAAAAACATCATTATTTTAAATAAAATGAAAAAAATATTTATACTTTTTATTGCACTGGTGTTGCCGACATTTGCGTTTGCAGTCGACAAATTAGATATATTATCGGATTTGGATGCCGATTTATATACTCAAATATTCTCGTTACAGGGACGTGAAAAAATTGATGCTGCAATAAAATTGGAACAAAAAATTCAAGACAAGTTATTACTAAATGAAATTTTGTATCAAAGATATGTTTCAAAAACATATCGAACACGGGGACAAGAAATTGCCGATTGGATGGGAAAATATTACAATATGCCGGGTGCACCGCGTATGTGTGAAATTGCCAAACGAAAAAAAGCAAAAGTTCGTAGGGCATTTGTTCCACAAATTGTAAATGGCAGTAAATCAATTGAAACGGCACAATCTGAAACGTGGACGAAAAAGAAGTATTATGGTGATACAGATTCAAAAATTACAAAATTTCGTCGTGCAATTCGTGCGGGACGAACAAAAAATGCCCGCCAAGTCTTAGAAGATTCGAAATTTCGTCACAGTTTGACCGAGGCTGATTATGGACGTTTGGCCGGGCGCTTATCATATGTTTATTATACAAACGGTGAATTTGAAATGGCAAAAAAGTGGGGGTTTGTTGCATCAGATGCACGGTCAGAATACGGTTTGTGGACAATGGGCTTGTTATATTTTAAAGATGAAAAATATAAAGAAAGTAAAAAATATTTTAGTGAAATTTTGAATTTAAGCCAAATTAACGATGCACGCAAGATTGAAGCCGCATTTTGGGCTGGGCGTGCTGCGGACGCCATGGGCGAACGTAAGGCGGCAAAAAAATATTGGAAAATTGCTGCGGCATATCCAATGTCTTTTTATGGGGCATTGTCTGCAACTATGTTAGGTGGTGTACCGAAATATGAATTTTTTGAGCAAGATTGTACCAGTGATGATATTAATGCATTAAAAGATACAAAGTATGGTCGTATGGCATTGGCATTAATTCAGGTTGGAAATACCGATCGTGCGGATAATTATATGAAATATTTAATTACGTCAAATGCATCGGATCGAATATTACATGCTGTAAATTCTGTTTCAACTGCATATGGTTTGCCCCGGACCGCAATGCAATCGGCGGCGGTTATTCGGGACAGAGGAATATTGGAAATTGATGATGATATAATTTATTCGGCCCAGTATCCATTACCGGATTGGGAACCTATGGGGGGCTGGTCAATTGACAGGGCATTATTGTTAGCGATTACCAAACAAGAAAGTGGTTTTAAAACAAATGCAAAGTCTACGGTTGGGGCAAATGGCTTGATGCAATTAATGCCCAGTACGGCACGTTTGATTGCCCGCAAAAACAAGGTTTCAATGTCTGATATCGATATGTCAAAACCAGAACATAATATGTTTTTGGGCCAACAATTTATTGTCGATTTATTAGGACATCCTAATATTAATAAAAATATAATTAAAATGTTGGCGGCGTATAATGCGGGAATGCGAATGGTTGTAAATTTTGAAAAAAGATTTTCAACCACCGATCCGTTATTATATATTGAAAGTTTTCCTGCATATGAAACACGTGGATATATAAAACGTGTAATTGCTAATTTGTGGTTATATCGTGCCAGACTGGATCAACCATTAACAACACTAAAAGATTTAGCGGACGGAAAATGGCCAATGTATAACAGTGAAGATGAATATGTCCAACGACAAATTGCAAATCGTTTGGCAATATAGTGGAAAGTAAATGCGTGAAAATCCGGATTTTTCAATTGAGTTAGAATATGGTGAGGCTGTCGTTGCTGGCTGTGATGAAGCGGGGCGTGGACCATTATGTGGTCCCGTTGTTGCTGCGGCTGTAATATTCCCAAATTATGATGTTGAAATACCGGTTATAATACGGGATTCAAAGCAGATGACGGCCCGTATGCGTGCGCTGGCATTTAAATGGATTACAGAAAATACAATTTGGGCGGTGGCTGAATGTAGCCCGGCTGAAATAGATAAACTGAATATTTTACAGGCATCGTTATTGGCAATGCGACGTGCGGTGGAAAAATTATCACAACGACCAGATTATTGTTTGATTGATGGTAATCGTATGCCAACGGATTTAAGGGGAAAATTTGTTGTTCACGGAGATGCAAAATCATTATCGATTGCGGCGGCATCAATAATTGCCAAAGAAACCAGGGATAAAATAATGCGGGAATTATCGCAACAATATCCAGAATATGGTTGGAATAAAAATTCTGGATATCCGACCCCGGAACATTTGCATGCCATTGAAAAATATGGTATAAACGAACATTATAGAACCAGTTATAAACCTGTACAAGAAAGGATGAAAAAATGAAATTGCGAACAATAGATAATTTAGATTTGCGTGGCAAATACGTTTTGTTACGCGATGATTTTAATGTTCAGATTGTTGATGGCGTCATCACAGATGCATTTCGTATTGAACAAAGTATGTCAACGATTAATGCACTGCGTTTGGCTGGGGCACGTGTTGCGATTTGTGCACATTTGGGACGTCCAAAGGGCACGCGTGATATGAAATATTCATTGGCCCGGGTTGCAGAGTATATGAAAATTAAATTGATACCAGATTGCCTGAACCGTGATTTTATGGCCGATATGCATGATGGTGATGTTGTGTTATTGGAAAATGTTCGTTTTTATGCCGGGGAAGAGGCAAATGATCCTGATTTTGCATCAAAATTAGCTGATGGATTTGATGTTTTTGTAAATGATGCATTTGCGGTATCGCACCGTGCACATGCCAGTACGGTCGGTGTTGCTGAAATATTACCTTCATATGCGGGCAAATTGTTGGCAGCAGAAATTGAAAATTTATCAAATGTTATGGAAAATCCAAAGCGCCCATTATTATCAATTGTTGCAGGTAGTAAAGTTTCCACAAAAATCGGTGTATTAAAAGCGTTGGCAAAATTGTCAGATACATTGATTATTGGTGGTGCATTGGGAACAACGTTTAATTATGCAATAGGCGAACGTGTTGGTAATTCTTTGTACGAGGCAGATCAACGTGATACTGCCTTGGATATTTTGCAATATGCCAAAGAAAATAATTGCCGGGTTTTATTACCTTTGGATAAGGGGGTGGCCAAGGAATTTTCATCAAACGCCATTCGAACAAATAAAACATTTGAAGAAATTGAAGATGACGATATTATTATTGATGCAGGAATACAAACGGTTGAACGTAATATAGATGTAATAAAATCGGCAGCAACAGTAATTTGGAATGGAACAATTGGTATGGCTGAATGGATGCCGGTATGGTCATATGGATCATTTGCAATTGCAAACGCAATTGCGGAACAAACACGTTCTGGTAATTTAACCAGCATTGTTGGGGGCGGTGATACTGTTGCGGCATTGACTGCATGCGGTGTTAAAGATGACATTTCATATGTATCGACTGGCGGAGGTGCGTTTTTAGAATTTATCGAAGGACGTACATTACCAGGAATTGCGATTTTGGCAGAATAAAATATGTGGCTTTTACTGGTATAACAAATCCCGCGTATATCGCGGGATTTGCTTTTTGGGAAAAAGTCCCCGATGTTTGAAAAAATATTTAATTGTATAATTTATTATGGGGAAAAAATGAAAAAGAAAAAATCTGATATAGAATTAATAAAAACAACATATATGGTAAATGACGCGATTGCCAATCGCATTGGACACCTGTACAGTCACAGTGCACCATTGATTATATGCGAAGCATTATTGTTTATTGTTGGCGGAATTTTAATGTTGATTCGTCCAATATTAATGATGTCTGCATTAACGGCAATGGTTGGAATAGGGTTATTTTTATTTGGTATGTATCGCACAATTGTTGGTTTTTTAATATCACGCAGTATTGCAGGTGGGTGGTTTGACGTGATGTTCGGAATGATAAATATAATCTTTGGTGTGATTTTTTGTATATATCCGTATGGATCTTTGCGGGGAATGATTTATATTTTTGTTGCGTTGTTTTTATTCAATGCAATACGAATATTGTTTTTTTCGATAAATATGATGCGTGCCAAATTTGGGCATTATATACTTAATTTTGTTGTGTCGTTAATTCTGATTTTGTTGACTGGTTTATTATTACGGTATCCATCGGCGGTTACAATAATTGTTGCATATTGTTTATCTGCCATGATGTTATTATATGGTATGGCGGATATTTATATTTATTCAGAATATGCCAAACTGCGTCGCGAATACACATAAATAAAAACCGGTGATTTTTTCACCGGCCTTTATTTATTTTTGATTTTTTTTTAACCGTTTTTGTTTCTGTTGTTTGAAATTGAATATCACGTAATTTTTTATATTCGCCATTCAATTTACATAATTGTGCATCGGTTCCTTGTTCTATAATTTGCCCATCTTTGATTACACATATTATATCTGCATCCAATATCGTAGATAAACGGTGTGCAATAACGAAAGTTGTGCGTCCACGCATTAAATCTTTTAATGCTGCTTGAATCAACCGTTCACTTTGTGTATCCAATGCAGATGTGGCTTCGTCCAACAACAGAATAGGGGCATTTTTCAAAATTGCACGTGCAATCGCGATACGTTGTTTTTGACCACCAGACAACAATGAACCACATTCGCCAACACTGGATTTATATTGTTGTGGAAATGACATAATAAAATCGTGGGCATTTGCTGCAATTGCTGCATTTCGTACTTGTTCATCTGTGGCATTTGGACAACCGTATTTTATATTATCTTCAATTGAACCGTTGAACAAAAATACGTCCTGCGAAACTTCGGCAATATTTTTGCGCAAAGATTCTAGGGTAAATTTTTTGATGTTTTTGTTATTAATTTCAACAGAACCTTTCTGTGGATCGTAAAAACGTTCCAATAAATTAAACATGGTTGTTTTTCCACCCCCAGATTGGCCAACTAATGCACAAACGTGCCCCGCAGGAACAGACAAATCAATGTTTTTTAATACAGGTTCACCTTTATTATATTCAAAAAACACATTTTTAAAATTAACTGACATCGCATCTGATGCCAATTCTTTGGCATTTTTTGCATTTTGGATATCGGGGGTACTGTCCAAGAAATCGAACAATATTTCTGCGGCCAATAAACCATGTTGAATGGTATTACCGGTGCTGGATATTCTTTTGGCAGGTTTATATGCGGCTGTTAAAGCCAATAAAAATCCTGTAAAATCACCAGTTGTTATTTGGCCGGTAACAATAAAATGTCCCCCCATAATTAACGCCAAACATAAACCAACGGAAATGAAAGCTTCTAATAACGGGCTTTGCAGGGCAGCTGCCTGGGTCGTTTTGTATGCGTTTCGCATAGATGACTTTAATACAGATTGAAATTTTTGTGTTTCCGTATCTTCATTTGCAAATGCTTGTATTGTTTTTATTCCGCGTAATGTTTGATTCAAATGTTGGGCAACATCATTGGCAATAACGAACGATTTGCGTGACAATTTACGGCGTCTGCGCATAATCAATGCCATCGGAATAACAATTGCTGGAACTAAAAATATCAAAACCACACACAACTGTGGGGCAAAATACAACATTAATCCCAAAGATATCATTAATGTAACAATTTGTTGAACGGTTGAAATAATCGAATCCGTTACCAATGTCAACACTGCCCCGGATTGAACTGTAAAATAATTCAGATTTTTACCAAAACCATCACCATAAAAACGTGCAATATTCATACGAACCATATGGTTATATATTTTGGTTTGCAAACGTGCCGCTGCCAATAATCCCGCTTTGGACATAGTTAGTGCCTTGGCATATGTTGTAATACCTTTGATACTGTATGCCGCAACAATCTGCAACCCCAAAAAGTAAATGGATGACATATTTTTTGCAATAAATGCATTATCAACAACCAACCGAACCAGATTTATTGCATACCCTTCGGCACTGGCGGTTGCGATTGTAAATATAACACCAGCCACTAACCACTTCCATTGTGGAATACCAATTTCCCGCCATATACGAATATACAACGACCACTTAATGCGTTTATTTGACGCATCGCCTTTGATTATATTTTTTATTTTCTTCAACATAGCGAACATATTATAGAAAATGCCATTTTTACTGTCCAGTAAAAATAATTGTGCAAAAAATTGCATTTTTTTATATTTTTTATTGACATCTGTAATCAAAGTATATAAAATCACAATCGCAGTAAGCAGAGTTTTGGGGTCATAGCTCAGTTGGTAGAGCACCTGCTTTGCAAGCAGGGGGTCGTCAGTTCGAGTCTGATTGGCTCCACCAAAATAAAAAACACGAAAATCGCCAAAGGGGGTGAGTTAACCGATGGTTAAAGTTTTAGTTCGTGACAATAACGTTGAACAGGCTTTGCGTGTCGCAAAACGTAAGTCGCAGAAAGAAGGTCTGTATCGCGAAATGAAGGAACGTCAACGTTACGAAAAGCCGACAACAAAACGTAAACGTTTGAAAGAAGAAGCGGTTCGTAATGAAAAGAAACGTCAATCAAAACAAAGAATGGTTTTTGGTTTCTAAGAAGGATATTTTGTATTCTTTTTTGTTCTCTACAAAAGGCACCGTTTTCGGTGCTTTTTCCTTTTTCAATATAAAAAATTCCCCGAAGAACCGGGGATTTTTTATACTAGGACCAACGTCGGTGCATCCACAAATAATCGGCCGGTGATGCTGCGATTGCACGTCCAAATGCATCATTTACACGTTTGGTTGTATTCATTTCATCGGCGGCTGCATCATCGGTATGGTCTGGTGTAATAATTTCGTCAAAGACAATTGCATGATGGGCACCATGTGTTCTGCATACATGTCCAACCACAATTGGCAGATTAAATTTACGTGCCAATTGGACACTGCCAGTTGATGTACGGGCAGGAATTCCCATAAAATCTATGTATGGGGCCCCATGAATGCGTTGGTCTAAATTAATATTTAATATATCACCATTACGCAGGGCGCGTACCATTGGCATCGCATTACCAACAGGTACAAAATATAAATTTTTTGCGGTATTTAAACCGTAACTGGATAATAAAATACCATTTGATAATGGATTAGATGGGAATTTATATGTTACCGCAATGGGTATATTGTTTGCCGTAAATGGTAATGCCATAAATTCCATCCCAGCCATATGCGGCATTGCCAGAATATACTGTTTATGGCGTTGTGCTAATTCCCAATTTTTTACTGTAATGTATTTGTTCATTGAATGAAAATATTTTTTATATTTTAAACCCTCAACAAATGCACGTCCCCATGTATTCCATATTTGTTTTATGAATTTCTTATTGTTATATTGCGGTAAAACGCTTGATAAATTATTTTCTATAATTCGTTGACGTTTTTTTAACAACGGTCCGAATGTTTCCAACGCCTTGCCACCAACCCAAGACAGCCAGGGCAGGGGTAATAACATAAAAATCCATGCAAACATACGATATGCAATAACCTCGCGCGGATTTTTTATCCATCGTTTTTTCCAGGTTCGTTTTTTATTTAGGTGATATTCAGGCCATGGACGCAATAATGCGTATATCGCAGTTATCACAAATAAAAAATATATTGGTAATAAATACGGGTATTCAATATTAAATACGGCGGTTATTCCGATAAATACCAAAAACAGATACGTTAGGCCCGTGGCATACTTAATATCCTTTGCGGTGCAAATCCATAATGCAACAAATAATACAAGTGTAATCATAATAATTCCTCTATGTTTATAGGATTATGATATATTTCCTATTGGGTGCAGTCAAATAAAATAAAACGCCCCAAAGTCAGGGGCGCTTTTTATAATTTTTATACTATTACATCATCCCTGGCATTCCAGCCGGCATTGAAGCTGCTGGTTTTTCTTCGGGAATTTCAGACATAACACATCCTGTAGTTAATATTACACCAGCGGTGCTGGCCGCGGCCTGAATTGCTGTTTTTACAACCTTGGCTGGATCAATAATACCTGCTGCCATCATGTCTACATATTCACCAGTTTGGGCATTATAACCAAAGTTATAATCAGATGATTCTGAAACCTTACCAACAACTATTTCACCGGATACACCCGCATTTTCTGCGATTTGGGCGCATGGTTGTGTTAATGCACGTCGGATAATATCAATACCAACATTCTGATCGGTATTCATACCGTTTAATTTTTCTAACGCTGCCACACTGCGAACCAATGCAATGCCACCACCTGCAACGATTCCTTCGGCAACCGCTGCACGTGTTGCAGCCAATGCGTCATCAACACGATCTTTCTTTTCTTTTACCTCTACCTCGGTCATGCCACCAACTTTAATAACGGCAACACCACCAACCAATTTTGCCAAACGTTCAGATAATTTTTCACGATCGTATTCACTGGTTGTTGTGGATAATAATTTGCGTATTTCGTCTGCACGTGCCGCAACCAAAGCAGGATCACCGGCACCTTGGGCTAATAAAGTGCTATCTTTGCTGATTACAACTTTTTTTGCAGAGCCCAATACCGCCGGTGAAATATTTTCAAATGTCATTCCCATATCATCTGAAATAACGGTTGCACCGGTAACAGCGGCGATATCTTTTAACATTTCTTTGCGGCGGTCACCAAAACCTGGGGCTTTGACTGCACATACTTTTAGACCACCACGCAAACGATTTAATACCAATGTGGCCAATGCTTCAGATTCAACATCTTCGGCAATAATTAATAAAGAACGTCCCTGTTGGGCAATTGGTTCTAAAATTGGTAACAAAGCTTGCAATCCAGAAATTTTCTTTTCCGATACCAATATTTGTGCACCATCCAATTCTGCCAGCATCTTTTCGCTGTTTGTAACAAAATATGGTGACATAAAACCTTGATCAAATTGCATACCTTCAACAACATCAATTTCTGTTTCTAAACCTTTGGCTTCTTCAACAGTAATAACGCCTTCTTTACCAACACGTTCCATTGCATTTGCAATTTTTTCACCTATATCACGGTCTGAATTTGCGGAAATTGTTGCAACTTGGGCGATTTCTGCACTGTCTTTAACAGGACGTGCGTGTTTTTCAATATCCGCAACAACGGCGTTAACTGCCATATCAATACCACGTTTTACATCCATTGGATTCATGCCTGCTGCAATTACACGACGACCCTCGCGGATAATTTTTTGTGCTAATACGGTTGCAGTTGTTGTGCCATCGCCTGCGTCATCACCCGCCTTTTTGGCGACTTCTTGAACCATACGTGCCCCGATATTTTCAATTGGGTCCTTTAATGACACGGCCTTGGCCACAGTAACCCCGTCTTTGGTTGCAACGGGTGTGCCATATGATTTTTCAATAACAACTGTACGCCCCTTTGGCCCCATTGTTATTTTTACTGCATTGGCTAATTTATCAACGCCTGCCGCTAATTTATCTGTATCAAAAACAATATCTTTTGCCATTTGTTTCCTCCATTATAAAATTCCTAAAATATCACTTTCTTTGATTAATACATAATCTTTGCCATCAATTTTAACCTCATTTACGGATGAAGCCCATTTCGCAAACAGGACGTTGTCACCATTTTTTACAGTCATTGGGATACGACTGCCATGTTCGTATATGCCGTCACCGGTTGCGACAACATGACCGCGTGATGGTTTTTCGCGGGCGTTATCTGGGATAAATATTCCACCAGCTGTTTTATTTTCTTCTTCGATACGTTCCAACAGAACATAATTATTCAGTGGTTTAAACATATTTTGTTTCTCCTTTGTTTATGATATTAAATTATGCTTTGATTACGGCCAAAGGCTGTAATTTTATCATAATGTCTATCAAATCTTGTTGTTCTTGCATTACGATGTCTATATCTTTGTATGCAGATGGGGCGGTTGTTAAATCATTAATGTTTTCAATGGTATGCAACACACCAATTTGATCCATTAATTCTTGTTCTTGTTCGATACTAAGTTCTGTTTTTGCGCTTTCTTCAGATATTTTGCGCCCCGCGCCATTTGAACACGAATACAAAGATTGTTGATTTCCCTTGGCAATAACGATGTATGAATGGGTCCCCTGAGAGCCTGGAATAATCCCAAAAGTGTCTTTACGTGCCAATGTTGCCCCTTTGCGATGAACCCAAACATTTTTTCCAAAATGATTTTCCATGGCAACATAGTTGTGTTGTATACTTATATTATCTTCGTATGTTACATCTTGGAAAATAGTTTCAATGGCTTCTTTAACCCTTTGAACAATTAATTCGCGGCTGGCATCTGAAAATTGCATGCATAAACGCATTTCTGCCAAGTATTCGTAGAATTCCGACGTGCCTTTTGGCAAAAAAGCCAATTTATTTTTAACAAATTCGTCATGTTTCCATATTTTACATAATTTTTCGGCTTTTTCATTATAATATTCAGCAATTTGTTTGCCTAAATTACGTGCCCCCGAATGAATCATAAACCAAATGTGGCCATCATCGCCGCGCTGAATTTCAATAAAATGCCCATTTTCACCCAATGTGCCGATTTGCCGTTTTGCTGCATGATAGTGTTTTGAACAAATTGTTAATTTTTGCCATCCATCTTGTTCGAAAACTGGATTATTTTGATCCGAGGCTTGATTTTCAAAACCAACCGGTATTTTTTCGCGAATCACAGATATTACTTGTTTTAATTGTTCTGAATTTATATCTGTCAAAGATGTTTGTATTGCCGATATACCGCAGCCGATATCTTTCCCGACCATATTGGGACATACGGCATCTTCTAATGCAACAACCGTGCCAATCGCTGCACCGTAATCTGGGGATACATTTGGCATAATGCATACATTACCAACCAAATATGGAATTTTTGCAACGTTTTTTGCCTGTTGAATGACAATTTCGTCTGGTGTGTCACACCATGATAAAATATTTTCTGCTATCTGTTTCATTCTTTACCCTTTCTTGTCTTTATCTTGATGCGACATAACAACGTACATTGCCATTATTATAGAAAAATATGCAACATACGAACATATTGTACGATTACATCGTAAATATAATACAATACAGATAATTTTCAAGGCTTGATTTTACACAATCATTGTAATACGCTGAACTATAAAAGAACAAAAGGTAAAAATACTATGTATGATTCAAATAATGTTTTTGCAAAAATAATACGTGGTGAGATTCCGTGTAAACAGGTATACAGTGATGAATATGCGTTGGCTTTCTATGATGTTAATCCACGTGCCAAAACACATGTTTTGGTAATCCCACGTGCCGATTACACAGATATTTATGATTTTACAGCAAATGCCCCAATCGAATTTCAGGCTGGTTTTTGGCGTGCGGTTCGCAATACAGTAAATGAATTGGGGTTACAGGGTGGATTTCGGTCGGTTGCCAATACTGGGGCTACAGCGGGTCAAAGTGTTTTTCATTTCCATTTACATATAATGAGTGATGAACGATTCAAAACAGATTTTTAATATTCGTGTAATTCCACGTGCACGCCAGAACAAAGTTGTTTTGGCAGATGATGGGACGCTGCGCGTTTATACAACCGCGGCACCATCGGATGGTGATGCAAATACTGCGGTAATAAAAATGCTGGCTAAATACTTTGATGTGCCAAAAACCAGCATTCAGATTATTCGCGGTGCCACATCACGTGACAAAGTAATTAGTTTTTAATAATTTAAAACCTTTTGTATTAATTCGTCAGGTGTTTGGGCGGTATGCATATTATAATCCTCGGGTCGAACAAAAAAACCACAATCTTGCATATGAATCAACAAACGGGCAAATGGGGCCCAGAAATTTTTTGTGTTCATAAAGAACAACGGTTTATTGGTTTCCCCAATCTGTTGCATTGTCATAATATCTGTTAATTCGTTCAATGTTCCAGTTCCACCCGGTAAAATTATAAATCCATCTGACAATTCAAACATTTTTTGTTTACGTTCATTTACACCATTAACAATTTCAAATTGGTTCAAATTATCATGCATTGGTTCTTGTTTGGCCACAACATCATGGGTTGTTATACCAGTGACATGCCCCCCTGCATTCAGTGCTGCATTTGCAACGGTTCCCATTAATCCAACATTACCACCACCGAATACAATACGAATTCCACTTTTTGCCAACATTTCACCAATTTGTGCGGCGTCACGTGCATATGCCGCATCGCAACCAAATTGATGACCGCAATAAACTGCAACAGATTTTAATTTCCCAGCCATTTTTCTTTTTCCTTTATTTTTGTGAATTATACCATAAAATATAAAGCCATGAATGAAAAATTTGCTCATTTTATTGGTAAATATTCAAATAAACGATTGGCTGTGGCGGTCAGCGGTGGTGTCGATTCGGTGTGTTTGTTGTCTTGGATGGCGCAATTAAGGTTGGATATTGTGTGTTTGCATGTGAATCATGGTTTACGTTCAGCCGCTGCGACTGAGGCAGAATATGTTCAAGATTTATGTAAAAAATACAATATTCCATGTCATGTGTTGTATTGGTGTGGCGATAAACCAAAAAATGGAATCGAGGCCGCAGCCCGTAATGCACGTTATAAATTAATGACAGATTTTTGTCATGAAAATAATATTGATGCGCTGGTTATTGCACATCAGGCGGATGATCAAATAGAAACATTTTTATTAAATTTATCACGGGGCAGTGGGGTTACTGGATTGGCCGCCATACGCCGTGAATCATATCGTGATGGGATTTTAATTTTGCGGCCACTGTTGGATATTAAACGGATACAATTAAAAAAATATTGTGATGATAATGGAATAAAATATTTTTCGGATGAAATGAATACAGATGAACAGTTTGCACGTGTTCGTATGCGGCAACGCAGACATGTGTTAAACGATGAACTGGGGATTTCTGATGACAGAATTTTGTTGGCGGTTGAAAATTTAGCCCGCAGTCGTGATGCATTGGATTGGTATGTTTCAAATATGATAAATTCGGTGTTAAAAAATGGACGGGCGGTATTTGATGAAACTTTTCTATTTGACGTCCCCGCCGATATTAGATTAAAGTTCATCTGTACGATGATTCAGCGTATCGGTCAAAATCCATATCCACCCAGGTTGCAGTCTGTGTTGCGTGCGGTGAAAATGTTAGAAAATGATTGCCAATTTACGTTGGGACATTGTACATTACGCAGGTTAAATGGTAATATTTTAATCGTCCATGAAGGGGAAAAAACAAGTTTTAGGATAAAAAATGATAGAAAAAAATAATAAAATGAAATTTTTTGCAAAACGGGATAAAGCATCCATATTTTTGGCAATATTTGTTGCCTTGTTTATCGCACTATTGGGGCGTGTTATCACAGGTGGGGCGTTTGATGGGATGTTTGGTGGTGTTCCACCCGTTGAATTAAGTTTTTCTGATGTATTACGTCGGGCCACAGATATAAAAACGATGAATATTCATGGAAATGATGCGTCTGGTGAATTGGCCGATGGTACAAAGTATGTTGCAACGATTACCCACAGTCCAGAATTGTTGGCAAATTTATCAAAATCTGGTGCCAAAATCACAATTGATACATCAAAGGGGATTTCAGAATATTTATTAACATGGTTACTAATTGCATTTGGTTTATTGTTTATATTCTGGATTTTTCGCGGTTTACGTGGGGGGACGGGGGGATTGCCGCGTGGTATGATGCCCAACCCAACAAAAATTACAACCGGCAAATCAAAAACGACATTTAAAGATGTTGCAGGTATAGAATCAGAAAAACAAGAATTGGCTGAGATAGTTGATTTTTTAAAAAATAAAGAAAAATTTTGTGCGGTTGGTGCCCGTGTTCCACGTGGGGTGTTATTGGCAGGTGAACCGGGAACTGGAAAAACGTTATTGGCACGTGCCATTGCAGGCGAGGCGGGGGTGCCTTTTTTTGCCGCATCTGGCAGTGATTTTTCCGGTATTATCGTTGGTTTGGGGGTTGCAAAGATAAAAGAAATTTTTGAAATGGCGAAACATTCTGCACCATGTATTTTATTTATTGATGAAATTGATGCAATTGGTCAACGCCGCAGTACACATTCGTATAATGATCAGGACCGTGAACAAACGTTAAATCAATTATTGATAGAAATGGACGGTTTTGCAAATGATACGGGAATAATTGTTATTGGTGCAACGAATCGTCCAGATATGTTGGATCCTGCGTTATTACGTCCGGGACGCTTTGATCGTCAGGTTCATATTGAATTACCAGATATGGCCGGGCGAAATGAAATTTTAAATCTGTACGCTAAAAAGGTAAAAATAGAAAGCGACGTTAATTTGCAAGATGTTGCACGTGGAACAACGGGGTTTTCTGGTGCAGATTTAGAAAATTTATTGAACGAAGCGGCACTGCATGCTGTTCGGTTTGGACGTAAAGCAATTGCCACCCAAGATATTGAAGAGGCACGTGATAAAATATTAATGGGCCCACGCAAGGTTCGTAAAATGCGTGATGATGATAAAAAATTAACCGCATATCACGAAGCAGGCCACGCATTCGTCAGTATGACGTACGCGGATGTTACGGATCCGATACACAAGGCAACAATTATTCCGCGTGGGCGTGCCTTAGGGATGGTGCAGCATTTACCAATTGATGACAAGGTTTCAATGACTTTGGCTGAGGTTCGGGCGAATTTAGCGGTATCATTGGCTGGGCGTGCTGCCGAAGAGGTTTTCTTTGGCCCAAATAAAATAACAACCGGTGCCGAAAGTGATATTGCATCGGCAACGCGGTTGGCACGGTATTCTATAACAACGGCTGGTTTATCTCCAAAAATTGGTTTGGCGGCAATAAATCAGGTTTCAACATTTGGAATGCGGACGGCATTGGAAAATGCATCTGATAAAACAGCAGAACTGGTGGATTTGGAAATAAAACGTTGGTTGGATGAGGCATATGCCGATGCAAAGAAGATTTTGACAAAAAATCGTGAAAAAATGGAAAAATTGGCCAATCAATTGTTAGAACGCGAAACATTGACTGGTGATGAAATACGCGAAATTGTTTCTGGTAAAAAGGTTGTCATACAGAAAAAAGTGGTAAAAAAAACAAAAAATAAAAATGGAAAATAACGCGGAACCAAAATTTGAAATTTTGCAAATGCCCCCAAAAAATACTAATTCTGTATTGGTGTCTGTTGGGGGCAGGGCGGTTATTTTTGATCCATGGGGGCGGGTATCTGATTGGGAACATGTATTAGATGAACGTAATCTAAAATTACATGCAATTTATGCAACTCATGGACACAGTGACCACATTTCTGCGGCCCCAGATTTATCCAAATCAAATAATGTTCCGTGGTTTTTGAATGATGCGGATAAAGATTTAATAATGTGGGGAAATCCGTTGTTGGAATATTTTGAAATTCCAACAATAAAACCTGGATTTACAGAACCAAAAAATTTGGTGCAGGGTGAAATATATGTTTTACCTGGAATAAAAATGATAACAATTGAATCTGCCGGGCATTCTGCTGGTTCTGTAATGTTTTATTTCCCTGATTTTAAAATATTAATTTCAGGTGATACGATTTTTCATGATGGTGTCGGACGTACAGATTTTCCAGGTGGTAATAATATACAATTACATAAATCTGTTCAAAAAATCAAAGAAATGAATTTATGTGATGAAACATATATTGTGCATGGTCATGGTTTGGATTCAACGTTTGGTTGGTTAAAACATAATCATCCAATGTTTTTGATGGGCGATTGTCATTGTTGCAATAATAAATGTTGTGATCACAATAATTGTTGTTGTGATTGTAATAATTAAAATTTCGTAATCTTATCTATGAATTTTTTCATCGTCATATCGGTATTCGGCCCCACAATCATTGTCCCATCGTCCCCCCGTTGCAGAACGGGGCCCATTGTTTGTTGTATCAGCATTTCAGTAGATCCCGGCCTACGCCGGGATGACGACAAGTTAGGACCCAGCCCCCCCCCACCAGATGCCAGGATGACGCCACTAATGGGGACAGATCCAGATTATAAAAAATATTATTCAGGAATTTGGTTCAAATCTGTAATAACAATAATGCCGTCTTGTTCCCATTGGGCGGTTTTATTTTCTAAATCCATGATATTTGTTTGCGCCAACCAGAATATCGGTTTTTTATTATTTGATGTTGCGATTGTTTGTAATTCGGTAATTGGTGACTTTTTTTGTTTTCCCTGGGCAAACCAATCAGGTTCATCTGCAATCCAAAAGTCTGGATCATCATGGATTGCAATTGCAAATTTATCCGTAATAATAACGGATTCTTCGACACTTTGCAGGGTAATGTTTTTATCACATAAATATTGAACCAATTGTTGTTCTGCAGCACCGATTGAATCATCTGCATCATTATCGGCATCGTTGTTATTATCAAAATCTATATCTGTAAATTTTGGCATATCACCAAAGTTTATATCTGCGAATGTTTGGGAATCTGTCGCGTCATCTGCGAAATCAAATTCATCTGGTAATGGTAATGTTTTATTTTCTGGATCAATAAATGATTTGGACGGTGCTGATTGTTGTGCATTTTGTTGTGGTTGCGTGGTGGCTTGTGATGGAATGGCAACATTTGCCATAACGGGAACCGGTTGTGGAACGGGCTGAACTGCCACTTCTGGTGTTTTTTGTTGTGTGGGGCTTGGGTCAGTGGAAACGACCACTTGTGAATTTTTTTCGGTATATTGACTAAATTGTTCCAAATTTACACTGGATTTACGAAGTTTTATAAATTGATGACTTAGCTCTGGCGGTAAATTTGCCGGCAAAGTACGTTCTGTTTTTTGTACAACGGTTTGTGTATCTGATGATACAGATTCATTCGCCACAGCATTTTTGTTTAATTTTGGGGTTGGAATTGTTATTAACGGTGCCTGATTTCGCCAAATAATGGTCGTTGTTGCAACATATAACGGCAAAGCAGCCAATGTCAAAATGCCAAACACAAATCCCCCAAATCCGTGTAAATGTGCGTGTGACACGCGAATCCATTGTTGGACGGAAAACATATCAAAATTAAACAGAAATTGTAAAATACACCACATTATTGTGATATAGCATGCCGTCCAAATAATCGCATGCTTGTGTTTAGTTAAGATTTCCCAAATGTGTTTCATATGGTATAATTATAAACAATAAAATATTTTTGTCAATATGTTTTATGGAATATTTTTTATTTGATTGGGGGTGAAACGGCATGTCCAAGCAATACGGGTATCAAAACTCATAATCTGGGGGCAAAAACATCCACTCCGTCAACCCCGTTGTAGAACGGGGCCACTGCAATGCAGACAATCATAGTTAATATCATTTATGCAAATTTTTACAAACAAAGCCCTGCAAAAATTGGTATTTATACCTTTGTGATTTTTTGTAAAAACATTAAAAAAACTCTTTTTTTATTTTGGTATTTATGGCATAATACACAATAAAAGGAAAAATAAGGGAGATATTTATGCATAAATTATCAAAGTTTTTCGGTATTTCATGGCTGACTGTATTGGCTGTGATGTGTACTGCAAATGTTGATGCGGCAACCGGACGCGGTGGGGCAACAACGTCTGCAAATCGTGCACGCCCATTGGCGGGCTTTGTCCCAGTCAGTGCGGGGACAACCGGTAATTATGCAGGCAGTGTTTCTAATAACGCTGCAACAAATAATAACGGTGCTGGAAATAATAATGTGGGTTCTGGTACAAATACCCCAGGTGAAGATACCAGTGCAAAATGTGGCATATTTACCGTTTCAAATTGTATGGATTATGTTCAAAGTTGTATCGAAGGTGGTGCATTACCGCACGGTATGAATGATTTGTTTAACGAAGATTTACGTAATTCAATTATGAATGGTATGAATTTGTGTGCGACACAGGTTGATAAATGTATTAATGATGTTCAGGTTTTGGGGGCGGACAAGGTATGTAATCGTGTGTACAAAGGTGCGTCGGATGTTTGGATTGACTTTAATTCGCGTAAGGTTCAACCGGAATATTACAGCTTTGTTTTGCGTAAAACGGGGTTGACACCGCATCAGGCCGAAAATACGTGTTTGTTGTTGGATCGTAATACATATGGAAAATCATTTGGTGCCGTTGGTCAGGGACAGGTTGTAACTGGTGAATATAACGATAAAATTAATGCGTATAACGGTTCGGGTGATATGAAATCAAATCCACAGGGTGTCAGTGTTAACGAAAATGGTGATGTTGATGCCGATCGTGGATATTATGCCCGTTGGGATGCAACAAATGGTGAATGTTTGGTTCGTGTTGCCGCGTACAAAGAAAAGGGTGCAGATAAAGGTTTGATTACAAATAAATGGTTGTTTGGTGCAATGGGAAATGATGACGTGGCCGAGGCCTGGAAACCAGCCGGTGAATCATTTACATGTAACAAAGATTTATTTGGATTTGGTTTGTTAAATACGACCAGTACCGTTGCCGTAACCGCGGTTGGTGGTGGTGCAATAACCGGTGGCGTTTTGGGTGCAACCGCATTTTCAAATGGCAAGGTTGAATCATTTGATTGTAAAAATGATAAAGATCGTCAGAAATTGCATGCCGATCTTGTCGGACATATTAATGATTTAAGTAATTTAAAGGCAATTATGCCGATAAATACTGCAAATGGTGGAATATTAAGTAAACAATCGTGTGAAGAAATTATTGGGGTCAGAAATAATATGTCAACACTAAGAAGTTCTGTAACAAGTCCCGCAACGACCCCTTCGTTAAGGGCCGAATGTAAAAGTGGACAGTGTGTGGCTTTGGTTGATAGTTTGAAGGGTGGTTGTCGTATATCCGCCGAAGCCGCCGAAGCCGCCAAAGCCGCCAAAGCCGCCGGAGACGCCGCCGGAGACGCCGACAAACTTGCTGATGCTAACACGGCCATTGCAAATTTGTTGCCAAAATGTGTAGAAAATATATGTAATGTCAGTGGTGGAACGTTGTCAGGTAAGGCTTGTTTTTCAGAATTAAGAAGAAACTTAGGTGGTATTAACGGTGTTGAGGTTGTACAGAGTACAGCATGGTTTAAAACCATTGTAAATACAGAGAAACTGGACAATGTATATTGTACATCGTTATCTGGGGATTGTGTCAGTGTTGATGAAATGAAACAAGATTTGTCAAAATTGGAATTCTTGAACGATTTGGAATATTTGGATGGACATGTTACATCTGGGACACGTGTTAAGAATGCTGCGATTGGGGCAACGGTTGGTGCCGCCGCCGGTGGTGTTGCCACCGCCATCAGTGCATTTGTTGAACGTGATCATATAACATGTCACATTGGCGATAATTTGGATACTGTAAAATACGGTAAATCACAAAAGATAGATTCATTAAAAGATTTCTATGTAAAATGGGCATTAAGATTGCCAGATACCGTAAAACCTGTGCCATCCGTTTCCAACCGTACAGAATGGAATGCCGCATGTCACACATTGACAAACAGCAACGATTGCCGTGATGCCCAAATCAGTCACAGCAATAATGGCAAAATCGAAACGATATCTGCCGCATGTGAATGGAATTCATA
>JAKSTF010000015.1 GCA_024402715.1 Alphaproteobacteria bacterium
ATACGATTATTGTTCAAAGTGCGTTAAGTGCATTTAATAATGCGGCCCTGGCAACACCGGCATTTGTATGGTGTGCATTTTTGACGTTTCCATTGTTTTTTATTGCAGCAAAGTATAATCATGAAATTTTTACGATTCTTGGATGGCGGGCCAATACTTTGCGTACCCGCATTGCAACATTATCATTCGGATTGATTATTGCATGGTTAATTTTATTCTGTGGAAATTATAATGTTTTGCGCGACAGCGGCACTGTTTTACCATTTGCTGTTGCCGCAATTTTATGTTTTTCTTGTGCCATATTTACACCGCACATTAATGGCCCGGTCCGCGACAAATGGAAAAAAGCGACCACCACGCAGAAAAGAATAATGGTCATATTTGGCGTGATTGGGTTATTGGTTGTTGGATTGGTTGATACACACGCATGGTGGGGGCCAATATTACCAATTGGGGCAGTTTTATTAGGAATATCATTGGGACGCTTTACAAAGAATGATAAATACGTCACTTCATTTATCACACCTGTTATTATTGCAATAACAACGATTATTTTGATGCAACCGGAATTTTTCCGTTTTGGTCAGTTAGGTGCATTATCACCCGCACATTTATTATGTTTAATGTTCACGGGCATTGTTGCAACCGCAACAATTGCATTAAAAAATGTTAAACCACGGGAACGCATTTACAATTCTGCATTTGTTAAATTGAAGTGGATGACGCGTTTTATAGCATCGTTAATGGTTGCTTTATTTGCATTAACAGAATCTGTCCCAGTATTTTTATCAATGTTACTAACATTTTTTATAATGTTTGCGTTATCAATAATTCACGCAGAACGAACATCAGTAATTGATAATTTGGCCAATCAAATGTTTGCATTAACATTGGCATTATTCGGAATAATTACAACAATGCCTGTAATAACAGCATTGGCCGTAGCCTATATGTCTGAAAACACACAAATGCGTGATTTTACAAAAGTCAAATTCTTGTTATAATTTGTTATATTTATTTAATACAAATTGGCTGACATTTAATGTAATATTCGGCACAAACAGTAGATATAATAAATAAAAATAGGTTTTAATTATGACAGCAAATATTCATCCAAGTGCAATTATAAAGCCGGGTGCCGTTATTGGTGCGGATTGCAAAATTGGCCCGTTTTGTATCATTGGTCCAAATGTTGTTTTGGGCGATCGCGTTGAATTGATTTCAAATGTTGTTATTGATGGAAAAACATCAATCGGTGACGATTCGATTGTATACCCATTTGCAGTTTTAGGTGTAATGAGTCAGGATTTAAAATGGCAAGACGAAGCCGCAATGACTGGGCTGCGTATTGGTAAACGTTGTAGAATTCGTGAATATGTGACGATACATTCCGGAACCCCAGCATCCGATGGAACGGTAATCGGTGATGATTGTCAAATTATGGTTAACGCACATGTCGGTCATGATTGCAAGGTTGGAAACAGTGTTGTTATGTCCAATTTGGTTCAGGTTGCAGGCCACGTAGAAATTGAAGATTTTGCGATTTTATCTGGTGGTGTATGTGTGTTACAATTTGCCCGCATCGGTCGTAATGCATTTATTGGTGGCATGTCGGGTGTTGGTAATGACATTTTGCCATATGCAATTTATGATGGTGCGCGTGCTGTATACCGCACAATCAACCGTGTTGGTTTAATGCGGCACGGTTTCACAAACGAAGATATGCATGCGATACATAATGTTTATTCCGCGGTTTTCCGTGGAACCGATGGAACGGTGGCAGACCGTTTGGCTAAAATCCGTCGCGAGGTAAAAAATAATAAATACGCTATGGATGCGATTGATTTTATTGAAAATCGTTCAAAACGTGGGATTGGTACATCTGAAAATGCCGAACGATAAACCAAAAATTTTCATAATTGCCGGCGAAGTTTCCGGTGATGTTTTGGGTGCCAGTATAATGGCCGAAATGAAAGACATCGAATTTGTCGGTGTTGGTGGCGAACATATGATTCGCGCTGGATTAAAATCAATTGTCCCATTGGGCGATTTGGCGGTAATGGGTGCAGTCGAGGTTGTAATGAATGCACGTACACTTATGCATCATATACAAACGGTTGCAGATGCAATTATTGATTTACGTCCAGATATTGTTTTAACAATTGATGCACCGGGATTTGCACGCAGTGTTATTCAACGGGTCCGAAAATCGGATGTCGGTCAACGATTGATTGCCGATGGAATGAAATTCCATCACGTTGTTGCCCCACAGGTATGGGCATGGCGTTCAAAACGCGCAAAAAAATATGCACATACGTTTGACAAATTGTATGCTTTTTTTGATTTTGAGGTCCCATATTTTACAAAATATGGTCTGGATACCGTTGCGGTTGGCCATCCAATTGCCGATAAATTGATTGGTAAATACACAGATATCAATAATTATAATGGCACGTCAGAAAAAATTATCACCCTGGTCCCGGGCAGCAGAATGTCTGAGGTTAAACGTTTATTACCCGTATTTAAACGCACCGCAGAAATATTATCCGCCAACGGGTATATTGATTACAAATTTATAATACCAACCGTTGAAACAACCGCAGATTATGTAAAGCACCATACTGCAAATTGGCGGGTTCCCGTAAAATTAATTTCTGCAACAAATCGTTATGAAACGTATGCTAAAACATATATTGCCATTGTGGCCAGTGGAACAGTTTCAGCAGAATTAGCGATGTTGCATATTCCTGCGATTGTTGTGTATAAAATGAACCCAATAACAACATTTTTAGTCCGATTGGTGATTAATACCCGTTGGGTTTCATTGGTTAATATATTATTGAGACGTAGTGTATATCCAGAATTGTTAGGGCCAAATGCCACAGCAGAAAAAGTATTAGACGCCGTTCAACAATTAGCCATTCCATCGGTTCGAAAAAAAGTTATCAGTGAATTAATTGTTGCAGATAATATGTGGCGTCAAAATGATGCATCACCTGTGCGGTTAATTGCCGAAAATATACGGCATGCCATACATAGACACGCAAATGTTTCTAATCAAATAGACTAATTAAAGATAAAATCCCGCGTTAATACGGGATTTTTTGTTTGTTTCTGTTTATTATAATTATCTGCCCAGATTGTATTTATTGGTATACTCAATTATTGAATTTGTACACAATATGTTTTTTGTTTTATTTTGCAGTTTCAATCCAGATTTGCGACAAAACCATCCAATCTTATCTTTGGCCAAACACAATGTAATATTTTTCCCATGGGTACAATATTTTATATATTTATGGTATGTCATGCTATATACATTGTCGTGAATTTCTTTTAATCTTTTTTGGATTTTTTCCTGTGACGCAGCAATATACAAATTTGTCAAATCTTCGGCAGATAACCAATCTTCATCTTTTTGTGGGTTAGCAATTTCTTTATATTCATTAAATTTTTCATTTTGACGACATAACCACCCTATTTTATTTCGGTGTAAACATAATCTACGACGTGCCACACCATTACGATATTCTATCCTATATTCTATATATCCTGCAATCGGCTGATTTTTATTAATTTTGATTAAACTTTGCATTTGTTCTTTGATATCTTTACAAAGTGCATTTATATATCCATTTGCCAATTCCGAGTCCGTCAACCAATTATTGTCTTTTAGAATAACTGTGCTATCACGTACTTTTTTAATAATTTGTATTACCATAATATTTTTCCTTTGTCCCCGCAAACATAACCCAAAAATATTTTATTGTCAATTATGTTTTATTCAAAAAATTACATAAACACGGCCATTGACGACCAGAGAAAAGTTTCGTCTAGGATTGTAAGGTTTGTAAATAACTGTGTTCGGGGCATCAATGGTTCCCAGAAAAAATAATGTTCGGAATCTGGGCGACGATCTTTTCCCCGTCGTCACCCCGTTGCAGAACGGGGGCCACCGCAATGCAGATATATTTTTCAGTCCAATGCGTCGGGATAACGGCATGCGATGGGGAATGTGAGACAATTTTCACAACAAAAAAAACGCCATTCGGCGTTTTTTTATGATTCGTCATCCGAATCCATGTCTTCTTCATCATCTGATTCGACTGCATTTAAATCGATTTCCTTTGGAATTCCCAAAATATCTTCAATCTTTTCAGATGCACTGTCTAAATCAATTTTATGTAAAACTGCAAATTCCTGTGCCATACGTTCCAATGCACGCAAATACAATTGTCGTGCAGAAAACGTCATTGTGTCTGCGGCACTGCGACGTTGCAAATCACGAACAACTTCGGCCAATTTCATTGGATCACCAGAATTTATATTTTCTTCGTATTGTGCGGCACGACGCGCCCAAATCATACGTTTTGCCCCTGCTTTACCTTTTGCAGATGCGATTGCTTCATCCATTTTCTTTTGTGTTATTAACGGGCGCAAACCAGAAATTTCCGCACGCTCAATCGGGACGCGCAATGTCATGTGATTGCGTTCAAATTCAATAACTAACATTTTTATTTTTTGATCACCGATAATCTGCTCTTCGGTTCGAACCAATTTACCCACCCCTTGGGTTGGGTAAACAACATATTGACCCGCTTTAAAATCCATCTTCTTACTTGGCATAATCAAATACCTCTTTCAGGGTTGCCATTCTCTCTGTTTGCATGTCATTATATCATAAAAAACAGAAAAAACAAATATATTGGCAAAATTGTAGATTGTATTTAAAATTATCTAATCATTTTTGAAAATCCACCACGCCGCATTAACGATTCACGTGTTGTCTTGGAATCCTGTTGAACCTGCTTTGAACAAACCCATTCACCATTTTGCAAAATTGCAATTTCATCAGAACTGCATTTATGCGGTGATTCCAAACGCCATCCAAAACATCCCATTTTTTGATATGAAGCATACGTGGCAGTTTCTTCACCATTACGCGTATATGCACCATATTGTGGATTCCATGCCCCAGGAACTTCACCGGCACACCATTTACGATCGCCAAAACACCATACACACGTTTTATCCGATGTACACAATTCCAACGGTGCATTCGTATCGGTATATCCAGTATTAACGCGTTTACCTGACCCCATAGGCTTTCCCAATTCTAAATCACGACACCACAGCTTCTGACATTCAACAGTTTCTATTCCATTGACTTTGCCTGTTGAAACCAAAATATATCCGGGTTCACACTGTCTTTCTGCGGTTTGGGTTGTTGATGCCGCGGGCGCATTAACGGTATATAATAATGTGAATAATGTGAATAAAATTTCTTTCATATTTCTGTATAACCTTATACTCATCATTTTACACTTTTTTCATCATTTTTTCAAACAGATTTTATTGTCCCAAACCGGCGGGTGAAAAACGCCCTATATTGTTAAACAATTCTTCAATTGCATTTAATTCAATTGCCGCTGGTATTTGCGTTTCCCCATTTGCAATATTTATATCAGGTAAATCGTCATCGTGTAAAACCAATGTTTTTGTAATTGTGTTACCACTTACCCATACCAATAATACAGTTTTGTTATCATATGTTTTTGGTAATGGCCCACGATAATTTTCATCAACCCCATAATAAATCCATATATTATCACCATTAATTGTTTTTACCTGTGGATTACCGATTTTATCCGTCAAATCAGCCGTTGTTTTTATTGACGCAATATCATGTTCCAAATTGCCAGGAAAAACATATCCGCGATGTTTAGTTTGAAATGTGCACCCAAAAATTGTCAGCATTAAAAATATTGATAATATCTTAGTCATGTTTACAAATTTACAATAAAAATTACCATATATGCAACAAGATTTATTTGAAATATTTCAAAAATAATGTTCGGAATCTGGGCGGACGCTCTTTCCCCATCGTCATACCGACGCAGGTCGGTATTCATTGAAAAAGTTATACTGGGAAAAAATTAAAAAGAATAGAATAACGTCCATAAATCTTGGTGTTCCCACCCCATCACCGTCGTCACCCCGTTGTAGAACGGGGGCCATTGTCATTGGTTGTATCCGCATTTCAGTGGTTCTCGTTTTAATCATCCACAAAATTTATCAATTTTACGGGGTCCGATTGCCAAGACCGGTTGCAGATAAGCTTACCCCCTTTATCACAAATAAAAATCCCCGTATAAACGGGGATTTTTTATTATCCAACCAATTTCTGCCACAACGATTTCTTTTTATTTCCACGTCCATTTCGACGTGCACGCCGATGTGGTGCACCCATTGTCGTTTTTTTCGCATCAACATGACGTGCATTTTTCTTTTTTGCATCTGTTGATGGTGCATACGCATTCAAAGCCTCTTCGGTTGAAACCTGTTCCGGGGCAACACGCTGTATTGAATATTGATCTATATTCATCATACTGTCATCACCAACAATCACAATTTCTGTTTCAAATTTTGATTCCATTTCAGCCAATTCAGCACGTTTATGATTCAATAAATAAACCGCTACATCGGTTGGAACCGTCATAATGATCTTCTGGGCACTTTTTGCCAATAACTTTTCCTGTAAATGACGGAACATTATAATTGCCGCTGTCTGAATGGATGGGACAACACCCGCCCCCAAACAATGCGGACATGCAACATATGATGATTCAATAAAACTGCTGCGCAGACGTTGACGCGATAACATCATAACACCAAATGCATTAATTTTTGCAACCTGGGTCCGTGCACGATCACGTTTCATAACTTCGCGCATTTTCATTTCCAATTTGCGATTATTTTTTTCTTCTTCCATATCAATAAAGTCAATCGCAACAATCCCGGCCAAATCACGCAAACGCAATTGCAATGCAATTTCTTCGGCAGCCTCTAAATTTGTATTCAACGCAGTCTGTTCGATATCTTTTTCTTTGATTGCACGCGATGAATTAACATCAATTGTTACCATCGCTTCGGTCTGGTTAATTACCAAAGATCCACCAGACGGCAATACAACATATGGTCCATGTAAACCTTCCAATTGTTTTTCAACGCCCGCCTTTGTCATCAATGGCATTGCGGTATCTTTGTATTGAATAATTTGTTTACGCGGTGCGTGACCGTACATTTGCTGAAAATACGTTTTTGCCGCATCAAAAGCTTCTTCGCCCTGAATAACCAAAACATCTTCTTTATCAGACAAGAAATCACGAACAACACGTCGCAACAAAGAATCTTCGGTATGAATTGTAACCGGTGCAACCGATTCTAACGTTATTTTACGAATTTCATTCCACAAATTTACCAAATAATCGTAATCAGCCGCAATTTCAGCGGGTGATGCACCAAACGCCGCGGTCCGCAAAACAACCGTCATTCCCTTTGGAATTTTTAATCCATGTAATATTTCACGTAAACGTGCACGTTCTGTTTTATCTGAAATCTTTTTTGAAATTCCATAACTATTACGTTTACGAGAATTTGGCATCAAAACAGCAAAACGCCCCGCCAATGACAAATATGTTGTCATCGAGGCCCCCTTTTGACCGCGTTCTTCTTTTACACCTTGGACCAACAAAATCTGTTTTGGTTTTATAACATCTTGGATTTTAAATTCACGTGCCCGTTTGACAAATTCTTTATTATCTTCACCTGCACTGTGGTCGTCATATTCCGCAATTTCATCCCCTTCGTCATCAGGATCATCGTCATCGTCAACGATGTTTGCGTGTGCCAATTCTAATAATTTTTTCTTTTGTTCTGGTGTTACTTGATAATAATCAGGGTGGATTTCTGAAAATGGCAAAAAGCCGTTTTTGCCTGTTCCATAATCTACAAAAGCCGCTTGTAATGATGGTTCAACACGTATAACCTTGGCCAGATAAATATTACCCTTTATCTGCGGTTTTGTTGTTGTTTCAACATCAAAATCGGATACACGGTTATTTGTTGTATCAACAACAACGACACGTGTTTCCTCTGGGTGGACTGCGTCCACATATATTTTCTTTGACATCTAATAATCCTTTGGTTTTATGTGCGTATGCAATGGCCATAATCCGTCCCCGTGAGGCGTCCAAGCCTATGCCAAGGGAATGCACAACGATAACAAACAGTGCAATTCGAATTAAAGAAAATATTGATAGTATAAACACTTATATTAACCCCATCAACTATACGACATGTTTTAGCATATCATGCATATCGCATATTCGCAAGGTATTTATTTTTTCTTTTTAGTTATATGCGGCCGCAATTGGGAAATTTTATTCATTTGCATTTTAGCTTCGTTCAACAATCGACGCATATGGGCACGCAACCAATTTTCATACAAGAAAAACAGTCCCCCAACACCAATTAATGGCAAAACATAATAAATTATACGATATGCCAACAATGCCCCAAAAATATCGGCCTTGTCTACGGTTTCCGGTAATGCCAACATGAAAACACTTTCGAAAACCCCAATACCCCCTGGAACCTGGCTGAACACACCGGTTGTTTGTGCAATTACAAATAAACCAATATATGTTCCAAACGATATATCAACAAAGGGTATCAAACAAAAATATAACACCAAACCTGCCAAAACACTGTCAGTTATGCCTAATCCCATTTGAACAAATGCTAATTTTGTTGTTGGTATTTGAAACTTAATTTGACCAATTTTAATGTTTTTATCATGAAAAAACACCGTCATCGCAAAATATGCCAATATGGCCGCTGCACAAAATATAAACAATACATTCAATCCGACCATAGTCCCAACAGACCCATCAAATAATTCACGTGGAACCAAAAAATATCCAATCAAAACAATGGCCGCCGCCCCCAAAAAGTACGTAAAACCATTTATTGTTAACATTTTTACAATATCCCCACCACGAATACGCCAACGCGTATACAAACGATACCTAATCGCCCCACCACTTACAACAGCATGCCCGGCATTGTTGCTGATTGCAAATCCCAGCATTCCAGCTAACATCCATTTCCACCAAGATACCTTTTTATTTTCACCAACGTAATTCAATGCCAGAAAATCGTACAAAGATAATGCAAAATATCCCGCTAAACACGCAAAACATGCTGCAATTAAATTACTGAACGGAATTGCAATTATTGCATGTGCGATATCCCGCAAAGAATAACTGCGCAATTGCCACCATAACATCCCAGCGGCCAATACAAAAAAGAAAATACCTGAATAACTAATAATTCGCTTTAATACACGCTTTGTATTTGCAGACATAAAAATCCCTTTACAGGATTGGCATAGTAGCACAAATATCATAAAAAGCAATATCAAATCTATTGTTGCAATTTTAAACATTGTTTGTATAGTGCCACTATAAATTAAAGAATAAGGGTTAATAAATGATGCGTCCATCTATGCGTAAATCAAATCAAATGCGTCATGTTTCATTGGAAACATGTGTGAACAAATGGGCTGAGGGGTCTTGTTTGATAAAAATGGGTGGGACCCAGGTTTTATGTACCGCCAGCATTGATATGAATCAACCGGTATGGAAACGGATTCAAAATAAAACCGGTGGTTGGGTCACCGCCGAATATTCAATGTTACCACGTGCCAACGGGACACGCAAGTCACGTGACAGCATTTCAAAAGATAACCGCAGTGCAGAAATATCACGTTTAATTGGTCGTGCCCTGCGCAGTGTGGTGGATATGGATGCATTGGGACGTCATACAATAACAATTGATTGTGATGTTATCCAGGCCGATGGTGGAACCAGATGTGCATCAATTACGGGCGGATTTGTTGCATTAAAGATGGCAGTTCAATGGTTAATTGATAATGGCAGGATTACCCGTAATCCGATTCGTGAACACGTTGCTGCAATTTCAGCCGGCCTGTTTAACGGTGAATTGGTATTGGATTTAGACTATGATGAAGATTGTAATGCTGAAATGGATGCAAATTTTGTCGTTTCAGAACATGGCCAATTTATTGAGGTTCAATCAACCGGTGAACAACATCCATTTACCAAAGACCAATTATGCACATTGATGGATATGGCGGCAAACGCTGCACGGGAATTAATTGAATTACAAAAGCAGGTTTTATAAAAATGCCCCAATTCGGGGCATTTTTATATATTTACATTTTTTCAACATAATTTACATCGATTGTTGTTCCGTCAGACGATGCATCTATTTCACCGTATAATTTTACATTGTCATTTGATGAAACAGTGTGACCGTGCCATGCCGCATCATCAATATCAACAATTATTGTATCCGTCCCATCTTCAAACAAATACATTCCATCCCCCATACTGTTTGTTATACGTCCAACAACAATAACCGGTGAATTATCACGCATATTTTTTGCCTGGGCAACGGTATTCATCGTATTGTTCATCATCATTTGTGATGCACCCGCTGCGGCGGCGGTTCCGGCATATACCCCCAACACCAATGCAATCATGGATATTTTTTTCATTTTATTTTCCCCTTTGTTTTATTTTTTGATACGCAAATGAATTATAACAATCAATTCAAATAAAATATCCAGGAATGAAAGCTCCTCTCTTGCCGTCATCCCGACATCTGGGCCCCGCAAAATTGATAAATTTTGTGGGTGATCTCAGGCCGGGATCCACTGAAAAAAATTATAATTATACGTCTGCATTGCTGTGGCCCCCGTTCTGCAACGGGGTGACGCTGGATACAAAAAAATCCCCATTTTGGGGATGATAAATTTTATTTAACAATATGAACATCCATCTGTGGGAATGGGAAAGAAATTTTTTTCCGTGGTAATTCATTATAAATTTGTTCCAATACATCCGCAGCGGTTGGCGCCAAATCCGGATATTTTGCCCAAAAACGCACCGTTAAAACAACGGCACTGTCCCCTAAATCTGCAACAAAAACAGTTGGTTCTGGTGTTTTTGCAATACGCCCATCACGTGCCAATATATCCAGTATAACCTGACGAGCAACCGAAATACGTGATCCGTATGAGATTCCAACCGCCAAATCAGTACGGCGCAACGCACCACCCGATAAATTTGTAATCTCGCCATTTGCCAATGCACCATTCGGTAAAAATATAACCTGATTATCAAATGTCCGCAATTCTGTTGTAAAAATCATTATTTTTTTTACAACACCTGTTTTATCGGTTGCAGTTTGAATGGTATCACCAACACGAAACGGTTTTAAAAATAAAATAATTATTCCACCGGCAAAATTTTGCATTGTCCCCGACAGCGCCATACCAACAGCCAAGGCACCGGCACCAAAAACCGCAACCAAAGATGTCATTTGAACCCCAACGGTGGTCAGTGCAATAACGATAACCAAAATACGTAAAACAATATTTACAAATGAATTGATAAACGATTGTAAAGACGCATCCAGTTTCCGGTGTTCCATGCCGTGCTTTAACGTACGTGTTATGCGCCCCACCAACCATAAACCAACCACCAGTATTAATACCGCCGCAGTTAATTTTAACCCCATTTGAACACCCCAATTAACCAACGACGTTATTAACGTTTTTATATTCATACCATCAATCAAAGCTGTTGCATTTGTCATTGTATTTTCCCCATATAATTACATTGGAATATCTTCACACTTTTCAAAAGGTTCTGATTCTTCACAATCTAATGATTTTTTTGCACCAATTCCCAAAAATCCCTTTTTGCTGACCGAACTACACTTTTTGGTAATTGTTGACGTACAATAATGGCATACACGTGTTTCACGGTTAAACATAGACCACATTTCACGCGTTCCACCTGGTAAATCCATCTTTACTCTATCGGTATTTACTCTTCCAGAAAACATTTTATCACTTGCCATTGTTGAATCCAACGATGCACCTGCAAATGTGTTTGTTGATTTACCCGCAGCAGATGTCAAAAATTCATTGGTCAATCCGGCACCAACATCATATGAAATCGCATACGGTGGCATTAACGGCGTTGACGTATTCGTAGAACCCGCCATTTGTCCATTATTATGTGGTAACATTTGACACATATACTGTGCCATATCCGCAGACGCATTTTTGGTTGCATCGGCAATTTCTTTATTTAATTTTTCATTATAATTTGTTTGTGCCTGACGCAGTGCCGCCATTGCAATCTGCATTTTAACCTGGGTTAACAGATTCGGGAAACGTGCCGTTGTTTTTTGTCCCTGTTTTCCCGTTATCTGCGACAAATCACGTCCATTGATACAATATTGAATTTCAGGATCTTGTTCAATCATTTCAATTGTTCTGTTGATTGTCCCTGCAATGTTATTCAATTCTTCTTCTATGGACGCAATAATACCATCTTTGTTCAAAACATTTGCATTTTTTTCACGCACAGTGTTCAAATAATCCGCAACCCCAATTTGTCCGGGTGCCAAAACCGTGCCATCTGCCCCATCGGTTGCAATACCGGCAGAATCCCCCATTTTTATACTGCCAAATGAAATCATACCGGTTACACGATATACATCGCCAACCTTTTGTGAACGCAATGAATTTGTTCCGATTATATCATCGGCCGCAAAACGGTTACAATCAGACGTACTGCCACAAATTTCTGTCATCTTTTTTTCAACCAAATCTTGGCAATTATCCAATGCGGAATTATCAATATTTAAATACAATCCCATCAACATTGAATCCAAATCTGACATCGCAAATTTTGGATTATTCGCCTTGCATACAACCAAACTGTCAATTGGGCAAATATCATGTATGTAATTATAATCCATACCAATGCAATTTACAAAATCTGTTCCACACCGATCTTCGGCAGTAAAACATTCTTTGACTTCGGCCGTGCAGGCATCGACACGCATTGCAGCCAATTTATCCGTTACATATCCCCAAATTAATGGTTCCATACGTTCACACGGGTCAATTTCGTTTTTACAGAAACTGCGTGCCATATCTGGACGGGACAAGCACGCATCCATTGTTGCAGTTCCTTTGCCAACGACATCATCTTTACATGCCTTTTGTATACAATTTGAAATATTCCCCAAACACGATTGACGGTATTTTGATTCCTGTTGCGTTTCGGCCAATTTAATTGTTGGGGCCGCTTCACGCAAAAACGCAGGCCATACTAAATTACGTACCGATACACATTGATCCAAAACACGTTCACACATTGGACGCTTGGCATCCAAAATTTCCATTGTTGATGCGGTTATATCATATTTATTAACCGTGGCAACCGTTGTTCCTGCTGTACTGGTCGTGCTTTTGTTTTGCATATTTTCAGATGCAATCGTTGAAACACAGTTTTCCCACCCCGCGCCACATGCATCCGGTGTTTGCATACATTTTTTAAATTCAATCATGCACCCACCCAAATCATACTTATCGGCGGTTTCTAAATTTTCTTTGTGGGCTGCGCGCACCTCAGATTCCGCCTTTGCCAATTCCTGTTTCGCCGCGGCACGTTTGGTTGCCAACGCATTTTCCCACCCCTTGCAATCAGACGTTATTTGTCGTGAATACACCTGACGTAAAAAAACAATATCTTTTTCACATTTTGCGGGAACCTGTGCTTCGCACAATTTCATTGATGCAGAATACAACGCGGCCCCGGTTTTGGCACCAATTGTTTCAAAATCATCTTCAAATACTTCGTCGTCTTCTTCTGTATCAGTGGCCCACAATGATAAATCCACACCACGTTTCGATTTTTTATCTGCGTTTTTTGCTTCATCAACCTTTAATACATTACCTTTTTCATCATATTTGCGTTCACCGTTGAATATAATATCCGCCTTGGCACCCGCTTTGATTTTTTCAACCTCTATTGTACTAACACGATTGGCTTCTTCTAAAATTGTCTGAATTTCTGCCAAATCTTTTTCCAATTTAATACTGACATCACTGCATGAACAACTGCCACCATTGGAATTATCCGTTATACAAAATTGATCCATACAACTGTAATATGCATCATAACATTCTTGATCATACAGGCCTTTGGCCTCTACCCTGGTACGAACGGTTGTTCCATTTTGAATTGCAGACTGTTTAGCTGTCGTTTTCTTTGCCGCCGCATACAAATCACCACCTGCTATAACAACAGCCATAAAAACTGCAATATTTCCAACTGTTCTTAGATTCATTTTTCCCCCCTGTAATCACAGAATTACATATTTATATCTTCGCAGGATTCTATTTCCTGGCAAAATTCTTCTTTGCCACCGGCACTGCGTCCCGCGAACAAACCGCCAACCGCACCAACAACGCCACCGATTGCAGTTCCCCATCCCGGCATAACCATTGTCCCAGCCGATGCACCCGCTGCGGCACCGCCCGCCAATCCTTTTAACCCCGCCGTCGCCTTGGATTCGCCACCGGTTTCACAAACCTGCTGCATGCGACAAACATGACAATTACGTAAACTGGGTTCAAACGATGCACTGCGGATATAACTGTAATTTTTTGATGATTTATCTGGTGTTTCCGGTGCATACGTTGTTTCACAATTTTTTCTTGCGGTTTCAATATCTTGATTGCGTGACAATTCTGCAATTTTTGATTCCAATTCACGCATTGCACGATTTTCCGCACTGATTTGTGCCACTAATTTTGCACTGTTAAATACATTTGTTCCCAATTTATTGCGACCAGACGGTTTTTTCGCATCTGAACACGCTGCAACCGTCTGATCTTTTTCAAATTGCACAAAAAATTCATCAACGGCACGTTGTGCATTATCGCGCACAGTTGTCCGCAATTGAACCATTTCCTGTTCTGTTTCTGGAACCGTGTCTAAACCGGCAATTTTATCATCTAATGGTAAACACGACATATCCGTTCCACAAACCTTGCCCAATTCTTGACCAAAATAATTTACACAGCCCTGTAACATTTGATAATCCATTTGTAATAACACAGCCTGGACAATTATACTGAACTGGCTGGCATTTTTACACGATGGATACATTCCCTGTGGGCACAATGCGGCAATTTCGGTTGGCTTTTTACCCAAACATTCCGGTCCATTGAAATTTTCACCACATTTATCACGCAAACACTTATCAATATCATTTTGGCAAAATTGTGTTTGCAAATAACCCAATTTGTCATTAACAGATGCCTTTATCCCCGGAATCATTTCTTCACATTCGTCAATCACCGGGCAAACACCCGCTGCGACATTAACATCCGTCAAACAGGCGGGATTTGTGCCTGTACTGCACCCATCTTCTAAACAGACCTGAATACGTGCAAAACATGTTTTACGTCTGTTTTGATCCATGTATTTTGCTGCATCCGCCAAAATGGATTCGGATTCCGCATCCCAATCTTTTAAAACCGTAGAACGTACGGCCATACATTGATCCAAAACATTTTCACACGCATTGGCACGTCGCCCCAACAAATCTTTGTCTAAACAATTTTCAAAATTTGCACCACATCCCCCTTTGTCTGCGATACAAGAACGATACGCCAACAAACATTCACCTGCATTATATTTGTTTGTCGTATCAACCATTTCCAAACGCGCTTTGCGAACAGCGGCCTCGGCCGTACGTTTATTTGCCACCGCGTTTGTTTTTTGATCGACCAGATATGAACTAAATGCCTTGCAATCTGCAACAATTTGACGTGAATATAGCATTTCCTCCATTTCTGCACTATCACCACAGGCATTTAATTTTGCACTGCAATATTCAGATGCCATTGAATACAACGGATCACCGATATCTGCATCATCTGCTAAATCGCCATCGTTCACATCACCACCGGTCAACCAATCCGCAAAATTTATCCCCGATGCGTTTTTTTGTGCCTGGGCGCTATTTCCAAAAATCAATTTGGCCTTTGCCCCCAACCTTTCACGTTCAACACCTTCGGTGTATAATTTATCAGCTTCTTCTTGAATTTCTTGGATTTCTAAAATTAACTTTTTCGATTTATTGATATTATCACTGCACGCACAACGGGCCCCTTCGGATTCATCCAACAAACAAAATTCATCCATACATTCACGGTATGCATCACGGCAATTTCCATTTGTTTCAACCACCAATTTTTGTTCATTTTCCGAATCGTCCGGTGTATTTTTTGACATATCCGTCACCACATCTGCACTATCCGTTTTTACTGTATTTTCTATGTTTATGGTCGAATTTCCGCTGATTCTGGCGACCGGCTGTGTCTGTGCCGTAACAACACGTGTCCCAGCCTGGGTTACACGCGCACCTGCAACACCGATACGGGCATTGGTTGCGTCACGCGTTGTGGCGGCCCCAACCATCCACGGTGCTAAACACATTAAAACTGCGAAAAATCCGGTTTTCATAACGTTATCCCCCCGACACACAAAATATAATTTATTTAATTTTATCAAAAGACCGCAATAAACGCAATTAAATAAAAAGCCTGTTTTAATCCCCACCATCCCTTTGTTTATTATCCCTGTTTAATTGGATAAAAAATTACTTTTTATGTGGTTATTTTCCCTGATAAAAAAAATAAATTCCCTGTTATTTTTTTAGGGAATTTTATATAAAAACATTGATTTTCTGTGGTTCACAAAAGATTTTTCACCCCAAAAACACCACAAAATTGTTAAAAAATCCCTGTTAATCCCTGTTATTTATCTAACCGGTCTTGTTACGTCCCGCCACAAAACATGTAATTAAATAAAAATGTCTTGCATTTATTTATATGCCAGGTATTATTTTACAGTGTTATAAAAAACCTAAAAAGGGAACGAAAAATATGGCCAAAGACGATGTTATTGTATTCAGTGGTGTTGTAGAAGATAAATTACCAAACACTATGTTTCGTGTAAAATTGGAAAACGGGCACGACATATTGGCAACAGTATGCGGGAAAATGCGTAAACTGCGCATTTGGGTTAATGTTGGTGAACGTGTACGTGTTGAAATGACACCGTATGATTTGGACAAAGGTCGCATCACATTTGTTGAACGCAACCGTCCAACCACAGAAAATGCATAAAATCCCCATTGTTGGGGATTTTTTTATATAAATATCACTTGATATAAAATTTTAAATTTTGCTATGATAACTGTACAGGGATGAAACGGATTTTAATATTTTTCATTGTGTTGTGCGTATGGTGCGGAAATTCCGTGGCTGACGTGCGTATCGCGTCAAATAATTCCCGCAGCACGCGCCAATCGGCATCAACACCCCGTTCATCATCAAATTCGGATACAACGACACCAAATAAAACCCGCACCGCAACCACAAATAAAAATGTATCTGAACGTGCGGCGGTGCAATCGGATTCCATGCGTCGTTCATCACGCGTTCAACAAAAAACAAGTCCGGCGATTTCTGCACGCACCGTTCCCCAACAAAATGCACGTTCTGCCCAATCCATGCTCACCCGTGATGTAAAAACGCTGCGTGTGACCACCACAAAAAACGAGCCTAAACGAACCACTGCCCGTGCGGCATCAATTACCGCAACACAAAATGAAACATTTGGTAACGGCGTTTATAATTCGTGTCGCGACGCATATTTTACGTGTATGGATCAATTCTGTGCAACCCAGGATGATGCATATCGTCGTTGTGTATGTTCATCCAGATTAAATGATATAAAACAACGCGAACGTGCATTGGGTGATACCGCGGATTCATTACAAAATTTTGCAGATTTAAACATTGACGTAATTGATAAAACCAGTAACGAGGTCAAAGCCATGATATCCGCCACCGCCGGTGAACAGGTGGCGTCCCGTGCCAAAGATACATCTAATTCTGCAAAAACGTTGGCGGGTATTGGGGACATTTTATCAAAATCTAAATCACAGTCTTTATCGACAAATGGTTCATTAGATATTGCGGGTGATATAAATGCGGTATGGGCAACAACAGATTTAGCCGGTGGTCAAACAATTGCGAATTTAACGGGCGAAGCATTATATAACGCTGTTCATACACAATGTGTAGACATGGTGTCTTCGGCCTGTGAAAATACATCAACGCTGAACATGGTTGTATCTGCGTATGGAATGTATATTGAAAATGATTGCAGTGCATTAATGGGGGCATTGGATAAAAAGAAAACCGATGCAGATAAATCAATACGTCAAACAGAACGCGAAATGCAAATCGCCCGTTTAGAAAACTATGACGCACATAATTCTACATCCATTAATGATTGTGTTGCGTTGGTCCGGCAAGATTTGACGATGGATACAGCATGCGGTAAAGATTATGTTCATTGTTTGGATATAACCGGTTTATATTTAAATAAAACAACGGGTGAACCTATATATACCCCCAAATTTTATCAATTAGATGGTTCTGTTTCTTTAAGTGGTGATATTATTAAAAATAATACCAACACATTATTGGTATCTGAATTAAACCGTATGCGTTCATTTGCAACCCAGCATTTAAACACATGCACAGATATGGCCGATGATGTTTGGAACGAATTCTTGCGTCAGGCCATACGTGAAATTTACCAAGGGCAACAGGATCGTATTCGTACCGTTCGTAATGAATGTCTTAGTGTGGTTTCAACATGTTATGACGAACAGGCAAAATCTTTAAAAGATTTTAGTAACATTGACGAACAGTTATTATTGGGATCGCGTTTGGTTACGGCCGAAGAGATGTGTAAAACGAAATTGGAAACATGCAGTAATTTATACGGTAACGGAACCGATGGAATGGGTTTATTGGTAGACGCAATGCATAATTTAACAGATCAAAAAATCAACCAAAATTGCCTGGCAACACTGGAAACATATTTGCAACAATTATGTGCACCTGAGGCCGGCGACCATACCCATACATATCCATGGGGATGCCGTGCTTTGGATATAGGTTCTATTTTAGATGTTACAGATATTAAACAAGAGTATCCGATGTTTTTATCCATTGATTCTAATTCTGTTGTACGTGCAAATTCTCATTATCAAGGGCTACAAGAAAAATATCCTTTTGACGGCTCCAATCCGGCAGGAACCCTTTCTGCAAAGGGTTGTAGATCGGATCAATTTTTTATTTGTAATACAAATGCAACGCATTCTACGGGGTCAATCTGGAAACGTACCAATGACTTAAGTACATGTTATCCATATACAGGTAACGACGCCCCTTATTATAGAAGTTACAGATGTGTTAGCAAAAATTTTACCTTTACACGTGATTGGATTAACTGCTCCCAAAACAATTTTACAAGTGAAGAACTTAATATTTTTGATATATCAAAAGGATTTCCTATATGGGCTGGCGATAATATGGATATATTTGCATGCAAATACCCATTAAAAAAATCTATTCGTATTAATGATGCTTCAGGGCTCTTTTCTACGCTAAAAAAATATGCCCAACAGGTTTGTATGCGCCCAAATTCGGATCAATTATCTACAACAGTTTTACAAGACGTTTCCGTTGCAATATCAAATTTAAAAAGCACATTAGTACCAATGCTAGAAACGGAGTGTAAAAATTTGGGAGGTGTATGGGACTCTTCAATTCAAACATCTCAAACCGCATATAATGATATCTTGTTTACTCAATATTATAATCAAACTGCTGCAAATACAAATTGGGGTTTTTGTATCAAGCCGGATTTAAAACAGCAAGCTGAAGATTTATATCAACAATTTAAAACTAATAGTGCTTGCCTAAGTGATCCTTGCTATAACGGAGCTAATAAAAATGCAAAATGCCAAGATAACGGAAAAGCTGATTTTTATACCGCCTGTACCATAAATGGTATGAACCTGATAAAATATTGTAAGGGGGATGAAAAAAAGTGTGTGTATGATGAAACGATCCCCATTAAGTACGAATGTAAGTACGGATACATTGAGTACAACAGTGAATACACAGGTGGCAGAAGTATTTGTATTCCTGCAAACAATTATTAACAGACCACTTGCGAACGGTTTGAAATTTTGATAAAATGAATGCGTCATGAAAAAATTAATTATATTTTCGTTATCTGCTGTTGCAATGCATAATGCTGTATCTGCGGCGAATATTCCGTGGTGGGAACAACCGAC
>JAKSTF010000016.1 GCA_024402715.1 Alphaproteobacteria bacterium
TGAATTATCCGCACGTGGATTTATTAATCAGGTATCAAATATTGATGCGTTAAATGATGCACTAAATTCTGGAAAAATTACCGCGTATTTGGGCAGTGACCCAACCGCGGATTCATTACATGTTGGACATTTGGTTCCTGTTATGATGATGCGCTGGTTACAAAAATATGGACATCGTCCATTGATGTTGGTTGGTGGTGCAACTGGACGTATTGGGGATCCGTCTGGGCGTGATACGGGGCGGCCAATGATGGACGAGGAAACTTTATCCAAAAATGTTGCCGGTTTAAAAAAATCATTCTCCAAATTTTTTAAATTTGGTGCGGGTGCGTCTGATGCAATAATTGTTGATAATTATGATTGGATGAAAAACTATAGCCATTTGGATTTTTTACGTGATTTTGGAACAGATTTTACAATCCCGCGTATGTTGTCAATGGACAGTGTTAAACGGCGGTTGGATAATGGTATGACATTTTTGGAATTTAATTATATGACTTTCCAGGCGGTAGATTTTTTACATTTGTATAAAAATTACGGATGCGTGTTGCAAACCTGTGGGGCCGATCAATGGGGAAATGCGATTATGGGGATTGAATTAATCCGCAAAAAATTAGGAAAAGAGGCCATCGTTTTATCTACATCATTGATAACTGATTCAAATGGAAACAAAATTGGAAAATCTGCGGGTAATGCTGTATGGATTAATGAAGAAAAAACATCTCCATACGAATATTATCAATATTTTCGTAATACCCCCGATGATTTAGTAGAAAAATTTTTGAAAATATTTACCGAAATACCGTTGGATGAAATCGCACAATTGACGGCGTTACATGGGGCCGAAATCAACGTCGCTAAACGGATTTTGGCATTCGCTGCAACAGAAATTGCACATGGAACAGCCGCCGCCCAATCGGCCCAAGATGCTGCGGATGCACTGTTTGGTGGTGGGGCAAATTCTGAAAATATTCCAAATGTTGAAATTCAAATGTCGGCGGATATCGGTATCATAGATTTTTTAATGGATATCGGTTTGTTCACATCTAAGTCCGAGGCCCGTCGTAATGTAGAACAGGGTGGAATCCAAATCAATGGCAACAGAATTACTGATTCGAAATTTATCATTTCACCTGAAAATGAAATTATGGTGCAAAAGGGCAAAAAAACATTTTTGAAAGTAATCAAAAAGTAATGAAATTTTTAATCGCATTTTTGTTGTTCGGATTTGTTGTGTTACCCGTTATGGCGGCCCCGTCTGAATTAGAAAAAATAAATGCACAAATTGCACAGACACAACGTCAAAATCAACAATTAGAACAACGCGTAAGATCGTCTATGCGCGCGGTTGATGCAACTAAAAAAAAATTGGTCGATACCGCAGACCAGGTCAGTAACCTGGAAGAACAACGCGATATAATGACACGTAAGATCGCCGAATTAGATGCCCAACAGGCACAATTAATTCAAATAATGGCACGGGATAAAAAACATATTGCCGATGCGGCGGCGGGTATTTTATTCATTGCATCAAATCCCAGTTTTGATTCCGCTGATATGCATAATTATGTTTTGACATCCGCAATTTTATCAGGGGCTGCGGATCAGTTTAATGATGAAATCGCACGCGCGGATGCACAAATTAAACAATTAAATGATATTAGACAAAAACGGACCGCGGAAAAGAAAAAATTAGATAAAACCGCACAAAAATATGCAGATGAAAAAAATCAATTAGATAAATTATTGCGAACACGTGCGGCACAAAATGAAGAATTGCGTAATCAACAGGCGGCATTACAAAAAAAATTACGTGATATGTCTGCCCGTGCAAAAAGTATTTCAGAGTTATCGGCCGGTGTTGGTAATTCACAGATGTCAGGCGATGCCCGTTTGTCGCGTCGCAAATTAAATCAACCCGTTCGTGGTCGTATAGTTGTGCATTTTGGTGAAAAATCTGCATTGGGATTAAAATCAGATGGTTGGCGTATCAGCACACGTGGGGACGCGTTGGTTATGGCGCCGGCCGATGGGGTTGTAAAATTTGCAGACGCATTTCGTGGATTTGGCCGTGTTGTAATTATTTCTCATAAAAATGGTTTTAATACAGTTATGACAAATTTAGGTGATGTAAATGTTATGGTTGGCCAAGATGTTTTGGCCGGTGAACCTGTTGGGCGTATGTCATCTGATAAAAACGAAATGTATCTAGAGGTTCGCCGTGGGGCGACGGTCATTGATCCTGCAAAATTATTCAAAGAAGACAATTAGTACATTATATATGCAGCTAATGACATTTGTTTGGTTTTAATATTGTTAACAATTGTTTTTGGCTGTTTAATACGCAACCGTACATATATTGGGAATATGCTTTGGATTTACCTTTATCCATGTCGCGCAGCGCCTGGATATAATCATATTTATCATTTTTACAATTAAATAAAATTGGTGTATAACCATATTTCATTAAAACCCAATTCATCAATAAACGGGCCAAGCGTTTGTTGCAATCTTCAAAAGGTTGTGTCTTTATAATATCAAAATGCAAATTAAATGCACGGGTTATAGGTGGTAATTGTTCATTTTTTTTAAGATTGAATAAAATGTTGTTTAATATATTCATAACACATTGTGGGTTAGGTGAATCGTTTTCTAAAACCCGAACATCATATCGACGCAGACTTGGATTGATATCTGTGTTGTCAATTAAAATAGCATGTAGTTTGCTTACATTATAAAAATCAATAGATTGATTTACATTTTTGTACAAAAATTCCCAGGCGTTTTTGACATTATTTGTACATTGTTTAAAATATTCATCAAAATTTTTAGAAAAATTTGTGTTATTTATATTAATCCCAAGAATGGCGTTTTCTGATAATAAACCACGTTGGATAAATTTAAAATAAGTATCTTTGTTAAAATTTCTGGGGTTATTCAATAATGCAGATAATGATAACTTATTTGCTTCAATTTGTTGTTTAATGTTTTTTTGATTTGTCTTTGGCATAACATAAAATACTTAGGTTATTCATAATATAATAATAAAAAGTTTTTTGTCAAAAAAAAACGTACTTGCGAATTTTTTGCTTTTTTTTTATTCTATGCAGAAAAAGGGGAAAATATGCTGAAAAAAATATTGTTGTTAATTGCTGTAATGGTGCCAATTGTTGCCGATGCAGCGAAAAAGCCTAAAAAAGAAGAGCCGATTGTTCATTTAACAGATGAACAAATTTATGAACAATTGAAAAAGTTTGCACTGGTATTCGAGGCTGCACGTGATAATTTTGTAGAAGAGGTGGATGAGAAAAAGATTCTAGAGGCTGCAATGAATGGAATGTTAGGTGCCTTAGATCCACATTCGTCATATTTATCCGCCGATGATTTTAAAGAATTCAGCGATAAGTCACAGGGGGAATTTGGTGGATTGGGAATTCAAATTACCAGTGATCGTGGGGCTGTTCGGGTAATATCGCCAATTGATGATACCCCGGCACAACGCGCAGGTATTAAGGCGGGGGATTATATTACACATATTAATGGTGAACAGGTTTTTGATTTAACATTAAATCAGGCCGTAAAAAAAATGAAGGGACGTCCTGGAACCAAGGTTAAGTTGACAATTGTTTCAGATGGGGCAGAACCCAAAACAATCACATTAAAACGTGCGATTATTAAAGTAAAATCGGTTAAATTTGAAGAAAAAAAATTGGCGGATGCCGATGAGGATGCACCAAGCATAGGTTATGTTCGTATTTCTGATTTTGGGGCAACAACAGCCAAAGAGTTAAGGGATGCATTAGAAAGTTTAGAAAAGAAAAAAGTGGTTGGATATGTTTTGGATGTTCGTAATAATCCCGGCGGATATTTGACTGCGGCGATAGATGTTGCGGATGCTTTTTTGGATGGCGGTGAAATTGTTTCAACGCGGGGACGCAAAAAAACGGATATTGAACGCAGCTTTGCCAAGGCTGGTGATATGACGGGGGGAAAACCGGTTGTTGTATTGATTAATCATGGTTCGGCATCTGCATCGGAAATTGTGGCGGGGGCTTTGCAGGATAATGGGCGTGGTCTGGTTATGGGGTCACAATCATTTGGCAAAGGCAGTGTTCAACAACAAAAGCCATTTGGTGATGGAACCGCGATTCATATTACAATTGCACGTTATTACACACCATCGGGCCATTCTATTCAAAACGAAGGCATTACACCGGATGTAGAGGTTTTACAAAGTAAATTAGAGGTATTAGAACGCAAAGAAAGCCTGTATACCGAGGCATCATTTAAAAATTCATTAAAAAATGATGCAACGAAAAAAAAGAAAAAGTCTGAAGATGCCGATGATGTGGAAGAAGAAAACAAGAATTTAACTGATGCAGAAAAAGATGCAATTGATTATCAATTACAACGTGGTATTGATATGGTAATTGCAATGTCTAAATTGCAATCAAAGGTAAATGAAAAATCTGCGGATAATCAATCAACCGAAAAATCGGATATAGAAAAAAAATCATCCGAAAAAAATGCAGGAAAACAGAGTGGTAAAAAACAAAGTAAGAAAAATAAAAAACAAAAATAAAAAAACAGGGCAAGGCCCTGTTTTTTTTATTAACGTGTTTTTATCCGTTTGACTGAAACTAATTTACCACTTGGAAACAGACGTATTTTATCACAACATTTTAATTGACACCATTGACGGGCATCAATAGATGTGTTGGGTGATAAATAGTTATCAACCCTTTCGATTTTAGTAAATGTTCTGTATATCGACGTTACGTAACTTTTTGCATCCAATGCATGGTTGGTAACGATGCTTTTATTGAAACCAACATTGGTATTTGCAGAAACTTCGTTTTGTAAATTTTGTCCGGGTTTGTTAGATGTGTTTTCGAAAACAACGCGGTAACTTTCGGTCCCCTGAACCGCAATCGCACACCCCCATCCATCACTATCCGCCATAACAGTTGTCCGAATTATCATATTTTTTGCACGGGCAACAGAAAATAAATTAGATATAGCTTTAAATGTATTTTCACTTATATTTGGGGATTTAATACGTACGTCTAAAACAGGATTTGGTATATTCGTGTTGTACGGATCAGATGTTTTTTGTGGTTTGTCTAGAAATTTTGGCATCATTTCAATTTGTTTTAACATTTCTATTACCACCAAATCCAAGTTGGTATTTTCTGTATTCTCAGTCAAGGGCAGACAAAAATTGATGTTATCCAATGCAGTGTCTGCATCGCTGTCAGCGTTTTCAACAGATGCTTCTAATAAATTGTTCAATTTCTGTACGCCAGAATCCAACGATTGCAAAACGGTCATTGGTTCCATGGTTTTTTGTTTTTTTGCCATACGCATTCCTTTTTGTTTATGGTATAGTCAATCTGTGTATTTGTCAAGTATGAATAAGAAAATATTCTGCATAAAAATATCAAAGTATTTGTTGATATTGTGACTGAATATTTTATGTAAATAAACCGCACCACGGGACAAAAAACAATCCGAAAAAAAAACGGTTATTATCGTGATTTATTGATTTTATTAATGTATCCCGTTGGTGTTTGTATCCAATCACATAACCCTTTGGCAAGACACTCTTGTGCATATAAGGTTCCTGTCCCTTCATTATTGCAAAAATGTGAAATTTCTTTATCCGTTAAATTTGTATTTTTGCCATATATATCAAAGTGCATTTGTTTATGACGCTGTATGGATTTTATAGCGACATCTTCTTCGGATATTTGTGTAACCCGTGTTGGAACGCTGCCAAAATGCACATAATGGTACGCAGCTGTGGCCATAATGCGAAAACCACGTGTACCTTGAACGGCGCACAAACTGGCGGAACTGCCGGCCCATCCCATAACATATGTGCGGATAATTACACCTTTGGCCTTTGCACGATCTAATTCGGCTTTTAATGCATTTAATGTAACGATTTCCCCACCTCCAGAATTAATTTTTACATCAATAACGGGTGGAAAATTTTGTGGTAAATTATACGGATTAGATATTTTTACAAAGTCGTTGTAATATTTGGATGTTTCAAACGGTTGATTAAATGGCAGTTTATCAATAATGTATCCTAATTCCGCCAACATTTCTGACATTGAATCAATTGAAAAGGTCCCAAAAATATTAACTGTACGTTCACCCGATATAAAATTTAATGATTTGCTTTGATTTATAATATGTGATTCTGGCATACGTTAACCCTTTGTAAATGTTTTTATAATGTGAGTATAATACTAAAAACTATATTGTCAATTATTTTGTTGCTTGCCATGCTGGAAAAATATGGCTATGATACTGTGTTGTAGTTTAATATTTTTTACCTTAAAGGAAAGAAAATGGCAAATTTGATTGTTGATGGAAACTGGGCTGCTGCAGATGTTGCGTATCGTTGTGTTGATTTTGCGGCAATTTATCCAATTACGCCCAGCAGTACTATGGGGGAATTGGCGGACGAATGGTCGTTTCAGCATAAAAAGAATATTTGGGGTGCAATTCCACAAATCATTGAAATGCAGTCCGAGGCCGGTGCCGCTGGTGCGATGCATGGGGCATTACAAATGGGGGCATTGGCAACGACGTTTACTGCATCCCAGGGGTTATTATTAATGATTCCGAATATGTATAAAATTGCCGGAGAACAGACACCATTTGTTATGCATGTTGCCGCCCGCGCATTGGCAACACACGCATTATCAATTTTTGGGGATCACAGTGACGTTATGTCTGTCCGTGGTGCGGGGTTTGCAATGTTGTCATCACATAATGTTCAACAGGCACATGATATGGCGGCAATTGCACATGCCGCAACATTACGTACCCGTGTTCCATTTTTACATTTCTTTGACGGTTTCCGGACCAGTCACGAAGAATCACGATTGATTCGTATTGATGATGATGTTTTAAAACAAATGTTACCGGATGATTTAGTTTTGGCTAATCGGGCACGTGGTATGACCCCAGATAACCCAACAATTCGCGGAACCGCACAAAATCCTGATGTTTATTTCCAAGGACGCGAGGCTGCCAATCCATTGTATGACGGTACGCCATCTGTTGTTCAGGATATGATGGATAAATTTGCCGAATTAACCGGTCGACAATATCATTTGGTTGATTATGTTGGTGATCCAAATGCAGAAAATGTTATTGTCGCCATGGGCAGTGCGGTTGAAACAATTGAAGAAACACTTGAATTTTTACCGCGCGGATTGGGGGTATTAAAAGTTCATTTATATCGCCCATTCCCACGCGAAGCGTTTTTGGCGGTATTGCCAAAAACCGTGAAACGTATTGCTGTTTTGGACAGAACCAAAGAACCAGGGGCAATTGGTGAACCGTTATATCAGGATGTAAAATCTGTTATTGGTGATACCGCAGATGTGTTTGGTGGACGATATGGCTTGGGATCCAAAGAATTCAAACCACGTGATGTTAAGGCTGTATATGAAAATATGATGCGTGGTACGTTGCATCATAATTTTACGGTTGGAATTGAAGATGATTTAACTGGTTTGTCATTAAAGACAGATACCGCATTTTCTGTTCAGGCCGATAATTTTAAAACGGCAATCTTGTATGGGATTGGTTCTGATGGAACAGTTGGGGCTGTAAAAAATATTGTAAAAATTGTTGGCGAAAATTCTGATTTATATCCACAATCATACGCAGTGTACGATTCAAAAAAATCTGGTGGTTTGACTGCGTCACATATCAGGTTTTCAGATGCACCGATAAAAAGTCAATATTTGATAGAGGCAGCAGATTTTATCAGTGTTTCTAATTTTATGATTGCACAACGTTTTGATGTTTTTCGTGGTCTGCGGGCAGGTGGAACGGTTATGATAAATACATCACAATCACCAGATGTGGCATTTGCAAATTTACCACGTGACACCCAGGAACATTTGATACGTCAACGGGCGCGTGTATTTTTCTTGGATGCAAATACAGCTGCCGCACAATTGGGATTGGGAAATCGCATAAATACGTTTATTATGTTGAATTTCTTTAATTTGACCCAGGTTATTGATCCATCTGTTGCTGCTGCATCTGCCAAAGTTGCCATTGAAAAGACATACAAGAAAAAAGGGATGGATGTAGTAGAGGCAAACTGGGCTGCGGTGGATCGTGCCGCTGAATACCTGCATGAATATAAAATGCCATCGTCTGTGTCAAATTTTGCACCAGATTTTGTTCCTGCAATGACATCAGATGCACCAACAGAAATTGCCGGAACACTGGGTGAAATCGCCGCCGGTCGTGGTGATGAAATCCCTGTATCACGTTTTCGGGTTGACGGTGAATTTGGTGGCGGACAATATCCAGTTGGTACATCAAAATATGAAAAACGTGCGATTTCTTCACGTGTTGCAACATGTGATTTATCAAAATGTATTCAATGTGGAAAATGTTCAACATTGTGTCCACATGCCGCAATTCGTATCAAGGCATTGACAGCAGACCAGGTAGAATCCGCACGAGCTGCAGGTATTATTGTGGTTCCAATGAAAACACCAGAATTGGGCCCAGATATGTATTTTACATTAAATATTTCTCCGGCAGATTGTACAGGATGCAATATTTGTGTTAAAAACTGTCCGGTGCATGCGTTGGCATTGACTTCATTGGAAAATACAGATGAACAGCAACACGCGTTTGATGCTGCGGTAAAATTGCCAGATGTGCCACGTGAAAAATTGAATTTAAATATTCCAAAGCATATTGAATTATTGCCGCATTATTTTGAATTCCCAGGTGCCTGTGCCGGCTGTGGTGAAACGCCATATGTTAAAATGTTATCGCATTTATTTGGTGACAGAATGGTTGTTGCGAATGCTACGGGATGTTCATCAATTTATGGGGCAAATTTACCTACAACACCGTGGACACGTGACGCAAATGGACGTGGCCCGGCATGGTCTAACTCTTTGTTCGAAGATAACGCAGAATATGGATTGGGAATGCGTTTGGCATTAAATCAAAAACGTAATGCATTGCGTGGTCTGTTGCATGAATTAAACATTGATAATGTTGATGAAATGATGACGGAAACAGACGTTAATAAACAACGCGCAAATGAACAAAAATTGCGTGGACAATTATCGCAAATCGGTGGTGAACGTGCACGTTTGGCGGCCAGTTTAATTGGTGAAATGGTTGATAAATCTGTATGGATTATTGGTGGCGATGGTTGGGCATACGATATTGGTTATGGTGGTTTGGATCATATATTACACAGTGGTGAAAATGTAAATATATTGGTATTGGATACCGAAGGTTATTCAAATACTGGTGGTCAACAATCAAAATCAACGCCATTTGGGGCCAGTATGAAATTCGCCATTGGTGGTAAATCACACGCCAAAAAAGATTTGGGTATGATTGCAATGATGTCCGGGGCATATGTTGCACAAATTGCACTGGGGGTAAATCCTGTACAGGCAGCCAAGGCATTCAGGGACGCGGAAAGTTTTCCGGGGCCATCAATAATTTTGGCATATGCCCCATGTATTGCACATGGATTTGCATTGCAAAACGGTCCAGAACATCAGGCCCAGGCGGTTCAAACAGGGGCATGGCCATTGTATCGTTTTGATCCACGGCGTATATCAAATGGTGAAAATCCGTTGGTATTGGATTCTAATGTTGACATGCCAACACCGTTGGAAGATTTCTTGAAAACAGAATCACGTTTTGGTGCAGCACGTGCAACGAATCCTAATTTTGATAAATTAGTGGATGCGGCTAAGGAAAACAACCGGTATAAAACGCAATTAAAAAAATATATTGCACAGTTTGCGGTTCAAAATGCCGTAGAAAATGTATCGGAATCCGATGATGAAAAATAAAAAACGCCCCAATCGGGCGTTTTTTATTTTGATTGATATTTTAAAATTCAAAGCGTAATCCCATCATCAAATTAGCATAAATCATATTTTCACCACTAAACCAATCGCGTTCGCGATTATTATCCGAACTGGTTAATGCCCATTTAACCTGTGGTAAATACGCAACACGTGCACTAAAATCCAAGAAAATATATTCTGTTATTCCATATGATGCACCAACCGAAAGCAGGGCTGCAACCGTATTTGATGTTTTTTCAGACTTATTAAATTGCATTAAATATGTATTTGGATCCATTTCCCCAAAATATTGTAATTCCGCGGACTGGGATAAATCGCCATACAAATCAGACAACAACATGGTTGTTTTGGTGTCTGCATATCCAATGCCAAACCCGACGTATGGTATAACGCTTTTCAATGGTTTAACATTTCCATTAAAGAAATCGTAATATGCCATAACACTGATTATATCTGTATTCATTTGCGATTGAACACCACCACTGGCAGCGGAGATTGTATAACCACTGGTTAATTTTAAATCGCCTTCAAATACGGGGGATGCATTATATTCAACATCGTTTATATGATCCCAACCAAATTCCAATCGCCATTGTGGACTGTTTGGAATTGTCCATCCAATGCTGGCACCGGCGGCGAATGCAAATGCAGCCAAATCATCTGTTGCAGGCATATCACCAATATTACCGGCACCCACCTGAACAAATTCATCACTGACACACGATGCGTCATTGCCACACCATAGGCGTACAGCGGTTTCTGTTGCCAAATAACCATCTGCATTTTGATAATATACTGCTGGCAATGTGCCAATTTTATTTGCAATGCTGGCCATGGCAAATGATGCCCCACCACGTACGGATACAGTGAAACGTGCCCCATCACCAACATAGTGACCAGAATATTGCCAGTTTGCATTTGCATTTCCTATATACAGGGCGGACAAAATCGGTAATAATAATTTTATACTTTTCATGACATGTGATTATATCATAAAAATCGCCTTAAAAAAATTGTTATTTTGTTTTTTTGAATCAAACACACAACAAAAAATCCCCACAACAAAAACGTGTGGGGATTTTCTTTGGTGTGATAATTGTATCGGTCGTTTTTTATAACTTTACACCATATTTGCCGCGCTGTATTGGACGATATGATAAAGCCTCGGTCAAATCGGATAATTCGATATCGTTTGCCCCACGTAAATCGGCAATTGTTCGGGCAATCCGGCGTATACGATTATAACCGCGTGCAGATAATCCCATTTTTTCTGCAGCATTATTTAAAAATTGTGTTAATTGATCGGACATTGCAGCAAACGTGTCTAAGGCGGGGCCATCTAATTGGGCATTTAGGATTCCTTGACGCGTAATTTGACGGTTGTGTGCGGCAACAACACGTATACGAATTTCTGCACTGGTTTCAGATTTTGCTGCGTTATCGTCACGTTTCATTTCCCATGGATTTACAGGATCAACATCAATATGTAAATCAATTCGATCCAATAAAGGCCCAGAAATTTTATTTTGATATGCCTCGGCACATCGTGGGGCACGTGAACATGATAGGGCCGCATTTCCTAAATGTCCACATGGGCATGGATTCATTGCGGCGATTAATTGGAACCGGGCAGGGTATGATGCCGTATTGCGGGCACGTGAAATCATTATTTTTCCAGATTCCATCGGTTGTCGCAAAATTTCCAATGTTGCACGATTAAATTCAGGTAATTCATCCAAAAACAAAACGCCATTATGTGCCAATGATATTTCGCCTGGACGTGCGTTTGACCCACCGCCAGCCAACGAAACCGGACTGGCGGTATGATGAACACTGCGAAATGGTCGTGATGAAATCAAACCATGACTATCTAATTGACCTGCAATTGAATAAATAATTGATGTTTCTAAAATTTGTTCTGCCGTCATTTCTGGTAAAATTCCCGGCAATCTGGATGCCAACATTGTTTTGCCAGATCCCGGTGGACCAACCATCAACAATGCGTGCCCACCGGCGGCGGCAATTTCTAATGCTCGCTTCGCTGCGGTTTGACCGTGAACATCGGACATATCGCCACATGATGGTTGGGCCAGGAAATTAGATGTGGCTGCCAATGGCACTGATAATATCTTTTTACCATTAAAATGGTTAATCAATTCTAAAACATGATTTGGGGCTAAAATATCTGTTTGACCAGACATTAATGCTTGTTGAACCTGTGGGCCTGGACATATAATTCCCAGACCATGTTGTTTTGCCCAAACGGCGGCGGCAAGAATGCAGTCTGTTTTAACAATTGCACCATCTAAACCAATTTCACCTAAAATTAGATATTTTGATAATTTATTTTCAGGTAATACACCCAATGCACACAGTATTCCGCATAATATTGGTAAATCAAAATATGCACCACTTTTTTCAACATCCGCAGGTGATAAATTAACCGTTAATCTGCGTGACGGTAAATCCATATTCAATGCATTTAACGTATTGCGGACACGTTCTGCAGATTCCTTGACCGCACGATCTGCCAAACCGATTATGTTAAAATCAGGTTTCGCCATGCCCGCAGATAATTGAACCTGAACATCAATGCGTGTTGCATCCATGCCATTAAAGATAATTGAATTTAAAGAAATCATGATAATGGCATATTATATCTTGCACAAATTTATTTCAAGGTCTAAAATACCGAAAAATAAGAAAGGATGGAAATTATGCCGTTAAAGAAAACAAATGCAGCACGTGAATGGTTTAATACAATATTTTATGGTGGATTAATTGCAATCGCATTTCGCAGTTTGTTACTGGAACCGTTTAATATCCCGTCGGGTTCGATGATACCGACATTACATGTTGGTGATCATTTGTTTGTTCAAAAATGGTCGTACGGTTATTCCAGATATTCATTTCCGTTTGGTTCTTGGCGTTTGTGGAATGGACGTTTTGGTAGAAATGATCCTGAAACAGGGGATGTTGTTGTTTTCCGCAAACCAAATGATCCAGGTTCCCACAATTATGGTGAAGTTGAATATGTTAAACGTTTGATTGGGCGCCCCGGTGATAATATTCAGATGATACAGGGCCGTTTGTACATAAATGGTGTTGTTGTCGAACGTGAAAATCCGCGACCATATATATTGGCGGTATTGCCGAAACAGCCCAAAAAGGGACATTATCGCAAAGATATGTTTGAAATAGATGGTAATAAAATATATGTTAATGATAAACCGGCGGAGTTTAATTATACAATTCAGTATGATCCGCGTTGCAAAAATGATTATAAAAAATTAATTAACATGTCGCAATTTCAAACAGAACTGCCATCTGGTGATGCAACATGGTCCCCGGTTGAATTGCCATGTGGTATATTTGTAATGACGGAATATGATGAAATATTGCCAAATGGGGTAAAACATAAAATAATTGAATTTTCAGATAATGAACAATACGATACAACAGAAATGGTAACAGTTCCTGAAAATCATTACTTCTTTATGGGGGATGATCGTGATTTAAGTTATGATTCACGTGGTTGGGGTTTTGTCCCACGTGATAATTTGATTGGTCGTGTATGGTTCGTATGGTATTCGCATAATTATTATTCCCCGATGTTAATGTTATGGAATTGGGGTAAAAAGATGCGCTGGGATAGATTTGGTATGGGGATAAATTAAATTGTCAGAATTGAAATATAAGTTTAAGAATATTGAATTACTGAATTTGGCACTGACCCAAAGTGGTGTTGATTCTGCACATAACAACGAACGATTGGAATTTGTTGGAGATCGGGTTTTAGGCTTGACGGTTGCAAGGCTGTTATACGATATGTTTCCAAATGAATCCGAAGGGGATTTGGCGCGTCGTCATGCGATGTTGGTGTCTGCAGAAACGTTGGCACGTGTTGCCAATGATTTGGGATTGGAAAACAAAATTCGTCATGGACACATGACGGGGGGACGTATTCAAAATGTTTTGGCCGATGGGATGGAGGCCGTGTTCGGTGCAATATTCCTAGATGGTGGTTTTGATGTAGCTAGTCAGATAATTATGGATATTTGGCGTAATTTGGCGGCGGCTGACGTTGTTGCACCAAAAGATGCCAAAACTGCACTGCAAGAATTTGTTCAGGCACGTGGTGCGAAATTACCAGAATATGTGTATGATGTGCCGACCGGTGCGTCACACAATCCGGTGTTTAATGTGACTGTGTCGGCGTTGGGGAAAACAGCGTGTGGCACGGGGACTTCAAAAAAAGCGGCCAGCACAGCCGCCGCCCAAGAATTACTGAAAATTCTTGCAATTTAGTAAATAGACGGGTAAAATCACAAAAATTGACCAAGGGATAGATAAATGTTTTCAATTTTACTGGTATTATTAATAATTGTTGCAGTGTTTATGATAGGGATCATTTTATTGCAAAAATCCGAAGGCAGTGGCATGTCAGGTTCGTCGGCAGCGGCGATGTTTGGTGGTGCCTTAACGGGGGCTGCGGCTGGGAATTTTTTGACACGTGCAACCGCCTGGTTGGCAACGATGTTTTTTATATTGTGTGCGGCATTGGCGTTGGTTTCGTCAAATCGTGGCGCAAATGTTCAAAACAGCCAATTACGTCAAGAAATTTTGCAGCAAGAACAAAGTTTGGAAAATGTCGAACAAACGGATGCTGTGACAGACGCAGAAATGAAATAATGTATGATTTGGTTCTGTAAAAACGGCATCGTGTTTGATGCCGTTTTTGCTTTAATAAACGAAGATATTATATCGTAAATACAATGTGGATAAACAATTTTATCAATTTATATGAACGGGATTTTTTATATTGCGTTTATTATAAAAGGTTGTATAATCATGCCACACTAATTTTATAATTATTTAGGGGAAAACAATGTTTAAAAAAGAAAAAGTCAAAGATTTACATTATTCTGTAAATGGTCTGATTACTGCTGAACAATTGCAGGCGGCTGCCGATGAAATTTTGACCGAATATGGTAAAAAGGCAAAAATGCCGGGTTTTCGTCCTGGACATATACCGATGTCTGTTTTGCGTCAAAAATTTAATACATCTGCTTTGTCCGAAGCAATTGATAAATTGATGAATCAAGATTTAACAACATATACCGCCGAGAAAAAAATTCGTTTGGCCGGTTCCCCAAAGGCGGATTTGTCAAAATGGGAAATTGGTCAGGATGTTGAATATACAATGGAATTTGATATTTTACCAACATTGCCTGCAGTTGATTTAGAAAAATTTACTGTTGTCAAAAAAGTAACGAAATTGGACGAAGTAGAGGTTGAAAAATCATTGGAAAACATTCGTCGTTCACGCAGTGTTGCAGAAAAACAGTCAGATGAATATATTGCCCAAAAAGATGATACTGCTGTTATCGATTTTACTGGATTTATTGGTGATACCGCATTCCCAGGTGGGGCAGGGCAAAAACATCATTTGATTTTAGGTTCTGGTTCCTTTATTCCAGGATTTGAAGATCAGGTTATTGGGCACAAGGCCGGGGATGAATTTGATGTAAATGTTAAATTCCCATCGGATTATCATGCAACTGATTTGGCGGGCAAAGATGCACGTTTTGCGGTCAAAGTGCACGAAGTTCGTCATCATGTTTTGCCGGAATTAAATGATGAATTGGCAAAATCTGTTGGTCAAGAATCTGTAGATGCGTTGCGTGAGCATATTCGCAAATTAATTAACGAACAATATGACGAGGCATCACGTCGTGATATGCGTAACGAATTGTTGGATATTTTAGCGGATAAAGTAAAATTGGATTTACCAGAGGTTTTGGTTAATCAAGAATTGGAAATGGCAAAATCTGAGCATGAACATACGCATGCACACTGTGGTGATGATTGCAAAGATGATCACAAGTGGGATGATAAAAAAGAACGTGCTGATGCAGAACGTCGTGTTAAGTTGGGCTTGATTTTGGCTGAATGGGGTACACAGAACAAAGTTGAGGTTACCCGTGATGATTTACAACAGGCAATTTGGGCCGAGGCATCACGTTATCCTGATCCAAAACAAGTTTTTGAATTTTACAATAAAAACCAAAATGCATTGGCAATGTTGCGTGGAATGATTTTCGAACGCAAAGCATTGGATGCAATGTTGGAACATGTAAAAACGAAAGAAAAATCTGTTAAGGCTGAAGAATTATTTAAACAGGCCGAAGTAAGATAAAATACTTTCTAACATGCATTAGAAATGTAAATATCAATAAAAAACACCCGCCAAACGGCGGGTGTTTTTTATTCTTGAAATAATCTCTCGGGGCTTGCCCCGATTATGTTTTACTTGGTTGATTTAAAAAAAATTTTTATACGACCAAAAATGTCCAATGTGTGTTTTATTATTTATAAAAAGGATTAACTTATGAAAAAAATATTAATGTTGTGTATGTTGTTATACGGTTGTGCGATAAACGCAGATAATGTTATATCGGATATCAATAAAGATGATAGTGATGCCCATTTACAAATGACGGAAAACGAAAGGGAACTTGTTAAACATTTGGTTGAACTTAAACATGAATTAATTACGTTAAATTCTGAAAGTAAAAATGGAAAAACTATTATAACAAATATATCAATAATAGACTGTGGTTTAAAATATCAGGGGTGTTGGAATATGGGGGAATTCATAAATTGTGCATATGAAATAAAAGAAAAAGTATTTAGTTTGCCACCACAGGGTATAAAAAATATGGAAAATACTCTGCATACAGAATATGGTATGAAAGAAGAATTTTACCCAAAAATTAATAACGCAGCAATTATTGTGGTAAATAATTATTTGAATTGTGTAAATAAATTACGTTAATGAAGGATAGGATGATACAACATAGTAAACCGAACGCCAAGGGAAAGGTTTCTTAAAGATGGCTATCCATGAAAGCTGGCATTTTCAATCGTATTGAAAATGTATGGTGAAGAAAAGGAAAACGGTAGCAAAGGGATTGTTGTATGATTTATACAATCAAAGATTGCGAAACCTGCATGAATATTGCGGTCAAGACACCATGGCAATGGTCCGATTGCTGGATGTGATACAGAATTATTTGCAATAACAGAAATGATATCCCAAGGAGAACATTATGGCGTTTACAGAAGAACAGAAAAGAGTATTGGCTTTTTATGAAAATATTGGAATTGAACTGAAAGGCAGTTTGATTAATATTAAATCGGGGCCAATTGTAGATAATTTTATTTACAAACCGAATGGAACATTTTCACTGGCAAAAGCGATCATAGTAGCTCAAAAATATGAGGCCACGGTTTCCCAAAATCGTGACGGGATTGTGACTTTTCAGATTCCAAAAGAAATGCGCCAAATGATATTTCTTGATAAATTGCTGGAAAGCGAAGAATTTAAAAATTCCAAGGCGACATTACCTATAATTCTCGGAACGGATACTTTGGGTAACGTAATGACTGGCGATTTGCGCAGAATGCCACATTTGTTAATAAGTGGCAGAACAGGAACAGGGAAATCTGTTTTTATGCAATCAATCGTTACTTCACTTATACAACGGTTTACTCCAGACGAATGCAGATTGCTTCTAATTGATCCAAAAGGTATCGATTTTGACGCATGGGATAAAGAGCCACATTTGATAACACCGGTTATACAATCTGATACAGTGGCAGCAATCAATGCATTGAACTGGGTCGTTTGCGAAATAAAATATAGATTCGACCAATTTCAAGCTCTTAAAGTACGAGGTGGTATTGGCGAATATAATGAAGTCGCTGCTAAAAAACGTGCAAAAGGTCAAAAAGTTACTTATAAAACAGCAGTTGGAACAGACGCCAAAACAGGCAAAACCTTATATGAAGAACGAAATATGGATTTGTCTGATATGCCATACATTGTTGTTGTTATAGATGAAATTGCGGATTTGATATGTGCAGATCGTGAAAAAGTTGAAATGTACATTCAAAAAATTGCTCAGCTATCACGCCTGGCAGGAATTCATATGATAATGGCAACGCAGCGTTCAAGTTCTGATGTTATTACAGGGGTTATAAAGGCTAATTTCCCATCAAGGATGTCCTTCCAAATGCGCAGTGCCGCTGATTCAATGGCTGGTTTTGGTGATAAAGGTGCAGAATTATTGTTGCCGTATGGTGATATGTTATTCAGTGACGGGGGACATATGCCGGTTCGTATCCACACGCCATATGTATCGGACACAGAAATAACAAAAATAGTTAAATCATTACGTAAAAAATACAAAACCAAATACATCAGCGGGGTTACCGAGCAATCAAAAATGTGCTTTGAATATGTACCAAAATACAGTGATAAGGAATTGTATCAACGAGCAAAAGAAATCGTTATACGTGATAACAACCCAAGAATTTCGTATATTCAACGTAGGCTTTCAATCGGGTATAACAAGGCTGCTACGCTTATCGAAAAGATGGAACGTGACGGCATAGTGTCTGCTGAAGATGAAAATGGTAAACGTCGAGTTTTATAAAAAAGGAATGCACATGAAGAAACAATTCTGTATCTTAAAAACTTCTAATGTATTATGGGCTTGCTTTGCAGAATTGGTGGTTTGCACTGGTATTGCATTTGGTTCTGTGTTGTCATTTGTTTCATTTTAGTAGCACATTTGTATATTGTTTGTTGTTTGGGGCTGTATTAGCTTTAACAAGGCTGAAAAAAACTATAACAGAAAAAAAATAACTTTGTAAAAATACTTTAAAAGTTTATACTATTCATAAAAAACATAGGGGAATATTATGGATGCTGGAAAATTATTCATTCTGCAAAAATTTATAGGTCAACAAGATGTTTTATTTAAAATACCTGTTTATCAAAGAAATTATGATTGGAAACCCGAACATGTTCGTCGTTTGTTATTAGATATAAAAAATATTATTGAAACTGGTAATAAGCATTTTTTGGGAACAATTGTTCATATGGCTGATTCATCTAAATTATTGGGTGGTGTTAGCCAATATGTAATAATTGATGGTCAACAAAGATTGACCACAATGATGATTTTGTTGAATGCACTGGCTGATGTTGCAAAAGAAACAGGTGATACAGAGGTGGAAACTAAAATAAACAATCAGTATTTACATAACATGTATTGCACAAATAGTGATCTAAAGGTCAAACTTAAGCCAATTAAATCTGATAACGAACAATTTGTGGCACTTTTGAACAAACAATATGACACAATGAATCAACAAGGACATATTTATACAAACTACGGATTATGTAAAACAGAATTATCAAAATGGGTAAAAAGTGGTATCACTGTTCAACAAATACTTGATGCATTGGCTATGCTGGAAATAGTTGAAATAACGCTAGACAAAGGACAAGATGATCCACAAATTATTTTTGAAAGCATCAATTCTACTGGGTTAGAACTGACCTCATCTGACTTGATCCGTAATTTTTTGCTTATGAATGCTCAAAATCAAGACTATCTGTATGAAAATTATTGGTTATATATAGAAAACAAGTTAAAAGATAATGAAGATTATAAAAACCTCAATAATTTCTTTATGCGGTATACTGTGTACAAAACAAATAAGCAAGTAAATGAACGTGATTTATATGAATCATTTGTGAGTTATTACAGAGAAAACTCATTTAGTCAACAGAGTATTT
>JAKSTF010000017.1 GCA_024402715.1 Alphaproteobacteria bacterium
GGTCTTTGGTGATTTCCTGAACCTTATCCGTATCGCGATTCAAACCTGCCAGTTCTGGGTTGGTTTCGCCGCCGACCGTGATGTTGCCATTACCAATGGTCGCGTGGGTCGTTTGTTCGGTATTTTGACCTGTGTGGGTTGCACTGACGGTTGTGCTGCCCGATGGGTGCAGGTTGGTTTCTCCCTTATCGGTGCTGATACCAACACCGGTATTTACACCGAATCCACGTTCGTTGCTGGTGTTAAAGTCGTGGATGTCGTTGTATTCCAATTCATTGGTTGTCAGGTTCAGTTCGCCATCATCATTTGCCGCGATAACCGCGCCAGTGACGGTTGTTTTGCCAGCGACATTGATGTCAACATTGCCACCGGTCAACTCGGTCACGTCATTGACCCACGCGCTGTCATGGCACAGCAAATGTGTGCAGAGTTTATTTTGGGAAGATGATTGTAGCGTCATCATTAGTCTAGCGGAAATAGCTTGTATGAGTCGATTTGAAATTTATCTATTTCAGACGGGAATTGTGTTTTATATTTATCAAAGAAAGAGTCTATTTCAATATAAAAACCCAACGGGTCAGTGCCAATATCTTCTTTATCAAGTTTATCCGTAGAAATACAGCACAATCTGCCAAAATTACCGTCTATTTCATATATACCATTTTCATGATATACAAAACTCTGTTCAAAATCTTTGAGTTCTTCAATTTCATTATTCAGTGCTTTTTTGCAAGCTTTTTTTGAAAATAGTGCTATTTCGCCTTTTTCATTTTTTTTAATATCACCACCACCAATTTCTGTGCCAGACGCACTGTTTACTATTAAACCATTTGAAGTGAAGTTTATTAGCATATATTCAGTTGCATATGCAGCTGAATATATGAAACTACACAGTCCAAATATTCCCAAAATTTTACATAGCATCGTATCCTCCTATTTTAATTGTTCCAACGCTTTTGCACGCTCTTCTGTATATCTATCCAGTAGTTTTTGCTTTTCATTGGCACTCATCTTAGTCCTATGATTGATATGATATATACGTGCATCATACATTTTATTTATTATATCGGCATCTGTCATCGTTGCTATATTTTGAGTACCTAAAGCATCTTTTACAACTTTTTTTGCCATACCATGTTGTACACTCATGGACCAGATAACGTCTTTTATTACTGGGCTATGGCTTTCTAAGCTTTTTAGCATTTGTTGTGCATTTAATCCTGCTTTTTCAACACCGTGCTGCGATACAGAAGCAAGGGGCGATTCTGCTAAATGCTTCGTAGCATTTGGGGCGACATATATCTTCTGACTGTTGTTCAATATCAATTCAACAAGCTTTATCTTTGGATTGTTTTCTAGGAGGAATTCGTCAAATATCTTGGAATGGTGGCCAGTGTCTGCTGTTAGAATTGTTACATTATGGCCTTGTCTTAGGATTTCCGAACACTGATTCAGGGCAACTACCTCGGCACCGCCGATGTAATGCCCTAAACGATAATAGTGAATCAGTATGTTCATGCTTATGCGATCTTTCTTACTGCTGGCATAACGTGTTTTTCGAAATATTCACGCTGGTCTGGGAATCCAATTACTTTTTCATCAACCAGTGCCTCGGAATCCAACCATACAACCTTTACATTGTCTTTACGGACTTCGCAGAATTCTAGAACTGTATCGCTTGGGACTTTTGCTACGAAGAAAATGTGGGCTTCATTGTATGCACCACGTTTTTCTACTCTGTGTTCCGCTACTTTGAATCTGTATGGTTCTGCCATTTGTTCTGCTAATTCAACCATGAATTCAGATGATTTACCCAATTCTTCATTTAATTCACGTCTTAATGCTGCCTCTGCAGTTGTTTCGCCATCATCAAAACGGCCACCGATTGTTCCATATGCGCCTGGTGCGTATTCCAAAATAGCAATTTGTTTTTTGCCGTCCTGAATGCGAACAGGGATGATGTATGCTGCATAGCTTACTTCTTTAATCATTTTTTTCTCATTGTGTTGTATAGCATTTCCATATCTGTTATTGCCTTTTTAGACTTTAGCACAGACTCAAAGGAATATAAAGCCTTTTCATATTCTTCGTTGTCATCTGGTGCATGTATCAGATTACCTGGGGCATATTTATCCCATGGAATACTTGTTTCTAATGTGTCTTTTGATTGTTGGTCCCTTTGCCAGTGCATCATAGCAGGGTGAAAGGTTTTACACCCAGGTTTTCTGCCAGTTGATTTTGGGTGAGTAATTTTTCTGTCATTGGATGTCCTTTTGGTTATGATTTCAGCATAGGGATTGGTTTCAAAAAATCCATGGGAAAACAGTGAATAATTTGTCGTGTCCGTTGGGTTTAGTGAGTTTCCGTGAAAAGTGTTAAATTTTCTGCTTGCAAAATGTATTCGTGATGCATATAATAAGCGGGCTTGGGGCATAGTTTAATGGTAGAACTCCGGACTCTGACTCCGTTAGTATTGGTTCGAATCCAGTTGCCCCAACCAAGATGTGCAACTGTTCGTATTTTTAAGTAAATCGAACGGTTTTTTCAAAGAAATCCAAGCTTTTTTGTCAGTGATAGTCGAGTTCGAAAGTACCAATTTCAAAAAGGCACTTTTTTGGTCCATTTTCGAACTCCGTATTAGATTTCTAGCGTTTCCAGCAATTTCTATGATGTTTTCAACGATTTGTCCAATTTCATTCAAATTGTTAGAACATTTTGTTAATTGTGACTCTATTTCGGCAATTTCATTATCTAATTGATGTTTCTTTGTTTCGTATACTTCTTTGGTTATAACACCATCTAATAACATATTAACAGCATTATCTAACCGATTTTTAGCATTTGTTAGTTGGCTCTGTAATTGTTTTTTATGCATACGATTAAAACCGTTTTCGTTTTCAACATATTCTCGAACACTGGTTTTTAAAGCACTTAATGCTTTGTCTGTGAAATGAAAAGAACCTACTAATTCATCTTCAATCTGTTGAAATACCATTTCTTCGTTGATTGGCTTTTGGTCGCAATTTCCATGCATATGACTGCATTTTAGATAAGAATACTGTTTGCCGCTTTTCTTTGTGTGTAATTCTGGTGTCATTGTGCAGCCGCATTTGCCACAATGAAACAATCCGCGCAGTGCAAAATCCATACTGCCATATTCTGTTTTGGTATGTATGGTTGCTTTCCCGGATAACTGTTCTTGAACTCTATTAAACAAATCTTCATCAATTAAAGGGTCGTATATATGTTTGATATAATTGCCTTTGATAAGCATAATCCCACAATAAAATGGATTTTGTAAAATTGCGTGTATCGCGGCCCTACATAGGGTTTTGTTTGAAAATCTAGATTTTAAATTATGTATTCTGGCCCAAACAACCATATCTTTTAATGAATATAGTCCGGTTGCATACTCTTCAAACATTTTCTTAACCAATGGTCCACGTTCGTCATCGATAACAACCGTCTTTTTCTTATCTTTCGTAATATTTATATACCCAGTAGGGGCCTTATTTTGCAATTTACCATCAGCCCAATTATATTCCATACTTCTGGTGACATTATCCCGTAAAGCACCGACATACATTTTGGCTGATAAAATTCCCATATCCCACCTAGTGATATCTGGTGATGAACTGTTTTTTGTTAATACCAATCCTTCTTTCCAAAAATGTAATTCTATGATATCTTCTTTTAATAATTCTTCTATTTCTGCAGATTCTTTAAAACTTCTTTGAAATCTATCCACACAATGAACAACAATGGCGGTTTTGTTTTTTTGCTTTTTTACAAATTCCAACATCTTATGAAATTCTTTTCTGCTGCCGCGTGTCGAACTTTCTGTTAATTTGATTCTTTGTATAATGTTGAAGTTGTGACCATCGCAATATTGTTCGATTTTATCCATTTGTGCATCTAAAGAAGCACCTTCCACCTGGTCGTGTTTAGATACACGAGTAAATGCTATTGCTTGGTTGCATGGTCTTAATTTCTTAAAATTTATTTCTGATTTTTTAGTTTCTAACATAGATGTGCCTCTTTATTTATTTGATTTTACCTAGTTTTCTGGGGGTTGTACGCATTTATTTTTTGCTTTGTATACAGTTGATACACCGATTGCAAAAAATTTGATTAAATCACGAACTGCACTGTTTAATTCTTTGTCTGAAAAAGCATAATCAGGATACCAAGATTGGATTTCTTGCTTTAAAATTTCAAAATCTGTCATATCAATACCTTTGATTGCACAACAACACCGCGTTATTGATATGTATTAGAATCTTTTCGAAACAGACGGTTCTTGAACTAAACTTCCAATTCGGATAACGATTTTCCGATTAATATAAAAAATGTGATTTGACCGACAGGGCAAAACATCCTGCATTTATCCTGTTTTAATAAAAAATGCTTAAAATATGCAGTTCAATATAAAAAACAAAGGTAATGTTATGCGTATTACAAATATTGAACTAACAGATATCAACAACAATTCAGAAACAATCTATGACGTTAAACTAATTATTGACAATTGTTTGTGTTTAACTGGTATCAAAATCAACCTTTATACAGATGAAATGGTTGTTTCATATCCAGATACAATCGCCCCAGTTGATAATAAAATAAAAAACAAATTAGATAATGCAATTCTATCCAAAGCAACCAATAAAAGACCACTAAACGAAAAATTGCTAAATTGGATAAAAAAATAATTTAGACATATTGGTTGTATTGTTGTAAATATAGATGTTTTTTTTATATTTTCTGATACAATTATTCCTATAATGTTAGGTAGGAATTTTAAGTTTTTTTGTGTTGTTTTTTGTGCTTTACCGATGATTGTAAATGCGGAAGTGTTGCCATTGAATGATGCGTTGCGTGCAACATATACTGCATGTGTTGGTATTGATGATGAATTGGCTGATTTAAAAAAGATGGCGGGGATAAATACTGCGGTTACTGGTGTTGGAACGGCGGTAAACACTGGCGCAACTGTTGTTGGTATTGTAAAGGCAAATAAAGATAAAGAACTGGAAAGGTTGTTGCAAGAATTATCTGAAATGGAAGATGGTCAAGAATCGCCAACCGAAGAACAAGTTGCACAGTGGGGGCGTGAATTCAACCAAAGTTATGAAAGTGCAAAATCAAAGAAACCTCTTACCGAACAAATAAACAAATTAAACGAACAATCCAAGAAACTTGGAAATTGGCGAACTGGCTTAATGGCAGGTGGAACGGTGACGAATATTGCGGGTGCAATAATTGCCGGTAATAACCAGGTAAAGGGTGACCTGCAAACACAAATTGATAATTGTAAGGGGTCTGTAAAAAATCTGCGTGATTCAATTATGCAGGCGCGTATAAATGGCGAAGATGTGACAGAGGCAAACAATATTGTGACCGCCTGTGATGAATATAATTATGTTGATATATCACCAATAAATAATCGTGGTAAGGGTGCAATGATATCCAGTATTGTTGGTGCAACAACGGGTGCGGTTGGAACGGTCACATCTGCGGTTGCGAATACTGATAAAACAAGAAATGACGATAGTGAATCTGGCAAACAGAAAGAAAAGAACCTGAATACTGCGTCAAATGTTTTGGCGGGTGCATCAACTGTTGCATCTGCGATCGCAACGGTGTTTAATGCGACACAAATTAGCGCAATCAAGAAAGTGGCAAATGTTGCCGAAAAATGTACGGGGGTATTAAAATGAAGCGAATAACCCTGGCATTATTATCAGTGTTTTTAATTACACCGTGTTTTGCGAATATTCATATTTCTAGTAATGGGGTAGAAATAACAGTAAAACAAAAAATTTCTGGTGCGGATGCCCAGGTTGCTGCGCTTGCCGAATACAATGCTCAAATTAAAAATGCGGGTGGAACAAATGCTGGAATCCCTGCGTCAGGTGTTTGGCAGGTTTGCAAGGCGGCGGGTTGGGATATTACAAAGCCAGACGGCGAATCCAAGTGTCAGGATTTTGTAAATGCCCTTATGAAATATGCAACTTGGAAATTTAGGGCATTATGTGGTGAAGATAATATTTTTGTTAAGAATGGTTTTGGTCGTTGTATTGATGATGTATTTTCTAATAAGGTTCTGGGTGGAACAAAAGTAAATCAACTTATTGCGAATGGTTTGGCCAAAGAGTATGCCCGTATTAAATTTGCAGACAATAATTTGGCATGCAGCAAAAAAATACGCCAGACAACATTACCACCGGATGATTATATTCAATGTTTGTCTATGGATAAAAATATGGCGTATGAATTTCGGTTTGATAGTGTGACCGAAACGACAGATTATGTGATAAACGAAGGCACAGAAAGTGGTGTTTGTAAAATATTTGGACTAAAATATTCACCATCTGGGTATAGTAATGCTGCAACACTGGGAAATGGGCAAACGGTTGGAACATCTGAAACTTGGAAAGCTGCGTGTGAAACCACAGATGGTGCGATTTGCAGTAAAGTAAATGAATCAATGTCGCGATTTGGGCGTTCTGCCAAAATTGGGACAACAGGTTCAAAATCGAACAAGCACACCGCATGTGTTATAAGTAATGGGTCTGTTTCTGCATCTAATTTACGGACTGCGTTTGGAATTAATAATTACGCATTTAAGGAAAGTGGAATACAACTGAATTCAAATGTTGCGACACAGACGCAAGTTTGTGATTGGGTAAAGAAAACTGTGACAAATCCAAAAATAACCAGTTGTAAGTGTAATGATGGCTTTACACAATTGTATGATTTTTCTGGAATGATACCAGAGGTTGATGATGTCCTAACCTGCACAATAAATGGTCAACCTGTTGATTTTGTGTTTGATGATTTATCGGAATCAAACAAGAAAGTTGCCAAAGGTGGTGCCCAGGGTATGGATTGTATGGCGGCAGGTGGAACATATGCCGGTGAACAATGTATAAATTTGGATGAAAAGCAATGCAAATTATTGGCAAGTGCGAATCTTAAAAACTGTCCAACATGTAAACGCGTGAAGTATCAAAATGGTGTGTGTATGTTGCCCAGTGGTGCAGATGCGGAAAATGTTCAAAAAAATACTAATATTGCATTAATCATTGGTGGTGCGGTTGTTGGTGTTACTGTGACGGTTGCAACCGGTGGTGCTGGTGCGGTTGTTGTTCTGACCGGGATTGAAACTGTTGGTGCCGCTATTGAACTGGGTGCGCAATTAAAGATAGATGCAATCGCAGACGAATTCTTGGTGCAAAGCAATAATTGTAAATCTGCATCATGTGCAAAGAATTTAATCAAAAATAATTTTCAACATTTGGCAGATTCACAAAATGATTTTACCACCCCTGAAATATCTGCAATTGATTCAGAGATGGCGCGATTGGCAAATTTAATACCTGAAAACGACGACTTTTGGTCAGATGTTGCATTAAACAGTTTATCTATGTCGGATAATCAATCTGGAATATTTGAAAATTGGACCCCCGAACAAGTATGGCGTGCAGTTGGTATAACATTACAAATGGCATCGGTTGTTACATCGGTGGGAAAATGGATTGGACCAAAGGCGAAAACAGCTGTTACTAAATTATCTAAATCAAGCAAAGTGTTAATGGATAAAACAGACGATGTGGTAAAAGCAGTTGCCCAAACATCAGATGATGTTCGTTTATCAGCAAAACGGACACAATTAAAACAAAAAATAAGCGAAGGGAAACCAATAAGACTTAGCAGCGGTGAAGAAATAACAATACCAAAAGTGCAATTTGAAGCAAATTTTTATGGTTACAAAGTAGAAGCTTTAGGCGACAGTAACGGTATTTTTGTTGGTGTTAAACCGGATGGATTTATGGAGACCCGTTTATTTGATGCCCCTAGTCAATATCCGAGAATTAATGAGTTAGAAGATTATTTAAAACATATGGGTGGCGACTTGAATGTATTTCTTAATAATCAAGCAGAAGCCGTGTATACTTTTGGGGTGCAAGATGGGTATTTAAGTCATTTTGAAGATGTGCTTAAAGAAAAGCAAATACCGTTTAACAGACAAGGAAATCAGTTTTTAATCTATGAGTCAGAATTAGCAAGAACCTTTCCTGAATATGCGATGAAAGAAAATCCTATAATTACACATATTGTTAATGAAGTTGGCGATGGGGCAATGGATAGAGCTAGAACGGTAAAAGAACTAGATGATATTGTTGATAAAAAACAAATTTATTCTAATGCATTAGTTGGTGCTGTAGACCAAAAACAATTAGAAAGATATGCGCAAGATACTTATGATACATATGTTGACATTATTGCCAGGGACCAAGAACTTGCTCGCCAAGCTATAAATTTTGATAATTTATCTTTAGAGGAAAAACGACAATTTGCAGCCGAATTGTCCGCTCGATACGATGGTCGTAAGGGGTGTAATGGGTTAGTATGCAATTATGATAAAACTCTGGATACTGCACCTGGAAACCATTCACAAGGGACTAATGTATTAGACCTTAATCCTAATGTAATGTCAGATATCAGTTTAGATGAATTCCTTGGTACTGTGGCACACGAAAACAATCATTATTTAGATGAAATTGGCAAAGGTGCACTTAATTCTAGACAAACCGTCTTATCAAATGCGGTTAATGGTGTTTCTTCTAGAGCCGGAATAGGAGACTTAGCCAATGAGCTTCCTTATCGTTCACACTTAACAGAACAATCTTCTTGGGCGGTGACAGAGGTTTTTGAAGGCAATGGTTCTGAAAAGATTGTTAACGACATTCTTGATAGGATGCTTAAACTTGGATTAGATTGACATTGTAATGCTTTTCGTTGTTCTGGGGTTGAATTTGGATTGTTTACGGGTGTTTTATTACTGACTGTGCACCATAGGGTGTGTTTGAATTACCATATGTGGATAAAAGGCCATAAACTATATATTTTGAACAGTTTATTATTAACTATACCAAATCAACAGTAAATGTATCCTTATTTTGCTCCGAAAGACTAAATTTGTTCAAAAAAACGCAGAAATCTGAGCTTTTTTTTAAAGATTGTACATTTCAGATGTTCCACGGCATAATTTAAGTATGCAAAGAAGCAGAAATTAACAAAAAACAAAAGGATATAAAAATGTTAAAAACTTATAAAAATTGGTTAATCAAAAAAGGTTATGCAACTGTGGTTAATAATAGACCATCAACAGTATATGACTATTTGCGCGGATTAAAGTTTGTATGTAATGCCGAACATTTATCAGTTGAAGAGTTAGCAAATTCTATTTCTGAAATTTGCCCACAATATCAAAAAGGTGGAATTCACGAAGTAAGGGGTAGATATATTTCCTGTTCAGTGCGTTCTTCATTGAAACAGTTTAATCAATTTGTTTTAGAATCACAGGCTGCGTAAAGGATAAAGATATTATAGTGTGTTCAGAATTTGAAGCAGAACGATTATTAACTAAAACATAAATATCACCAGCAAATGCCCATTTATAATTTTTAGGCATTTTAAATTTAGAATTATCAACAATCATAACAGGATCGGTGGTACCAGAAACGTTTTTTTATGCCGGCATATATCTATATACGATTGTAGTTCGTGTGCCAGTTTTGTAGTACGGGCAAATATACGCCGTGAATATGGTAAAGCATCAAAACCCGATAAGGTATCGGCTAGCATAGATGAAATTATTGGGCTACCACCACCATTATTACGTAAATCTATAATTATTGCATTTGTACAAGACATTATATTCAAAACTTGCTAATGAATTCTTTCTAAATGTGCCTTATCATCTGGTTTAAAAAATTTTGAAAGAGCGATAATACCAACATTACCTTGCTTTTCTATCAAATAAGGTTCTGGTATGTTACGGGATTTTACAAGATTATCACCAACATCTATTGCTTTATCTCTATTTAGTGCCGGATTTTTATCAGCGACAATCATAATATGCCTATCTGGCATCATTTTTACAATTGGTTTTAAGAGTTCGTATAAATCACAAATCTTTATTGGTCCAGATATAGAATTATATATTCGCGATAATGCTGTTAATATACGGCGACGCAAAATTGACGGATAAAAAGGCCAGCCACCGTATACCTGTATTTAAAAGACGTGCCACAAATGCAATATCAGATTGTGCCACATCTTTGATTAGGGTTGCGTCTAAATTAGATAATAGTTCTGGAGTTTTTGTTACACGAAAAACTTTTGTTGATGCAATAGACAAAAATTGCTGTTCCAACTGTGCGGTAGAAGGTATTTTTGATTTAATACTATTTTTTACCATGTTGGATATCATATGAACTGCATATTATCAAAGCGTTAATATATCTTTCACATGTTCAATTTCCTGGACAAGAGACAATAATTCTTGTAAATTTGTTCGCGAAGAACACAACCAAAAATTCAACCGCCCTTGTGGCGGTTTTTTACTGTTAATATTTATTTTAAATCAGATGTAGATCCATTTTTATTTTGTGTAATTAATATGGCTTGTAATAATATTTTTTGTGCACGATTTGCTGCAATATGAAAACCGATTCTAACACCAGAAATGGATTCTATTTTTTCTCTAATTTTATTTGTCTGTTCCAAATTTTTGTTATTACGAATATCATAATAAAAATATTTAATATCTTCGGGATGAAAACGTGAAGTCATGCCACAATATAAAATATCAAAATCTATAATAGATTGTGGATTGATATTTTGTGTTTCGGGATTTAATTCCTTTAAATTGAATAAAAATTTTTTCAATTTTCTAAATACTTTAATTTTTTTCTGTTGAAAAAAATTTGCAATATATTCTTTTTCTTCAATTGATAAAGAATTTGTAATACGTGTTAATTCTTTTAAATATTGTTTTTGTATTTGTTCGGGAATATCTGTTCCAAAATAAAAATTTTTGATATATTTTTCTGGATTTATAATTCTGTCCGAATCAAATTAATATAAATAAATTTATTGGTGAATATATTTTTCAAAAGATATATCTGTAAAACCACTTGGGAACTTGTACTGATGCCAAAGTTTAATTGGTGGTACAAAACCATTTTTTCTAAGGACGGTATCAAATTGTTGACTGGGGGCACAGTAAGGTCCGGGGGCACAGAATGAATCTACTTCTTTGGTTAATAACAATTTAATAACATTTTTAATTTTTTGTTTGTTTACCATAGGTGCACAGGTTATTTTACAAATACTCTTTTTCTTGAATTTCTGTTGGTACGTATTTCAGTGCAATTTTTATTTTTTTGCACAGGTATGGGATATAGTGTTCTGCTTCGTCCAAATTTTTACATGCAAAATCACTTTCGTTATGGCATACTATTTTTGCGATACCAATCACATCTTCCAGTTCTTGCAGTGTTTCCAGTATGCTCATTTCTTGGGTGGTAAATGTTCTCAAGCCGTGGACATATTTCATTGTTTTATCCTTTTTCGTATCTTGTGTAAGAAGTGTATAATATTCAAAATAATATTTAAATAAAAAAAATTGCCTAATGAATTTTTATTGATATTATAATCGGTAATGAAGAAAAAAAACGATTTTTTGTGTGATGAAATGGCCCGTGTCATAGAATGTTATCACGGTACCTATTACGATTTTGATTATTTTATTCCGTTGACCCACTTTGGAACAGAAGATACCGCTCGCACCGTGTTAAAAGAGGGAAAATGGAAACGTGATAAAAATATAGATATTAATAAACCAAAAATAATATCTGCACATTTAAAAAGTGGCAATTATATAGAAATTCCGGATTTAAATGATCATTATGTTGATGATTGGCGGGCGATAGTTTTGGCATTTTTGTTGGATAAAACAATTATAGATGATATTAACAAATTACAAAAATGGGATAATATTTATAAAAAGTGTGAACGGGCGACCCGGAAAAGATTATCATATCACTATGATTTTATTTCACAATCTGTTGATACTGATAAAATCGGACAAGAACTTGCATTGGAATCATTGTATAATAAAAATACGGCACAATATTATTTGCCAACCCCAGAAAATTTGTTTTGTCAAAGGATGATACGTTTTTTTGAATCGGTTGGTATAAATGGGTTCTGGTATAAAAACTTTACCGAAAGTACCGGAAAAAAATCGTATATTATATTCAGACAAAATAATGTTATTCGTACAGATAAAATTTTGCCACCGATGCAAACGTTTGTTGACGATGATAAATTAAAACAAATAGAACAAAATTTTTCAAAAAATTATATTTCGCGTTGTTTATCCGTGATGGAAAAACAGGAATGGATAAAGAAAATGAAATTTTTTTATGAATTCAGGGTTGCCGAAATTCAACGTATAAAAATTAATAAAAAATAAAATCTGTTAATTTTATGATATAATATTCCAAAATATGGAAATCATAATGTTGATTGATAATTTTATAAATTTACAAAATAATTCGGTTGATACCGCCCGTGGTGGTAATAAAAAATGTTTTTTATTTGATGATTATGCTTTGTTGCACGGTAATTTTAAGGAAACAGATTTAAAACAGCAAATTATTATCGGTAATAAATTAAAAAATGATGGGGTTAATATTTGTCCGATATTGGAATATCGGATTGATGGTCCGATTGATAATTTTGGATATGTATCGGGATATACGTTGCAACCGCGTGCGATTGGTGATTGTTTGTATCGGCACAATATGCAAATTACAGAATATAAAAAACGGTTGAAACAAATTGCACAAATGGATTTAAAATTTCTGGATAAATTTATATCCGATTGGTTTGCCATCACAAATTCGGGTTTGATGATAGATCCATCAAAATGTGAAAACTTTTTTTATTCAGATAACGGAATTTGTTTTATTGATTTAAATGTAAAACATCGTGTGTATCCATTAAAAACAGCATTTACAGAAATTATATCTGTTTTGACCGGATTGGGATTGATATATCGTGGGACGGATGTTAATGATTGTATGCAAATTATTAAAAATACATCACGATTGTTTTGGGCACGTGGTCTGGTGTTAACCGATATTCGGGATATTATATCGCATCGATTTGACACGGTATTGACGGATAAACAAATTGATTTAATTATCGGTACATTGACAACTGAAAATAAAACAGATAATCGGTCGGTTATTTCATTACAGAATACTGGAATGGATATAACTGGGCGTTAATAATATTTTTTTATTTTTTATAACGGTGGATTTTACCTTTAATATCCCAAAGTTGTCCAATTTTAATTTACAAATATATACAAAATTGTGTTTTTTGTATTGACATTTTTTTTTTTTGACTACAATTAATCCTATGTATATGAAAAAAACGTACAGGGAGTATAAATATGGCAAAAAACACAGTAAGCAAGGTTAAAAAATATTTATTTGGTACGGCAATTGCGGCGTTAAGTTTTGGTGGTGGTTATCACAGTGGTTATCACAGTGGTCATGACAGCGGTCATGACAGTGGGTTTAAGGATGCAGAAATTAGGGCTAATGAAAAACTAGATATTAGTAGAAGTGTTAAACGTATATCTGAGATAAAAAAAGAAGAGTCATCGTTGCACTGGAGGGTGCAAGAAATGATGCGTAAAATATTAAATGAAGAATATGAACAAATTCTATATAGAAACCTTTCTGAGAATGACTTTTCGAAAGTCCAGTATTTGGACAATTTAAAGGATATTTGGTATCGTTGGAGTGAAGATGGTTATTATGGATATTGGTTCCCGTTAGTAGGTGGTGATAAGGTGCGAGACTATTATTATCCCCAAAGTGAATATTGGGGGGATAAGGGGGTAGCTATATGGGAATCAGGTAAAAAACTATTTTTTGATTGCGAGTGTATAGGTGAGGGGAAATCGAGGAGATACGTAGAGAACCCAGAATTAAGAGATTTGAAAACAAGAGTTATTAAGTTTATGAGAGAATTTAAGTTATTTCGGGAAGAAGTAATGAATATTCCGAGGACGGGGGCTTACGAAGGTGAAATGCTAGTATTGCCAACCAATGATAGGCAGCAGGCGGATTTTTATTCTGTTATAATGGATGATTTAAAAGAGGGGAGTCTTGTATTTTGTAGGCTACCCGGCGATGATAAATTTCCAAATTTTGAATTACGCGATAAAATTCCAAATTTTGAATGCGGCCTTTTAAAGGGGACTAAAGTGGAACTTGATGATATTTGTGGACAAATACATTATTTAAGAAAACAGAAAGAATCATTACAAGAATATGTTGCGGCGGTCAAGACGGTTATGGTCAAATTCGAAAGATAACCGTTTCTAACTTTTATACCAAAGTGGAAAAAAGATGAATGTAAAAAATGCTATGAAATATGGGACGACATTATTGCTGGCAATGATGACTGGATGTCATGGAATGCAAGAAAATGATGATCGTTCCATGGAAAAAAACAGTGTAGAAAATAACACAGATTCATACAATTTAAAGGACAAGAATTTTATAAAAAAATTTATGAATGATAATTTAAATGAAATTCTGATTTTGTTGTGTGATTTTGAAACATATCGTGAAAAACCGAAAAAACACAAAAAAGAAAGCGTATATACTTACAGCCTGGGACTAACATGGTTTTATCCAGGTCCAGGTAAAAAACCAATTCGTGTTGATAATGCCAAAACAAAAAGTATGGTAGAAAATCTTTCAAAGCAAGACGCATTAAATCAGGTAAAAATGCACCTAGAATACGAAACACTGACAAAAATACAGTCGTGTTGTAAAACGTATGGATTGACAAATTTAACAAAAAATCAAATATTTGGTTTATTAATATCTGCATACCAATTGCCGGGCCATACGGATGGAATTGTGGCAAGATTAAAAAATGCAAAATCGGATAAACAAAAACAAGCCGATGCCTTTCAATATTTAGGGAAAAAAAATAACAGCAATTTTAAAACAGGGACATTAAAAAGAAGGTGGTGGTGTGGTGCATTATACACCGGTTTAATAACCGCCGCCGATATACAAAATAAGACATGTGATTCATTTAGTGTGGTTAAGCTTGCAAATTTAAGATCAAAAGGAAAATATAAAATGACCCCCAAAGTGGTCAAATATGCATTGGCGGTTGAAAAAGACAACGGGAAAAAAATTACAGAAATGGCCAAAGAATTGAATATTAATTTATTGTCTGGGACATATATAGTTAATAACAATGAACCGCAAGACGATGATATTATGTTCAAGGCTTTGTCTGCATATAACAAAAAAGACTATAAAACCGCGATAGATTTATATAGCCGGGCAATTGAAAAATCCACCGATAACATAGCAGCATACAGTGATTTATCGATTTCGTATAAAAAACTGGGTGATTCTTTCAAGGGAAAAAATAAAAAATCAGCCTGGGGATATTACGAAAAATGTTGTGAAATTGTTCGTACAGGAATTAATAAAATTAATACCGATGAAATAGAAAAATTGGAAATAAAGGCACAGCTTTATTACAATGCCGGGATGGCACGATATGCATTGGCAGATATGGGTATAGATAAAGCAAAAAATTATAAAAATGCCCAGAAAAACTATGAAAATGCAAAATTTAATGCTGAAAAAGCAGAAATTGATGTTGAACCATATGAAAGGGCGTTGGATAAATTTAAAAATAAACAACAATCATTTATTGATGCACAAAATAATATAAAACAACAAGAGACCCAAAAAACAGGAAAATTTGCCAAGGCCGCACAGATTGTAAAACAAAAAGGGAAAAAACAATCTGTGGGCAAAACAAGAAGCCGATAAAATATATTTATATATCAAAAAAACAGTTATGAAATTCATAACTGTTTTTTTTGTTATGCATCGGTTTTATGATGTTTGTTGTTATGATTTTTATTGTCCGATTTGTGTTTTGCGATTTTATTTTTATCTGTTTTGTGTGTTATTGGTGTCGGATTAATTATCGGGGTTATATTACGACGTAAATCATTGCGGGCAATACGTATTGCCTGTGGGCGTTTATTGGGTGTAACCTTTTTATCCGTATGATTTTTTGCATAATGTATATTTGGTGTGCGTTTTTTTGTTGTGTTTACGTTATTGTTTATAACTGTTTTTGAAACCAATACCGTTTTTGGGGTATCCGAATGAATATGGTGTTGATGTATTGCATATGTCGTATCACAGCAATTTGAATGATATGTAAAATCTGCGCTGGTGGTATATGGTGTTATTGTGCATGCACCCAACAATGTTGTGGCCAATATGGAAATAATAAATTTATTAAACATGTTAATTTTTCCCCTTTATACCAATAAAAACGATTGGCTGCATAAAAAGGTTCATTTTAGTGGTGACAAATAAAAAATCCCCCGATTGGGGGGATTGATAAATTAACGGCAACCACCTGTGGCATTACCAATAATTTTAGAAATAGAAATATCTTTGTGTAACAAGAAATCATATTCGCAGTTACCAGATTTATAAGAACCTGTACAGGCAGCCAATGTCATAACAGCAAACAATGCCAACATTACTTTTTTCATTTTATTTCTCCTTTGATTGTCATAATTGACGTAAAAATTGTATCAAACCTGTGTTATATTTCAAGGCGAAATTACATAAATTTATGATTTTTAATAAAAATAAAACCCACAACTGTGGGTTTATATCTTTTGGTGGCCCTGGTCGGACTCGAACCGACACTCCTCGCAGAACTTGATTTTGAGTCAAGCGCGTCTACCAATTCCGCCACGGGGCCAAAACGTCAACAGCAATTTTTATTTTGCTGTTTTCGCTGCAACCTTTTTAACCAGGCGTGCACTGCGATTAGCCTTATGTACAGGCTTTTTCGCCGGAGCTGCGGCAACACCTTGTTTCTTTTCGATGGCCTTTTTGATTGCAGCCATTTCTGGGGTCAAACGTGATACTGGCTTGGCAATCACATATGCATCCAAACCACCATGCTTTGTCAATGTGCGCAAACCGGCTGTTGACAAACGCAACGAAAAATCACGACCCAAAACATCGCTGTGAAACTTTAAAACTTGTAAATTTGGCAAGAACGTACGTTTTGTATGACGGTCAGAGTGGGAAACGTTCATCCCAACTGCTGTCTTCTTACCTGTAACTGTACATACACGTGGCATAATCTATAATCCTTTGAATTAAGCTTAGACTAAAATATAATAAAAAATATGGAAAGTCAAGAAGTGATTTAAATTTTTTATCAAAAAATGCAATAAATTATAGAAAAACAAAAAAATACACATTTAAGGTGGCTTTTTTCGTGATTGTTTAGATGGTTTGATTCCTGTGTCTTGAAATTTATTGTGGTGGTATTATATATCGCATAACGAAAACAAAAAATAGAGAGGCGTTTATTATGAACCCAGATGAAATGCAAGAAACACCGCAACAGGCCATAGAAAAATACACAACTGATTTTACAAAATTGGCCGCGGATGGTAAATTGGATCCTGTTATTGGACGGGATGAAGAAATTCGACGGACCATTCAGGTATTAAGTCGCCGTACAAAGAATAATCCTGTGTTAATTGGCAGTCCAGGTGTTGGTAAAACCGCAATTGTAGAAGGTTTGGCATCACGGATTATATCGGGTGATGTACCAGAAAATTTATTAAACAAAAAATTATTGTCCCTGGATATGGGGGCGTTAATGGCGGGGGCAATGTATCGCGGACAATTTGAAGGGCGTTTTAAGGCAATATTAAAGGCTGTCAAAGAATCAAATGGTCAAATCATTTTATTTATTGATGAATTACACACATTGGTTGGGGCCGGCAAAGGCGAAGGCTCAATGGATGCCGGAAATTTATTAAAACCAATGTTGGCACGTGGGGAATTGCATTGTTTAGGGGCAACAACATTGGATGAGTATCGGCAATATATTGAAAAAGATCCTGCGTTGGCACGTCGTTTCCAACCTGTGTATGTTGAAGAACCGACTGTGGACGATACGATTTCAATTATGCGCGGTATAAAAGAAAAATACGAAGGTCATCATGGGGTGCGCATTTCTGATTCAGCGTTGGTTGCGGCGGTTAAATTATCGAATCGGTATATCTCGGACCGATTTTTACCGGACAAAGCAATTGATTTGATGGACGAAGCCGCTGCACGTGTTCGTATTGAAATTGCATCAAAACCAGAAAAGTTAGATGAAATTGATCGACATTTGATGCAGTTGAAAATCGAACAACAGGCGTTAAAAAAAGAAAAAGATGAAGAATCTAAGAAACGGTTGAGTGATTTGGAAAAAATAATCAAAGATACTGAAAATGAATCAAATGAATTGACCGCAAAATGGCGGGCAGAGCAGGAAAAAATGCGGGGGCTGTCTGATGCAATGGCGGCACTGGATACAGCCAAGGCAGAGGTTGCAACCGCAATGCGTAACGGTGATTATGAACGTGCATCCGCATTGCAATACGGTAAAATACCAGAATTGGAAGAAAGAATTCAAAAAATGAATACCGCAGCCAAGGAATATAAAACTGTTTTACCGGAACATATTGCTGCTGTGGTCAGTCGTTGGAC